>NZ_RJTU01000072.1 GCF_003730015.1 Epilithonimonas hominis | reverse complement strand
TTTAATAATGCACTACGAGTTTCTCTATATATTTTAACGTCTGAGGGAACATTTGATATTAATAATAATTCTACTAATTCATTTTATTGTTTTCTCACACATGATTGATAAAAGTTTATTTAATGATTGATCATTATCTGCCATTCTGTCACAATATTTTGTATCTTTGCAGACTTAAACAGTTCTAAGTTTTAGGTTCAAAGTTCACTCAGCATTGGATTTTTAAAACACTGAGCTTTAAATATAAATGTAGTGCAGGAAAAATATATAGACGAAACCAAACAAGGAGAAGCTTTTGCTATTGCAGAAAGACCAGAAAATGGTAAGAAACTGTTTTTAGAAAGTTACGGCTGTCAGATGAACTTCTCTGATTCTGAGATTGTTGCATCTATTCTTAACGAGCAAGGTTACAACACGACTTTGAAGCAGGAAGAAGCAGATTTGATTTTGCTTAACACTTGTTCTATCCGTGAGAAGGCAGAGCAAACGGTTCGTATGCGTCTCGCTCAATTCAAAAATCTTAAAAAGGAAAAACCAAACCTTACCGTCGGTGTTCTTGGCTGTATGGCTGAGAGACTGAAAACCAAATTCTTAGAAGAAGAACAATTGGTAGATTTGGTGGTTGGTCCGGATGCTTACAGAGACCTACCCAATCTTTTGAAAGAAACTGATGACGGAAGAGATGCTATCAACGTAATCCTTTCAAAAGAAGAAACTTACGCAGACATCAATCCGGTTCGTCTTGGTGGAAATGGCGTTACAGCTTTTGTTACCATTACAAGAGGTTGCGATAATATGTGTACTTTCTGTGTTGTTCCTTTTACAAGAGGAAGAGAAAGAAGCCGTGATCCGCATTCTATCATAGAAGAATGTCTTGACCTTTGGAATAATGGTTATAAAGAAATCACCCTTCTTGGTCAAAATGTTGATTCTTACCTATGGTATGGCGGTGGTCCAAAAAAGGATTTCGCAAAAGCTACCGAAATGCAGAAATTGACAGCTGTAAATTTCGCTCAATTGATGGAAATGGTTGCAACTGCAGTTCCAAATATGAGAATCCGATTCTCTACTTCCAATCCTCAAGATATGAGTTTGGATGTTTTCCGAGTGATGGCAAAACACAATAATATTTGCAAATACGTTCACTTGCCTGTTCAAAGTGGAAGCGACAGAATCCTTGACTTGATGAACCGTCAACACACGCGTCAGGAATATTTGGATCTAATCAGAAAAGCTAAGGAAATCGTTCCAGACATTTCTTTTTCTCAAGATATGATCATTGGATTCTGTACAGAAACTGAGGAAGATCACCAAGATACATTATCACTGATGAGAGAAGTGGAATACGATTACGGCTATATGTTTGCTTATTCCGAAAGACCAGGAACGCCTGCTCACAAAAAAATGGAAGACGATATTCCTGCAGATGTCAAGCAAAGACGTTTGGCAGAAGTAATTGCTTTGCAAGGCGAATTATCCAAAAAAAGAATGGCTTCTTATGTCGGCAGAGTCCACGAAATCCTGATTGAAGGTGTTTCCAAAAAGAATAAAAACCAATGGAAAGGCAGAAATTCTCAAAATGCTGTATGCGTTTTCGATATGTTGGAAGGACAGAAAATTGGTGACATTGTTTCCGTTTTCGTTCACGGAAATACGCAGGGAACGCTTTTGGGGGAAACGGTTTTGTAGAATTCAAATTTTATAATTCTGATTAAAAAATACTGAAGAGCTAAGAACAAAATGAAAAATCTTTTTTACACTATCTCACTACTACCAATACTTTTCAGTTGTCAGTCTGAGAAAAGTGTAATCGTTTATCCAAATCAAATTGGAGATATTGTATTTGATAAAAACATTGACAATCCAAAATTCAAAAGATGTATGGATAAAGATTATGGAATACAGTATTATAATGATTCAAAAGGTTACCAATATAAAGGAGAGAAGATTGCAATCATTGAGGAATTGGAAAAATTAAATTTTACTTCCTCAAAAAAAACAAATGGTTACATCACTATTCGATTTGTTGTCAATTGTGAAGGAAAAACAGGATTATTTCGTGTTCAGCAGATGAATGAACATTATCAGGAAGAAAATTTTGATAAAGATTTTTCTATAAAGCTTTTAAATTTCACCAAATCTTTAAACGGTTGGTTCCCAAAAGAAAGTAGAGGAACAAAATTAGACTATTACCAATATTTAACTTACAAAATTACCGATGGAAAGGTTTCAGAAGTATTACCTTAGCTTAATTTTTCTTGCGGTATATTCTCAAATTTCCGCACAGGTCAATTGCAGTATTTTCACAGAAGAAAATTGCAGGAAAGCGTGCGAAATTTCTAATCAGGCAGGCGAGTTTCAAGGCCTTTCTTTATCACAACTAGCGTTTGACAAAGCCATAGAAATTTGTCCGACTTATGATGATGCATATTTTGAAAAATCAGTTCCATATTTAAAGACTGGCGATTTTGTTACTTGGAAAGCATTAATTGACAAAGCGGTTGAACTTAACC
The DNA here is from genome assembly GCF_003730015.1 of Epilithonimonas hominis. Lineage (GTDB taxonomy): Bacteria > Bacteroidota > Bacteroidia > Flavobacteriales > Weeksellaceae > Epilithonimonas > Epilithonimonas hominis. The sequence goes on along the minus strand of NZ_RJTU01000072.1, from coordinate 60,292 downwards.
CTAAAGAACATTTAGGATATCGTGCTTGGTGCAAGTATCAGTTTCTAAGAGATTATAAAGGTGCCATTGCTGATTTTGATGAGTTAGAAAAATATTACCCTGAAAATATTGGTCATTCCAAAAATGGAGACTACAACTTATACGTTGTAAAAGCAATCTGCTACAGTGCTCTGAATCAGAAAGAAAAAGCGATTCAGATTTTGGATAATCTTTTCAAAACCAAAGATTACAATTTTGGACTTTACGACCATTATCAATTAGGCGTCACTTATTTTGAATTAAATCAATACGACAAAGCCTTAGAAAACTTCGAGAAACAAAGCAAAGTTTACGATTTTGCGGAGAATATTTATTTTAAGAGTAAAGTTTCCAAAATAAGAAACAAAGATTATTTGGATTTGAAAAATCTTGCCTTGAAGTCTTATGACGAAGGCAAAATAATGTTGGAAGGCTACACGCACCATTTCAACAAAGTTTACAGAAAGCAGATTGCAGAACTGTAAAATTTTAATTAAAAAAAAAATCAAATTCAAAATCTTCCGACTTCCATCTTCGGACTTCGGACAAAAATTAAAACAATGGCAGACTTACAATCTATAAAAAACCGCTTCGGCATCATCGGAAATTTCCCTGCACTTAATCGTGCTTTGGAAAAATCGATTCAGGTGGCGCCAACGGATATTTCCGTACTCGTCATCGGAGAAAGTGGCGTCGGGAAAGAATTTATCCCAAAAATAATCCACTCAGAATCTAGAAGAAAACATCAGCCTTACATCGTTGTCAACTGTGGCGCAATCCCGGAAGGAACGATTGATTCTGAACTTTTCGGACACGAAAAAGGAGCGTTTACAGGCGCAACTTCTACCAGGAAAGGATACTTTGAAGTCGCAGACGGCGGAACTATTTTCTTGGATGAAGTTGGAGAATTGCCTTTGCAAACGCAAGTTCGTCTTTTGAGAGTTTTGGAAAGTGGAGAATTTATGAAAGTGGGTTCTTCCCAGGTTCAGAAAACCAATGTCAGAATCGTAGCTGCAACCAATGTCAATATGATGAAAGCTATTACCGATGGACGTTTCCGAGAGGATTTGTATTACCGACTGAATACGGTTCAGATTGATATGCCGGCTTTGCGAGAAAGAAAAGGCGACATCCATCTGTTATTCAGAAAGTTTGCAATAGATTTTGCTGAGAAATACAGAATGCCAGAACTCAAGTTGACAGACGATGCAGTTGCTTATCTCGAAAATTATGCGTTCCCAGGAAACGTTCGTCAACTTCGAAATTTAGTTGAGCAAATGACAGTTGTGGAACAGAACAGAGAAATCAATTCTGTAAAGTTAGCAGAATATATACCGATGAATTCAAATCTTCCGGTTGTTGTTCAAAAAAACAACACTGGTAGTTCCGGCTCTGACTTTGGTTCGGACAGAGAGATTATGTATAAAATCCTTTTCGATATGCGAAATGACATTAATGATTTAAAATCCTTAACTTCGGAGCTCATAAAGAACAGAGGTAATGCAGATTTGAGTTCTCAGGAAAAAAATCTAATCAGTAGGATCTATACACCCGAAGCACAGACATCTAACCCGAATTCTTTACTTTATTTTGAAAATAATAATCAGAATGAGGTGCATCATCCCACTATCGTTTCAGAAGATGATCACCACTTTAACGATGTAGAAGATATTGAAATAGAAGAAGCAAAGCCTGAATCTCTATCGCTTCAGAACAATGAAAAAGATTTGATTATCAAAGCTTTGGAAAAACACAAAGGCAGAAGAAACAAAGCAGCAGATGAACTGGGGATTTCTCAGCGAACGCTTTACAGAAAAATAAAACAATATAATTTAGAAGATTAAATGGTCAGAAGTCAGAAGTCAAAAGCAAGAATTCAGAAAAGAATTGTAATTTTTTCTCTTTTCTTACTTTTACTTATTCTTACGAATTGTTACAATTTTTCAGGCTCATCATTGAGTCCTGAAATGAAAACTGTGAAAATCAATACTTTTCCAAATAATGCAGCCAACAACCTCCCGAGCCTGAGTCAGGATTTTACGGTAGCCTTGCAAAACCGTTTCCTTCAGAGAACAACTTTAAAAGGTGCTGTTGATAAACCTGACCTTTTGATTGAAGGTGAAATCACAGATTATAATATCACGCCAACTAGTGTTGGAGCCGCGACTACTACAAACACCGGAAACATTGTTCAGGCTCAGCAAAACAAACTAACAATTACCGTTAAAGTGCATTACGAAAATAATATTGACCCAAAACTGAGTTTTGACAAAACATATAGTGATGAAGCGGTTTTCAACAGTGATCTGGATCTTAATAGCATTGAAACTGCTCAGGTAAAAATTGTAAACGAAAGGATCATTAACAAAATTTTTAACGACATTGTAGCCAATTGGTAAGATAATGAATGCTAGAGTTTTAGAATTAATAAAAAATCCGCAGATCATAACCGAAGCGGATCTTGGAATCCTGGAGTCGGAGTCAGCTCAGATGCCTTATGCACAGAGTATAAGAGCACTTTATCTCTACGGAATCAACCTGTATAAACCAGAAAACTACAAAGAAAATCTGTCCAGAACTGCAGCATATACAACAGACAAAAAGATTCTTTATCAATTCCTTAACTCAGATAAAATTACAAATAAAGCGCTTGTTTCCGCTTCAACCATTAAACAGGAAAACACTGATAATCAAATCCATGAACAACCCACTGAAGATTCAAAACCTGCTGGTCCAGAACTGATTGCTGAAATCGAAAATACGGATAACAGTTCTGTACTGAATAAATTCGATGTAGATAACATCATTGAAAAGGAAGAAATACTGACAGAGGATTTTATTTTGGTTAACGGAGAAAAAAACCGATTACTTTTTGATGGCGAGGAAAATTTCTTGGAAGAAAAATCTTCGGAAGTTGATTTAGATGCCTCGAAAGAATCCGGGCAACTGGTTCTAATAGAGGAAACTAAAACTGTTAATACTCAAATCATCATCGACGAAAATCCTTCTGAAGAGTCGATTTCTGAACCGAAACATATTGAAGACATTTTAACTTTACAAGAAACTAAAGTTGAGAATATTGCTGGAAAACAAGAATCTGAGCCTGAAGTTTCTTCTAAAGACATCAGTTTTAGTGGCATTCAGGATTTTCTTCCTGAAGTGAAATTTTCTGTTCCGAAAAATCACTTGGATTATCTCAATCCGCCTAAAAAACAAAATCTACAATCTCCAAAAGTTGTAGATTCGAAGAGTGAAAATATAAATTTCGAAACAGAAAAAAAGACATTTTTTGCTGAACAGTTAGCGGAAAAAGAATTGGAAATCGAAAATGAAAATTCCATTAGCTTTGAGAATACGCAAGCTTTTCAAATTACAGAAATAGAAAAAACAACCGCTGATTCTAATGTTGAACATCATAAAAATTCTGAAAATGAGGTCAGTTTTGAAGTAACTAAGAATTTTGAAGTTGCTAATGAATTCTCTGCTGAAAGCGGGCTAGATATAATTGAGCCGATTTCTAATGAAACAGAGTGGAAACCAATGGTTTTCGATGCGCATATCCCGGATGCTTTAATCGGAAAACAACCTGAATCAGAATCTAAAAAAGCTGATAAAAATTTTATCGATCAAGAAATACAGCCATCGCCTAAACCTGCTGAACCTGCTGACATAAATGAAAACAAAAAAGAAGTTGCGGAAGAGAAATTAATTCCGGAAACAGAAAGGCCTGTTTTCAATGTATCTTTTTTTGGAAATGATGTTTCTAAAATTGAGGAAAAACAGGAACTTCAGCCCGAGAGTCCAGCACAACAAGTTGAACTACAAACTGAAAGTAATGTTGGAACTTTCATCAATACGTGGCAAAGCTGGCTGAAAATTGACCGACCAAAAGCAGAAGAAAATACAGCAAAGGCTAAAGAAAAAATCATTGACAATTTCATCGAAAATAATCCAAGAATTTCTCAGTTAAAAGAGGAAAGTAGTTTTATTATCAAGGAGAAAAAGGATGACATTTCACACCTGATGACAGAAACACTGGCAAGACTCTATGCTGAGCAGAAGCTTTATTCCAAAGCCATAAAAGCTTTCGAAATACTCTCCGAAAAACATCCTCACAAAAAGGATTATTTCAAGGAAAAAATTGAAGAAATCAAGGCAATTAGAAAAGCATAAATAAAAATGTCCCAAACTCGGGACATTTTTTATTTTAATTCAATCGGATTATTCCGACTTTTAATTTCGGCTTCCATTCTTTTCTGCATTTCCTGCATCTGCTTTGGATCCATTCCCAGACGATTTCCACCCGAACCTCCTGGCGCACCTCCAGAATTTCGCTGCGCAGAGATGAAACTTGCCGGATCCTTCTGGAATTTTTTCTCGATATCCATGTATTTATTTTTCGGCAGATTGATGAATTGTCCTCTAACCTGTGGTTGCTGGATCTCAGCGATTTTTTTAGTCTGCATCAGGTCAAATGAATAATCGCCTTTCGAGTCCTGAACTTTCACTATCAGTCCCGGCAGACCAGAAAATTTATACGGTCCATCCTGCAAAGGAATTTCTGGAGTAAACCAGGCGTACCAAGTTCTTCCGCCGAAAGTCGTTTCTGCTTTCTGCGTTTTAAAATCCCCTATCTTCACAGTTTCTGGTAAGATTTTCCAACTTAAAGATGGGTTTTCGTTATAAGAATATTGATCTCTTCCGATTCTGGATTTATATACCAAGCTTTGATTGGACAAATCCTTTTCGATGGTGAAGTTAATATTGCTTCTCAGATTCTGCATTTGCGTTCTGTCAAAATTTCTTGTGGTACGCATTCTATCCATTATAGAATCTCTCTTCAATGCATTCTCTGCGTAAAAAAAAGATTTTTTGCCATCTGAATCCAGATATGCAAGTTCGGTTTTCTTTTCTGCATTGGTAGAATCAAGCGTCATAGAAACCTGGTAAATAAATCTTGTGCCTTGCTGCGCCATTAGAAACGGCATCGAAATGAAAGCTAATAGTTTTAAAAATTTCATGTTAATTTATTATTTGCAAAATCAGTTATTTTTTTTGATTGATAAAATCGAACAAAGTTAATTTTTAATCAAACGGAAGTAACACTATTTGGTAAAATTTATAATTTCCTTAACATCAACTGATTGAATTTCAACATCAATAGAATAAGTTCCTAATACTAAAATCAACAAAATAGATGTTGTCGATTTGAGAATGCGGAAATTAGTTCGTACTTTTGTAGACTAAAATCAGTCTAAATAAAAACAATGATACAAGTAAGCGATCAGGCAAAATCCAAAGCAGCTCAGTTGATGACTGAAGAAGGCTTCAACCCTGAGACTGACTATATAAGAGTGGGCGTAAAAAGTGGCGGTTGTTCCGGGCTAGAATACGTTCTGAAATTTGACAATGTGAAAGGCGAAACCGATCAGATTTTTGAAGATAATGGTGTACGCGTAATCATCGAGAAAAAATCAATCCTTTATCTTGCAGGAACAACTCTGGAATATTCTGGAGGATTGAATGGGAAAGGTTTTGTTTTTAATAATCCAAATGCGGCAAGAACCTGTGGCTGCGGAGAATCTTTTAGTTTATAAAAATTATGTCTAAATATACCGAAGACGATTTACGCGTCGATTTAGAAAATAAAAAGTACGAATTCGGATTTGAAACGGATATCGAGTATGAAGATTTTCCGATTGGTCTGAATGAAGATATCATTCGTGCTATTTCTGCCAAAAAAGAAGAACCAGAATGGATGACCGACTGGCGTCTTGAATCTTTCCGAATCTGGCAAAAAATGGAAGAACCAAATTGGGCCAACATCAGATACCAAAAACCTGATTTCCAAGCCATCAGATATTATGCAGCTCCAAAGGCAAAACCAGAATTGGCTAGCCTTGATGAAGTGGACCCAGAATTGTTGAAGACTTTCGCAAAATTGGGAATCAATATCGAGGAACAAAAAAGATTAGCGAACGTTGCGGTTGATATTGTAGTAGATTCAGTATCCGTAAAAACGACTTTTCAGGAAACTTTGAAAGAGAAAGGTATTATCTTTTGTTCAATTTCTGAAGCTATCAAAGAACATCCGGATTTGGTAAAAAAATACATCGGAAAAGTAGTTCCAAGAGGTGATAATTTTTACGCAGCTTTGAATTCCGCTGTTTTTTCTGACGGAAGTTTCTGCTACATCCCAAAAGGTGTAAAATGTCCGATGGAATTATCAACTTATTTCCGTATCAATCAGTCTGGAACTGGACAATTCGAGAGAACTTTGGTTATTGCGGATGAAGGAAGTTATGTTTCATATTTGGAAGGTTGTACAGCGCCATCAAGAGACGAAAACCAGCTTCACGCGGCAGTGGTTGAATTAATTGCAATGAACGACGCTGAAATCAAATATTCTACGGTTCAGAACTGGTATCCTGGAGATGAAGAAGGAAAAGGAGGTGTTTTCAATTTTGTAACAAAAAGAGGACTTTGTGAAAGAAATGCAAAAATCTCTTGGACTCAGGTTGAAACAGGTTCTGCTGTAACTTGGAAATATCCGAGCTGTATTTTGAAAGGAGACAATTCGGTTGGAGAATTTTATTCAATCGCTGTTACTAATATGCACCAATATGCAGACACAGGAACGAAGATGATTCACATCGGAAAGAATACCAAATCAACTATTATTTCTAAAGGTATCTCAGCTGGAAAATCTCAAAACTCTTATCGTGGATTGGTAAAAGTAATGCCAACTGCAAAAGGAGCGCGTAACTTTTCTCAGTGCGACTCTTTGTTGATGGGTAATGAATGTGGAGCTCATACTTTTCCTTACATTGAAATCAAAGATCCGACTGCACAATTGGAACATGAAGCAACCACCTCGAAAATTGGAGAAGACCAGATTTTCTACTGTAACCAAAGAGGAATTGACACAGAAAGAGCAATTGCTTTGATAGTAAATGGATTCAGTAAAGAAGTTTTGAATAAGCTTCCAATGGAATTCGCAATCGAAGCTCAGAAATTGTTGGAAATTTCTTTGGAAGGAAGCGTTGGTTAGATTCTGCCATAAAAAACATAACAATATGAATATCAAATTAAAGTGTATATTTTTTATATTATTTTTGAGCATCAATGGCTTTGCTCAAAACAACTATTACAGAATACTTGGTGGAAAACCTTTTGATGAAGAAAAATATAAAACCATCAAAGAAAATGTTGCCAAGCACGGAAAAGTTGAAGAAATCATTTTAAAAACGGAAATCAAAAAAGATTCGATTATAAATTATGTGAAAATTGGAACCAGTGCACTCACACCTGATGGAATCGACCCTTATGAAGATTTGAAAAAATTGATTGGCACAAAATTTAAAATCGAGAAATTCGTTGATGAAAATTCTAAAAATTTCAAAAACGATTATCTCAATGGAAAACCTACACTCATCAATTTTTGGTTTACGAGATGTCCGCCTTGTATCGAAGAACTTCCGACCTTAAATAATCTGAAAGAAAAATATGGCGACAAAGTGAATTTCATCAGTATTACTTTTGAAAATCAAAAAGCTGTTGAAACGTTTTTGAAAAAATACAAATACAATTTCAAGCACATTCCAAATTCCCAAAAACAAATTGACGAGCTGAATATTTCCAGTTATCCAAGCAATTTAATTCTGGACAAAAACGGAATTGTAAAAATCGGAGAAAGTGAAATTGTTGAACAAAATGTAGCAACTATTGAGAAAATTCTTGATATTTTGCTATAAAAAAATGATAATTTTTCAACATTAAGAAATTTAGGAAAATAGAAAAACTTAATCTAAATCAATTTATTGAATTACTTAAAAAGAAATAAAAACATTAGAATTAACTTAAATTCTTAATGTTTTAAAATATAATATTTAAGAAAATTTGCGATAATTTATATAATTAAAATGTTAAATATCAAAAACTTACACGCCAAAATTGAAGATGGCGCAGAAATTTTAAAAGGAATCAATCTTGAAATAAAACCAGGCGAAGTTCACGCTATTATGGGACCGAACGGAGCTGGAAAATCTACACTTTCTTCTGTGATTGCAGGAAAAGAGGATTATGAAGTAACAGATGGCGAAATTCTTTTTGAAGGAGAAGAAATCGGCGAAGACGCACCTGAGGAAAGAGCTCACAAAGGAATTTTCCTTTCTTTCCAATATCCTGTGGAAATCCCTGGTGTTACTGTTACCAATTTCATCAAAGCAGCTCTTAATGAGACAAGAAAAGCAAACGGATTGGAAGAAATGGGCGCGAAAGAAATGTTGGCATTGATTCGTGAAAACTCTGAGAAATTAGGAATCAGAAAAGATTTCCTTTCTCGTTCTCTGAACGAAGGTTTCTCTGGCGGTGAAAAGAAAAGAAATGAGATTTTCCAAATGATGATGCTGAATCCGAAGTTGGCAATTCTTGACGAAACCGATTCTGGATTAGACATTGATGCGTTGAGAATCGTTGCGGATGGTGTGAATCGATTCAAAAATGAAGGCAACGCAGTTTTATTAATCACGCATTACCAAAGACTTTTGAACTACATTCAGCCAGATTTCGTTCACGTTTTGGCAGATGGAAAAATCATAAAAACAGGAGATAAATCTTTGGCTTTGGAATTGGAAGAAAAAGGTTACGATTGGCTTTTAAACTAATCCGGTTTTCATTTAATCTTCTAATCGATACAAAATCAAACCATTACAATGGCTTTATTTGAACAAACTATCAACACGCATTCTTCTTTCTTAGGAACGCTTCAACATTCTTTTTTGGATGAAGACAGAAAAACTGCCCTTCAAAACTTTGAATTGAAAGGTTTCCCTACCAAAAAAGATGAGGAATATAAATACACCAATCTCAAAGAAATCACGGAAAAAGAATACAACTTTTTTCCGACAGAAGAGCATAATATCTCTAAAGAGCAATTGGATGCCCTTCATTTGGGCGAAGAAAACTTTGACAGAATTGTCTTTATCAACGGAAAACTTCACAAAGAATTTTCTAAGATTTCGATTGGCAACGCAGAGTTTCTATCTTTCGGTTATGCACTGAATGATTCTGCTCACAAAGAAGCTTTCGACCAATATTTCAACACGATTGCAAACAGAGATTTGGCTTTCACTAACTTGAATTCAGCTTACTGCAACTTCGGATTTTTCCTGAGAGTTCCAAAAAATGTAGTGATTGAAAAACCAATTCACATTTTCTATCTGTCTCAAAATCAAAATGAAAACACTTTTTACAACACCCGAAATTTACTAATTGTAGAAGAAGGAGCGAAAGTAGAAATCATTGAAAGTCATCACAATCTGGACGAATCTTTTGTGCTAACGAATTCGGTTACAGAAATTTTCACTTATCTAAATGCAAAAACCGATTGGCATAAATTACAGAACGATAGCGACACTTCTTACCTTGTGGACCACACATTTGCGAAGCAGGAAAGAGACAGCTTAACGACTGTGAACACATTCTCTTTCGGAGGAAAATTAGTTCGTAACAATCTGGATTTCATCCACAACGGAGAAAATATCAATTCGTTTATGAACGGAATCACAATTATCGGAAAAGACCAATTGGTAGACCACCACACCGCAGTGCATCACAATACGCCAAACTGCGAGTCTTACCAGAATTACAAAGGGATTTTCAAGGACAACTCGCACGGTGTTTTCAACGGAAAAGTATTCGTAAACAAGATTGCTCAGAAAACTAATGCTTATCAGCAGAACAACAACATTTTGCTGGACGAAGGCGCAACTATCGACACGAAACCTCAGCTGGAGATTTTTGCAGACGATGTAAAATGTTCGCACGGTTGTACCGTTGGACAGTTGAACGAGGACGCAATGTTCTACCTTAGAGCTCGTGGAATTTCCAAGAAAGAAGCAAGAGCATTGTTGCTTTACGCTTTCGCCAACGATGCGATGCAAAACATCGATATCGAGCCACTCAAAGTAAAAGTTTCCAAACTTCTGGCAGAAAAACTGGAAGTCAATATGGAATTCTAAATCAATCAAATCGCATCTCTCAGGTGCGATTTTTTTATTGTTCATTATTTTTGTGCGCCTTAATCCGCCTGTAGTTTATCCTGAAGGGCTCCCGCTTTTTTCTTTTTTATTCAAAAAAGAAAAAGAGCTCCACTCAAGTCGGGGCGCAGATTCAGCTTCTACAGAACATTTGAGCCCAAAAATTAGTTTTAAATTATCAGCACGAAACAAATTCAGAATTTCATTAACTTTGAAATCATCAAATAACACAAAATGGACTCAAGCATTCAACTCAGAAAAAAAATCCACGACTTTATCGACCAAGCTGACGATAAAATGTTGCAGATTTTTAATGCGATTATTTCGTCGGAACAAGCTTCCAAACCTGTTATTCCCGAATCTTTTTATAAAGAATTGGATGAAGACAGAGAAAAGCATTTAATAGCTGAAACACCTTCTCATACTTGGGAAGACGTTAAAGAAAGGCTAAGCAAAAAATTATGAAATATAATTTAATTCTTAAGCCTCGCGCAGAAAATGATTTAGCAGAAGCGATAGAATGGTATGAAAGTAAACAAAAAGGATTAGGTCAGAAATTCTTAAATCAAATTGATAAATATCTCAATCAAATAAAAAGAAATCCTCTACATTATCCGTCCAAAAGACTTCCATTCCGCGAAGCATATATCAAGAAATTTCCTTATATCATTATTTATGAAGTTTTTAATTTAGAAATCGTTGTCTATTCCGTCTTCTGCTCATATCAAAATCCCGACAAAAAGCCTTAACCAAAAACACACAAATGAATTACGAACAATTACAATTCAACCTCAACGCTTACAAAGAAACAGGCGAAATCCTAGACGGTGCAAGATTCCTAATCCACGAATTCGAATTGGATGATGAAAACTTTTTAGGATTCGGCTTTCGGGAAGAATTAGAAAAGAACTCGATTTTATTGACTGCTAATGGAGAAATCGGAGATATGCAGGAAGTGATGATTCCAAGAAATCTTTTCGATTTTGATTTGACACTAGTTCTTAATCTTCTGGCTCACGAGATGCTGCACGTTCGTCAGAAATCGCCAAAAATGATGATTATGGACAAGAACGAACGCGAATGGCAGGCTTACTACGAAATGTTATTTCATACCAATTTTCCACAGATTCCAGAACTTTCCGATTATTACAAAAACTTCTTTGGCGAAAAAGCTTTGATTTATTATGGAAGAATGGGCGAAGGAAGTGAACTTCAATTAAAATATTTGGAACAGAAAAAAGAAGTTGAAACTTTGCTGAAAAAAATTAACAACTCAAACACTTCGACAAGCTCAGTGAGACATCTCTAGTATTATTTGTTCAAATTGGACTGTCAGGCTGAGCCTGTCGAAGCCTTTACATGATAACCATCATTAAAACAAAAAACAATGACAAAATCAGAAATATCTTGGCAAGATTTTGAGATAATCGACATTAGAGTTGGAACCATTATTTCCGTGAATGATTTTGAAAAAGCCAGAAATTCTTCTTATCAATTGGAAATCGATTTTGGAGATTTGGGAATCCGGAAATCATCAGCTCAAATAACAGCTTTATATAAAAAAGAAGATCTGATGGGACAACAGATTCTCGCCGTGGTTAATTTCCCAAAGAAACAAATCGCCAATTTCTTCAGCGAGTGTCTTGTTCTTGGAGTTTATGGAGACAATAAGAGTGAGGTGACTTTATTGAGTCCGAGTTTGCCTGTGAAGAACGGATTGGAAGTCGGGTAAAATTCAATTAAAATCAAAAATTTATTTGATATAAGTCTTCACCTCATCAAGAATATTAAAAATCAATTCCATTGGTAAATCTTCATCCATATCCAAAAGCAAAATTTTGAATTTTTTTCTACCTTCAGACAAGAGTTCGGGATAATCCACTCTATCGCCGTGATAAAAACTGAGATAATGTTTCTGATGTTGTTTGCTGTAATAAAAATAGCAGAGCATTTTCTTTTTGTATTTCAAAAAAGGAAGCCCAAAGCTGAAAGTCTCGGTAATCAGTTCATCAGAATTCAGAATCTTTTCTCGGATAAATAGAAGAGAACTTCTCGCAGGCTCATCAATCCGATAAAAATATTCCTGAATTGGATTCATCGATTGAAATTAATCAAAATTCTGGAGCTCAACCAACTTTCTGTAAGTTCCATCTTTTTCCATCAAATCCTGATGAGAACCTTGCTCTATAATGTCACCTTTTTCCATCACGACAATATGATCCGCTTTCTGAATCGTCGATAATCGATGTGCTATTACCAAAGATGTTCTGTTTTCCATCATTTTTTCCAATGCGTCCTGAACATATCTTTCTGACTCTGTATCCAACGCAGAAGTTGCCTCATCGAGAATCATAATTGGCGGATTTTTAAGAACCGCTCTCGCAATAGAAACCCGCTGTTTCTGTCCACCGGAAAGTTTGTTTCCATCATCTCCAATATTGGTATCATAACCTTCTGGGAGACTTTCTATGAATTGATGGGCATTGGCAATTTTCGAAGCTTCGATAATTTCTTCTCTCGTCGCATTCTCTTTACCCATTGCAATGTTGTTGTAAACCGTATCATTGAAAAGAACAGATTCCTGCGTTACCATTCCCAGAAGAGAGCGATAATCTTTTAAATTAAGATTTTTGATATTCTCTCCATCAATTTCGATACTTCCTTCGGTTACATCATAGAAGCGTGCCAGAAGATTGGCAATTGTTGTTTTTCCACTTCCACTTTGTCCAACGAGGGCAACCGTTTTTCCTTTCGGAATTTTAAGTTCGAAATTTTTAATAATTGTTCTATCCTGATTATAGTAGAAACCAACATCTTTGAAATTAATTTCAGACTTGAAATCGTGGATTGGAACTGGATTAGCAATCTCATCCACACGAACATCAGCGTCTAAAATTTCCATTACTCTTACCAAAGACGCTTCTGCTTTTTGAACATTAGAAATGGATGATGACAAACTCTTGATTGGAGGAAGAATTTGGAAAAATATCCCTAAGAAAACCAAGAAATCTTCTGGACGAATACTTTGATTCACGATGATTTCTTTCCCTCCGTACCAGGTGATAATCAAGAAAGTAACAGCGCCAAGAAACTCACTCATCGGCGAAGCTAATTCTTTTTTACGACCAAGACTTACGGAATTACTAATCCATTTTGACATTGAATTGGTAAATCTGTTACTCAATAATTTTTCTGCATTGAAGATTTTGATGATTTTAGAAGACTTCAAAGTTTCATCAACAATAGAAAAAATATTTCCCAATTCGTGTTGCGCTTCGTGAGAATCTTTTTTAAGGCTTTTCCCAATTAACGAAATCATTGTACCCATTATTGGCAAGACAATCAAACTAAATAACGTTAATTGAGGACTTAAATAAAATAATGTCACCAAGGTACTGATTAGCATAAAAGGTGAGTTGATAAGATCCACCAAACTTCCTAAAATATTATTTTCAACTTCGCCAACATCATTGGACATTCTGGACATCATATCGCCTTTTCTCTGTTCTGTAAAAAAGGAAACAGGCAGAGCCAGAACTTTATTATACATGGCACTTCTCAAATCTTTGGTAACGCCCACTCTGTAAAAAATCAAAAGATAGGCACCAAAATATCGGAAAATATTTCTCAATAAAAATGTAAATGCCGTGATGACACAAAGCCAAGCCAAAACCGTCAAAGCACCTCTTTCATTAACTTCTGATTGTATGAAATAATAAGAATATTCTTTCACATAGCCGAAGAAGTTGGTGATATCGCCGTCGTAGACTGGTTTTACAATATTGGCGTCCATTTTTACACTTCCGAACAACATACCTAAAACCGGTAAAATGGTTCCTAAAGATGCAATTTGAAATACAGAATACAGAATATTAAAAAATAAACTGGCGTAGATATATTTCTGATGCGGACTGGCAAATTTTAGAATTCGTCGATATAAATTCATTGAAAAAAATTGAAATGCGAAATTACGGAAAATAAATAGTTTACTTTATCAAGACGTTAGAAATCGTATTTTACTTTATCGTTATACTTCGGCTGGAAATTTTTCGTGTTCAATTTTTCAATCGTCTTCGCAAAATTATTGATGATGTTCGTCAGATTATCTGCATCAACAATATTAATATCATCATTCACAGCGTGATAATGCATTGCTTTATTCATATCTACCGTTGAAATAGAATGAGCGACGATCTTTTTCTTAACAAAATTGACATTGTCTGACCTGTAAAATAATTGCTGACCTTGATATGGATCTGGATAAACTTTCAACCCGTTCACTGCGCTGGCATTAATCAATTCATCAAAATCAGAGAATTCATCGCCTGTCATAAACACCGCATTTTTTCCGAACTGAGATTCTGTAGCCAGCATTTCGAAATTGAAAAGCGCTTTGATATTATCGAAAACAGGACTCAAGTTTTGATTTTCCGATAAAGCTCTGGAGCCCACCAATCCAATCTCTTCTGCATTGAAAGCCATGAAAACCATCGAATAATCTGTCTTTTTATCTTTGAAATAATCTGCCAAACCAATCACGGTGGCAACACCACTTGCATCATCATCTGCGCCGTTGTAGATATTATCGCCTTCTTTATTGTTAGTTCCGATATGATCAAAATGAGCCGAATAAGCTAAACTTTCCTGTGATTTACCTTTCTTGAGAGCACAAACATTGTAACCTTTCTTTCCTTTATATTCAAAGGGAATCAAATAAGAATCTCCAAAACAGTAATCCAAATTATTTTTTTTGAATTCAGAAGCGATATATTCTGCAGCTCTATCATTTTCTTGCGTTCCGAACTTTCTGCCTTTCATTTCGTCTGAAGCTAAAGTTGAAACAATATTTACAATTCTTTCTTTGGAAATATCCTGCGAAAACACGACTAATGGTAACATCAAAAGAAAAATAACACCAGATTTTTTCATAATTTTATGGTTAATTTTGTAAAGTTAATTAAGAATAAGTATTTTCATCTAGCAACTTGTTACTTTGAAGGCATAAAAAAAACAGCCTCCAAAAAAGGAAGCTGTTCTCACTCAAAAAAATCGTCGCTAGGTCTATCGTAGTCTGTCTACAGATTTTACGAGCCTCTCATCTTTTCTGATATACATATTTGCAAGCAGCAAACAAACTATAGAAAGGAATGGAAAAACCGGCTCAATACCCTTCTCAGGAATAGAAATTCCTCCGGATAAGTTTAGCAGCCAATACGCCAAAAGACCAATCAACAAAGCGTTTATAATGATGCTGATGTTGTTCAGCAAAATCTGTCTTTTTCTGTTTCTGAAACTAAAAATACTTAAAACCCCGAATAAAATTAATATGACTGTGGAAACATTAATGGTGAGATAGGCTCCCAGAACATCAAAATCCTGCGCAGTGATATTTAGGAAAACGGCTCCTAAAACGGCTAAAAATATCCAGACTGTCTGTATTCTTTGTAACATCTTCAGTGGTAAATCCTTGATATAAAGCTTATCAATAGGTTACAAAAATAAAATAATTTTTGCTTAATTCAAAAATTAATGTAGATTTGCATTGTAATTACCTTTTTTAAAAATGATAACCTCCTGGTTTTCATTCTTATCAGATACACAAATAAAAATTACCCTTTTTACGATTATATGTTTAATATCGAAACGCTAAGGTCCAAATCCGATGAGGAATTGGCTAAACTTTCTAAAGATTTAGGCGTTAAACTGACAAAAAAAAGTACTCCCGAAGAAACTATTTTTGCAATCCTTGATTATCAGGCTTCTAACCCGAAGGTTATCAAAGATTATCTGAACGCCAACAATGAAAATATGAATAACACTCCCGACGAAACTCCGAAGGAAGATAGCCCTGCTCCAAAAAAAAGAGGCCGGAAACCCGCTGAAAAATCAGCTGAAAAACAGGAAGAAAAGCCAGCAGATCTAGAAAATTCTGAAACAGAAAAACCTGTGAAAGAAGAAAAAGCTAATGAGGATGCTAAACCTCAAAATCCTGCAAAGAAAAAACAAAGAGCAAGAATCAGCCAAGAAAAAACAGAAGTTAAGAATACTGACACGCCTCAAGCTGAAACTTCGCAAGTTGAAGAAAAAACTGAGCATTCAAGACCAAAAAATCAGAATCAGCAGCAGAACAATCAACAACAAAAGGCTAATCAAAATAAAGGTCAGCAAAAGGTGCAGAGACCACAACAGCAGTCAAATCAGTCTCAACACAATTATTCGCAACAAAATAATCAACCTACCGAAACGCAGCAGCCAGTTGAAGCTCCTAAAAAGGAATTCAATTTTGATGGTATCGTTACGATTGAAGGCGTTTTGGAAATTCTACCGGATAACTACGGATTTCTCCGCTCTTCAGACTTCAGTTATATTTCTTCTCCGGATGATGTTTATGTTTCTACCAATCAGATCAGAAATTACGGACTAAAAACGGGTGACACTGTAAAAGGAATCGTGAGATTGCCAAAAGAAGGTGAAAAATATTTCTCTCTTCAAAAACCTACAGAAGTTAACGGAAGAGATTTAGCTTTCATCAAAGACAGAGTTGCTTTTGAGTTCTTGACACCACTTTTTCCTCAGGAAAAATTCAATTTGGCAGGTAAAAATTCTACACTTTCTACTAGAATCGTAGATTTATTTGCGCCCATCGGAAAAGGACAAAGAGCAATGATTGTTGCACAACCTAAAACCGGTAAAACAATTTTACTAAAAGATATCGCTAACGCCATTTCTGCCAATCATCCTGAAGCTTATATGATGGTTCTTCTAATCGATGAAAGACCAGAGGAAGTTACAGATATGCAAAGAAGTGTGAATGCAGAAGTAATTGCTTCTACATTTGATGAAGCAGCAGATAAGCACGTAAAAGTGGCGAATTTGGTATTATCAAAAGCGCAAAGAATGGTAGAATGTGGCCACGATGTTGTGATTCTTTTGGATTCTATCACGCGTTTGGCAAGAGCTTACAACACTGTAACGCCGGCTTCTGGAAAAATTCTTTCCGGAGGTGTGGATGCAAACGCTCTTCACAGACCTAAACGTTTCTTCGGAGCAGCTAGAAAAATCGAAAATGGAGGTTCTTTGACAATCATCGCAACTGCTTTGATTGATACAGGTTCCAAAATGGACGAAGTAATCTTCGAAGAGTTTAAAGGAACGGGAAATATGGAACTGCAACTGGACAGAAGAATTGCCAATAAACGTATCTATCCAGCTGTGGATTTGGTATCCTCCAGTACCAGAAGAGATGACCTTCTTCAGGATGAAGCCACCCAGCAACGGATGTGGATTATGAGAAAATATCTCGCAGATATGAATCCTTTGGAAGCAATGGAATTTGTTCAGAAACAAATGCAGGGAACGCGGAACAATGAAGAATTCCTTATGTCTATGAACAGATAATTTTCAAATTAAATAAAAAAAGCTCGGCTCGCAATTGCGAGCCGTAACTTTAGTATTACCACGGTAAAAATTTTATTTTTAAGCCACGAAAACGTCTTCTACATCTGCCTTTCTGCTTAGAACTGCGTGAGCATAAGAACAGTGAGCTTTGATTGTCCAACCATTTTTTCTGGCAAATTCCACAGAATTTTCAACCAATTTTTTTCCCAGTCCCTGACCTTCAAATTTTGGAAAAACCATTACGTAGCTAACGATTATTTTTTTTAGTTCCGGAACAATCGTATAAGTCAATCTTCCTATTTCTTCGTGAGGATTTTTCATTGTGATAAAACCACCATTTCCGGATTTATGATTTTCAAAAAAAAGTTCCATAAATTTTTTTTAAAATAATCAGCTAAAATTGTTCCAAATTACCTCACAGGTGTTCTAAATTCTCCATAACCAATCAAACCATCGAAGTTTCTTCCGAAAGGTGTATAATATAAAAACGCCTGATAAAGGTTTTCTGTCTGCCAAAAATTCCCGTTAACTTCGCCGTAATTCAGCTTTCCGTCTGAACCTTTTGTTGCGATGATGTAATTGTAGAAACCTTGTTTCAGATATATTTTGGCGATGTATTTCTGTGCTTTTTCATCGTATTGCATTTGGCTGGTTTTGTCCGCTTTGTAGTCGTTAAAAAGTCCCAAAACATAAAATTCCTTATCTGATTTCTGACTATCCAGTGCGAAATAAACCCAGGAATAATCTGCCTCACGATTCGCATTTCTCTCGATTCCGAGATCATTCCTACGGAAATAAAAAGCACCATTCACATCTGGCTGGTACTGGTAATCCCCGGGATAAGCCCAAACCGGATGAAGATATGTATAATTTCTGCCTTCAATATTTTCTGTTCCGGCAACCATATCCATTGCCTGATTAATCACCTTGTTATCAAAATAATAGAATTCATTATTGCCGGGAAAAGCCAGATTCAGCTGCTGGAACAACAGTTTATTTCCCATAGTGGAACTGGCCCTAAGATTTCGGAGTGCGATATTCCAGTTATTATTCTGAATGACATTGAGGGTGATAGAAGAAAGATTATTAGTAATTCCCGCACCATTTCCTACAGCCTGGATTTCTAATCGCTGCTTTAGATCCGGATTTTTCGCGTCCATAAACCTGCTTACATTGATGCCTAAATTAGCGCCATCTTCATAGATACAAAATCTTCTTGTAAACAAAGGTTTTTCCTGAGAATCTTTGTAAACAATAATCTCATAGTTACCTGAGATTTTTGGCTGAATTTTTTCATTCGGGAAAGCTAATTCGTAATGTGTATATTTCTGATAAGTATTGAAAGAATATTGGAAATTCTCAATCAACGCATTCATACTTCCATTAGCAAATTCTGTGAAGAAAAGTCCGTCATCTTCCCAATTTCGGCTGTAGTGTTTTAATGTATAGCGATATAACTGGCTGCTGTTGGAGAGATCGTCAAATCTCAGGATTAGTTGTTCACCCATCGCAATAACAGGCGTTTCATCATTGGTTTTAGGGTTAAAAACCTGAACACTCCTGATTTCCTGAGAAAAAATAGAAATGCTCAAAAAAACAGTTAATATCTTGAATAACTTCATCCGCTGATAATTGTAAAAAGTTTATTAGGCTAAGTTAATGTTTTATATTTTTACATCTAAATTTAAAAGAATGTTGCACGTAAAATCCCTTACCTTTAATCCTTTTTCCGAGAATACATACATCATTTATAACGATGAAAAGGAAGCTTTTCTTATAGATGCTGGAAATATGCCGGAAGCAGAAACCCAAACTTTGCATAGTTTCATCAAAACGAATGAACTTAAAGTGAAAAATATTTTGCTCACACACGCTCATATCGATCATATTATCGGTTTACAATGGGCTTATGATATGTTTAGTGTTCCTGTCCTGATTCACCCTGACGAAATGGAAATTCTTGACAGAGCGTCTTTCACCGCAAAGAACTATGGTTTTTTCTTTCCAGCTTTTAAAGGAGAACTTCAAAACATTAAAGAAGGGGAAACACTGATGTTAGGCTCCGAAACTATCGAAATCTATGATGTTCCGGGACATTCGCCGGGAAGCGTGGCTTTTTATAATCAAAATAATGGATTTGTGATTTCCGGTGATGCATTGTTTATGATGAGCATTGGCAGAACCGATCTTTACAAAGGTGATTATGACCAACTGATCTCCAGCATCAAAACTAAATTACTGACTTTACCAGATCATACAAAAGTCTACAGCGGACACGGAGAACCAACATCTATTGGTTTTGAAAAGGAACATAATCCTTTTTTGAAATAATAATAAGAATTATGCGTTATAAGGCTAAAGCTCTGGAAGCCTTTTTGCAAAAAAAACGCTTCCAATTCCGGAAGCGTTCCTATTTTTTTAGTCCTGATGAATTTCAGACAAAATCGGGCCGGAGGAAACCAATTCCAAGGCTTCTTCATTATCAGTAAATTGCTCAAAATACTTAATATATCTCGCAGCCAAATCTTTCGCTTTAGCTTCCCAATCCGAATTATTCTCATAAGTATCTCTTGGGTCAAGTATGTTTTCAGAAACATTCGGCAATGCAACTGGGAATTCCAGATTCATTACAGGAACTTTGTTCGTATCAGCTTTATCAATACTTCCATCAATAATTGCATCGATAATCGCTCTTGTATCTTTCAGAGAAATTCTCTTTCCGGTTCCGTTCCAGCCTGTGTTTACCAAATAAGCTTTCGCGCCGTGTTGCTTCATTTTTCCAATTAATGTTTTGGAATACATCGTTGGATGCAATGTCAAAAATGCTTCTCCAAATGCCGGTGAAAAAGAAGGCGTTGGTTCTGTAATGCCTCTTTCAGTTCCTGCTAATTTTGATGTATAGCCACAAAGGAAGTGATATTGCGCCTGTTTATCCGTCAATATAGAAACCGGAGGCAAAACCCCGAATGCATCGGCTGACAAATAAATGATCTTACTCGCGTGACCAGCCTTGGAAGGTAAAACAATTTTGCTAATATAATAAATAGGGTACGAAACTCTTGTATTCTCTGTAATCGAACCGTCGGCATAATCTACGTTGCCTTCATCATCCGTTACCACATTTTCCAGCAATGCATCCCTTCTAATGGCACCATAGATATCTGGTTCTTTTTCTTTGCTCAAGTCAATCACCTTGGCATAGCAACCACCTTCGTAATTGAAAACACCGTTGTTATCCCAGCCGTGCTCATCGTCACCAATTAGGTAACGTTTTGGGTCTGCAGAAAGCGTTGTTTTTCCAGTACCGGAAAGTCCAAAGAAAACTGCTACATCTCCCTCCTCACCTACGTTTGCTGAACAATGCATAGAAGCCATTCCTTTCAGAGGAAGATAATAATTCATAATAGAGAACATTCCTTTCTTCATTTCTCCGCCGTACCAAGTTCCTCCGATAATCTGCATTTTCTTGGTCAAATCGAACATTACAAACACTTCGGAATTAAGTTCGTGTTGTTCCCAATTGGGGTTTACAGATTCGGAAGAATTGATCACCACAAAATCTGGTTCACCATAATTTTGAAGATCGTAATGAGAAGGACGAATGAACATATTCATCACAAAATGAGCTTGCCAAGCCACTTTTGTAACGAACCTCACTTTCAGTCTCGTGTCTTCGTTCGAACCACAATAGGTATCGATAACATAGATTCTGTCGCCCGAAAGGTCTTTGGTTACAATGTCTTTTAATTCATCAAAAACTTCGACTGTAGTTGGACGATTGATGTTCCCGTCCCACCAAATCGTATCCTGAGTGATATTGTCTTTTACAATATATCTGTCTTTCGGAGACCTGCCGGTAAAAATTCCTGTTTTTACAGCCACAGCTCCCGACTTTGTCAGAACGCCTTTAGCAAATCCGGAATTATTAGGATCCATCTCTGCTTGGAAAATTTCTTCGTAAGTTGGATTGTGGATAATCTCTTTCGGATTGAAAATACCTTGACGTTCAAGATAAGATTTTAACTTGTCCATTTTTAATTTTTTTTGAAGATTAAGGGTGTTGCGACAAATGTAAAAATATCAGCGAATTATCAATGCATTTATAAACTGACATTCATCAGTTTAAATAAAATTTATAATTAATTGATAATCAATTTATTAAACATTTCCAAGAAAATATTTTGGAAAAACCACGCTGTTTGAAATAGTCTTGATAATCTCCAAATTTGGATGCAAGGACGAAATCTCCTCCCCAAGCTCCCAAACTTTTGACAAAACTTGGACAATCTTGGAAATATTTTTCTTTCACAGTTGGAGTTCCGAGAAAATCAGACAGTTTTTGCTCGTGAATTGTCATTAACTGTGAAAATTCTTCCAAATTTTGACTATTGACAATCTTTTTGGTTAATTCAGAATAATCATTGATTAATTCCGTTGAAGTTGGCATGGATCTGTAATGAGAAATTCCCTCCCGCGTATCTTGTTTTTGATTGAGATGAATGAAAATCAACTCATCTTTGAAATTCGGTTGAAAATCAATCGTTTCATAAACTCTTTCAGGAAAACGACTGTAAAGAACTGCAGATTTTTCTTTGGCAACCGCAACATCATAACCACTTCCTCCTAAACTGATTTCATTAAGAATAAAAGGGTCGATATTTGCCCATTCTGCAAGATTATTCATCAAGGTAGAACTGCTTCCTAATCCAAAATCTGAAGGAAATTGAAGGTTGGTTTTGACGTGATAAGAAGTATCGCTTTTCAGTTTGATTTCAGAAAGATTCTGAACATTTTTGAGCGTTTTAAGAATGAATTCTGAAGCTTTGGAATCATTGGTTTCAAGGATTTTCCAATTTTTATAATCAATTGTAGCCTTTAACCATAATTGATTCTGATGATAAGCTTCCCAAAAAATCAATGACTTTTGGTTTTCATTCTCTGTATAAAAAAGCTCTTGTCCCAGCTTTGTTGGAATAGCTAGAACAAGAGCGCCATCAACAGCAACATATTCTGAGGTAAGCATTAACTTGCCCGGTGAAAATATCCTGCTCATTTGTTGATTATTTATATTGCAGATGCAACACTTACTTCAGGATTAATTTTTTTAATCAAACCTTGAAGCGTTTTTCCAGGTCCAACTTCTATAAAATTGGTTGCTCCGTCTTTTATCATATTTTGCACACTTTGAGTCCATTTTACAGGACCAGTCAATTGAGCAATCAAATTTTTCTTGATTTCTTCCGGGTCAGAAACTGCAGTAGTTGTGATGTTCTGGTAAACCGGAATTGTTGCTTTACGGAATTTGGTTTTCTCTATCGCTGCAGCCAATCTCTCTTGAGCAGGCATCATCAATGGTGAATGGAAAGCGCCATTTACAGGTAGTAATAAAGCTCTTTTTGCACCAGCCGCTTTCAAAGCTTCACAAGCTTTCTCAACAGCTGCTGTTTCTCCGGAAATCACCAATTGCCCAGGACAATTGTAATTTGCAGGAACTACAATTCCTTCGATTTCTGCACAGATTTCTTCAACTTTGGTATCTTCTAATCCAAGGATTGCAGCCATCGAACTTGGATTGATATCGCAAGCCATTTGCATTGCTTGTGCTCTTTCGGAAACCAATTTCAATCCGTCTTCGAAAGATAAAACGCCGTTAGCAACCAACGCGGAAAATTCGCCCAAAGAATGTCCGGCAACCATCTCTGCGCCCAAACCATTCGCTACTTTTACAGCAGCAACCGAGTGTAGGAAAATAGCTGGCTGAGTTACGCTGGTTTTTTTAAGATCTTCGTCCGTTCCGTTGAACATCACCGAAACGATATCAAAACCAAGAATATCATTGGCAGAATCCATCAGGTCTTTCACGTCTTTTCGGGAATCGTAAAGTTCTTTTCCCATCCCGACAAACTGTGAACCCTGCCCAGGAAATACAAGTGCTTTCATATATTTATAAATAATAATTGATGAATAATAAATGATTATACCATCAATGTTTTTAAATTTTATTTTCTCTCTAATGTCAAAGCGAATCCTGAATCAGTTATCATCCATCGCTTATCAACTATAATTATTGCATCAATCTCACAACTCTGTAACCGTTGTTAATGTAAGCGCCATTTGGTTTTGCTTTTACAAATTCGAATTTTGTAGCCAGCTGTGTTTGAGATTTACCGATTTGTTTGAAAATTTCTCCTTTTTTGTTTTCTCTCGTCAGCATATCATTCATCACATCAAAACCGATTACGGCATATTTTGAAGGCGTTTTACAATATTTGCCTTTGTAAGCTGCAAGAATTTCTTTTTCGAAATCTCCGTCATAATTGATTTTTCTATCCATTAGATAAACCAAACTCGCTTTCGAAAGGTCATCTACATTTTTTTCAAAACTTGGGCTGTAGAACATACTGAACGCTTTCACGCCTTCTGTCTGTTTTCCAAGAGCAATAACCTTTGATGCAAATGCAGAACCTGCCGATTCGTCATCATCAGCTAAAATAGCAATCACAGGAACTGATTGTCCCGTCATCATATTATTTTCTAACTGAATTTCTGATGAAGAATTAACAATAACGACATTAGGTTTTGATAAAGATTTTTCTAAACCTGCTTTAATCGCGTTTGCATTAGCTTTAGAATTATCAGCAACGATATAGATTTTTTGATCCTGATAAACCTGACCAACTTCTTTCACAATTCTGTCTGAATAAACCGAATTCTCTGTTTCAATGATAATCAAATTACTGTAATCGAAAAGGTCTTCTGAGTTTGCAAATGGCGCAACTACAGGAATTTTTTTATCATTGACGAACCTCAGAACTTCAAGAACATTTGATTTGAAAAAAGGGCCAACAATCAAGTCTGTATTTTCAGGATTCAATTGAGCAAGGCTATTTTTGAAAGTCGTTTCATTTCCTGCATCTACAACTTTGATGTCCAGTTTTTGTCCGTTAGTTGCATTTCTCTCAGCAGCAAGTTTTGCACCCGTCAAGAAATCCATAGACATGGTTCTGTATTTGGCATCATTTGCATCATATCCGAAAGGCAACATCAAAACAACACTCAAAACATCACCGCTTTTCTTAGAATACATCGGGTCTTGTTTCTTGATTTTCAAAGTCATGCCTGCTTTCAAACCGTCTGCAAGATTTGGATTTAATGACATCAACTGATCCAATGTCGCATTAAATCGGCTCATTATACTGAACATCGTGTCGCCATTCTGAACGGTGTAAGTCACATAATCATCTTCGGCAGGCAATGTGTTAGAAGAGTTTTTCGCTGGGACAGATCTTGTAGTTTCCGTTACCGGTGCAGAACTTGAGTTGCTATTAGAATTATCTTGAACTTGAATACCTTCTGAAGATACAGAAATAGTATTTGCATCAGAAACTCTAATGGCTTCCCCCGGTTTCAAACCTGTGGTTTCCAATCCTGGATTCAAAGCGAATAACTGCTTTTGAGTCAGGTTGAATTGTCTCGAAATCTTATAATAATTGTCTTTTGCTTGAACAACATATAAACCTTTGTCGGAAGAAGTGGTTTCAGTTTTAGTTACTGTTTTTACTTCCGCAGGTTTTTCCGTCGTAGTCGTTGTTGTCGTTTGAACAACTGTTGCAGGTGCAGAACCTCCAAATTTCTGAAGATTATCTAGTGGCAAAATGATTTTGTCACCGATTTTCATATGAGAATCCAATTCAGGATTCAGTTTTCTAAGTTCGGACTCAGAAATCTGATATTGTTTTGTAATACCGTAGATGGTTTGCTTTGGCTGTAAAGTAATGGTTCCTGTTTTACCTGTTTTAGCTACAGAAGTCACAGCAGGTGCAGAAACAACAGATTTCGAAGCACTTCCGCTTTTTGAAACTACGACAACATCCCCAATCTTCAGTCCGTTTTCCTTTGCGGAAGGATTAAGGCGGTATAATTCATCAATTGTTAAGCCATATTGTTTAGAAATCCCATAAGGCGTTTCCTTTGGCGCAACGGTATGCGTTTTCTGAGCAGAAAGCCCTAAAAAGCCGATAAGTCCTGATAAAATGAAAATCTTTTTAATCATCCTTTTTATATAATGTTACAAAAATAATGCTTTCAGATTAAATTGCCGAAATTATCAGTTCCGATTTTTGAACATCCATTAACTGATAACTGTCGGCAATCCATTGTTTGCCAAAATCTGCGTAGAACACGCTGAAATTGAATACTCTTTCCTGCCAAGTCCCGCCCGGATGAACTTTCAAAAATAAATTCTGCATCTGATTAAACTTCTCCGATTGTTTTATTTTCTCCGCTTTCAGAAGGCGTTTTTGCATTCTTTTGAATGATTTTAATTGTCGAGTTTCCTCTGCATTAACAAGGTTTACAAACGTTTTATCTGTTTGTTCTGCCTTTGTTTTTATTTC
The DNA here is from genome assembly GCF_003730015.1 of Epilithonimonas hominis. Classification (GTDB taxonomy): domain Bacteria; phylum Bacteroidota; class Bacteroidia; order Flavobacteriales; family Weeksellaceae; genus Epilithonimonas; species Epilithonimonas hominis. Next base: position 34,440 of record NZ_RJTU01000072.1, on the reverse strand, counting down.
TGAAAACGAATTAATCAAATCTTGTTCTTTTTTTTCAAGAAGTGTTTTGATTTCGTTGTTGTCTAATATTTTTTGATTGATGACTTCAGCAAAATTCCCGAAGAAATCTTCGATTTTCAAGCCTGAGTTTTCAATTTTTCTGAAAGTTTTTTCTTCCAAAAACAACATCGAGTTTCTTGGAATCAAAATTGGGAAAGGAAGATTAATGGATTCAAAATAATCTTTGAGCTCTATCCAATACATAATTTCTGCGTTTCCGCCAACGTAAGCCAGATTCGGCATAATCGTTTCCTGATAAGCCGGACGAAGAACCGCATTGGGACTAAATTTTTCAGGATGATTATCCAGTTCATTGAGAATTTCTTCTTCTGAGAATTTCAAATCGGTGTCAAGAATGAAATAATCATTGCCTATTTTCTCGATTCGGTTTCTGGTTTCTGTTAGATAAAACAGATTGATTTCTCTTGGATTGACCTGAACTTTGTGATATTCTTTTTCAAGAAATTCTCTTTGTTGTTTTGTAGCTTCAAAAAGATTGTTGGATAATAATTCTTTTCTGAAAATATCTTTAACCTGATTTTTAAGTTCTTTTTCGTTTCCATCAATGGTCAACAAACCGTAATCCGAAAACAATTGATTCACCAGATATCGGATTGCCTGTGTATGTGTTTTACCTTTTTTGTAGGCATTTTTGATCCACATAATCAGTTCAGTTCCATAGAGATGATCTTTGAATTCTTTCTCAAACTCCTGAATAAAAAAAGTATCATCGATTTTGATATTTCCAACATCTCCGCCAGCTTTACCTTTGATTTCGTAATAATGCGCTCTGGTTTTAAAATGATTGATTTCGTCAAAATCGTGATCTTCCGTCGCCATCCAAAAAACGGGAACAAAATTATGTTCTGGGAAATTGGATGTTAAGAACTCTGCAGTTTTGATGGTCTGCAAAATTTTATAAATAAAAAAAACAGGACCCGTAAAGAGATTGAGCTGATGGCCTGTGGTGATGGTAAAGGTATTTTTATCTTTTAGAGAAAACAGATAATTCAATTGTTTCGGAGACATCTGCTCTTCCTGATTCTGAGAAAAAATCGTGTTGTAAAGAATTTCTCTTTTATTATCAGAATAAGAATTTTGTTTTTCTGTAATCTGATTTTTGAAGTTCTCCAAGTCAAAAATTTTTTCTTGAAATCCTTCCAGATTATGCCCAAGAAAGTCTTTTACCAATTTTGGAATGCTGTCAATATTTTCGAAACCGATGGTCATTTGGTTGGTACTTTTTAAATTTTTAAACGCAAGGTCCGTAAAGTTTTAAACTTCTATTGATGTACAACAATTATTTTTATGTACGCTTTGCAGCCCGGCTTGAACGGAGCTCTTTTTCTGAAAAAACTGCCACCGGCAAATGCGGATGCTTTTTCAGAAAAAAGCGGGAGTGGAAGACGGATAAAGCTGCCATAATTATTCTAACAAAATTAATGGAAAAGATACCACACGATTCCTATGTTCAGACGAAAATCATAAATCGGGTAATCTGGTGCTGCAAATGACTTGTTCTGCATAAAGGTCTGGTTGATATGCTGGCCTTCCAGATAGAAAAACATTCTTTTGACTTTCATGTTGAAATAGACATCTGCAATTGGCCTACCACCAATCGAATAAGGGTTGGTTCCTGGCAAAACGTATTCATTCAGCAGAGGAGAATAGTTTCTGGATGCAAATTTTGTGAAATAATAAATTTTGATTCCTGTCTGGATAGTGGCTGCTTTTTTGAAGGCCGAAGCTTGATAAAAAATGTTAACTCTTCCCACAAAATCAGGAACAGGCAGCAAATCCTGATTGCTTAGAACTTTTTGGAAAAGCACTCTTCCGTTGAAATTGAATTTGCCATACTTCAAAGTTGTTTCGCCTCCAATCTGAGAAATATTGAGCGAAGATGAACTCTGCTGTGGCTTAGCTGAATTATCAAAATAAGTGTAATTATCGATCCTGTAATAATCTACAAATAATTGTGTGTTGAACCATTTTGCCAATTTCAAAGTTCCACCGATTTGGGTAACTGCTTCGTTATTTGGATTTTGCAAATAATAGTTATAATTAAGATAATGCGAAGAATTTACAAGATAATTGAAGCTTGGATAAGCTGATTGGAAATTAACTCGTCCTTCTATCAAATAATCTTTGATTGGTTCAAAATCCAATTCGTTGGTGGTTTTGATATAGTTCCCGAATTCTGAACCTTTGGAAATTTCTAAGAACGATTTGAGTTCAATCTTATCTAACAATTTGATTTGTAAATTGCCAACTGCGCCAAATCTCTGCTCTTTGAAATAACCTGGAATATTGAGTGTAGGAAACGTATTTTTATTCCCAAAATCTATGGTCTGATGGCGAAAACCTGCATCCAGCTTAAATTTGTCATTGTCCCAGACCAAACTAAAGGTGTTGCTAAGATTGTTGGAAAACTTCTTATTTGTTAACGGAAAATCTGTTATATCTGTACCCCCAAAGAAATCAACATTGGTTGATGTCTCAGAGAAATAATATTTATTTCCCTGATGAAAAATGGTATGTCTCAGTTTAAATGGATATTTCGCTGGATCGAAAGGAGAAAACTCCTGGCTAAAATAATACCTCCTATAACCATATCTCGATTCTACCCCCGAAAGATTAGTTTCAAGATTTTGACGGTTATTGAATCTTGAATCACCTCCTAAAAAAACATCCAAAGCTGCAATTCCTCCATTCTCTTGGTTATTGACATTCTGATGAATGTAATGCGCATAGGCCTCATATTTATTATTTTTAGAAAGATAATGTGCGCTGAAAACTGTATTATTGCTGGAAGCCAAGCTATTTCTGTAAAGTCCCTGAGACCTCAGTCCCATATATTCTATTGCAAAGTTGAAATTTTTGCCTACATTCTGAGTATACGTCGTTTGTAATTGGCCACCATTTTTCATCGCATTATTGTAGAAAAATGTAGTTGTTGGCGTTTTTACATCGTAGTAATTGATATCATTCTCGCCCAAAATAAAAAAAGATTTGTTCTCAGGAAGCAGTGTCAGATTTTGTTCAGTATTTTTTTCATAAACCAAATTTTGAAAACCCGATCCGATATTCGCATATTGTATTTTTCCGAAATTATCCTTCTTGTTGTACTGTGAAAATATGTATGATTTCTGTATAGCAAAAGTGGTGTCAAAAACTTTCTTTTCAGAAAATCTTTTCTTAACCAGATAATCATTGATTGTAGGCTTGTAGATCTCTAAAGAATCTTTTTCTCCAGAATCAACTTTGAGCGTGTCGGATATTTTGTTTGCATCTGTTTTGTTGACTTGCTGGGCATTTACAAAAACACCAAAAACAATGAATATAATCGATAAATATTTCATCAAGGAAATTTGAGTACAAAAGTACTAATAATCCTGTAATAAAAAACCCCGCGGATTGCGGGGCTGGATTATGTAAAATATAATGTACAAATATGTTAAAAAAAATTAACATCACAAAAAATGAATTACGAACTCTATGGCAATTCCTAAATAACGTTGTATTTTTCGTTTAAAAAATTAATTTTATTTTTCATTATTAACAATTTTATTATTGTAAAATTATATACATCATACTTAACATCGGAAAGGTAATTTAAAATTTAATAATTTTAATAATTTATTTAGAATTATTACAAATAAAATAAATAAAAAAAACCGCTAATACATTAGCGGTTTTATTATTAACTTAATAACTATTTCAATTTTTTCTTTACAGCTACCTCTTCATAGACTTCCAGAATATCTCCCACTTCTATATCATTATAGCCTTTCAAATTAAGTCCACATTCGTAACCTTTGGTCACTTCTTTCACATCATCCTTGTATCGTTTTAAGCTTTCCAGCTCTCCGTCAAATTTAACAATTCCATCTCGAAGTAGTCTGATTTTGGAATTTCTCGTTACCTTACCTGTAAGAACCATACATCCTGCGATGGAACCAACTTTAGAAATCCTAAATACTTCACGAATCTCAACGTTACCTACAACCTGCTCCTGAATTTCTGGAGATAGTAAACCTTCCATTGCTTCTTTTACTTCATCAATAGCTTTATAGATAATGGAGTAAGTTCTGATCTCTACTTCTTCCTTGTCTGCAATATCTTTAGCATTTACACTTGCTCTAACATTAAATCCAATCACAATTGCATCCGAAGCTGCAGCTAGCAAGATATCACTTTCTGTAATCTGACCAACGCCTTTGTGGAGAATATTGACCTGAATTTCTTCAGTAGATAATCTCTGAAGCTGATCAGACAATGCCTCTACAGATCCATCCACGTCACCTTTAAGAATGATATTCAACTCTTTGAAGTCACCTAAAGCGATACGACGTCCTATCTCATCCAATGTAAGATGTTTTTTAGTTCTGATGGACTGCTCACGTTGCAATTGTTCTCTCTTATTGGCAATTGTTTTCGCCTCTTTCTCATCCGCAAAAACTCTGAATTTATCACCAGCTGTCGGCGCACCATCCAGACCAAGAATTGTGACAGGAATAGAAGGTCCCGCTTTTTCCATAGATCGTCCACGTTCGTCTAGCATTGCTTTTACTTTTCCGTGGTTTTTACCTGCAAGTACATAATCTCCTACTTTCAAAGTACCACTCTGAACCAACATCGTTGCTACATATCCACGTCCTTTATCTAAAGCAGCTTCAATCACTACCCCACTAGCCTGTTTATTTGGATTAGATTTTAATTCTAATAATTCCGCTTGTAAAAGGACTTTTTCTAGCAATAAATCAACATTATTACCAAATTTAGCAGAAATTTCCTGTGCCTGAACATTTCCACCCCATTCTTCTACAAGAACATTCATTGCAGAAAGTTGCTCACGGATTTTATCCGGATTGGCATTGGGTTTATCCACTTTATTGATAGCGATAATCATTGGCACACCAGCAGCCTGTGCGTGGGCAATTGCTTCCTTGGTTTGTGGCATTACATCATCATCGGCAGCCACCACAATAATCGCAATATCGGTAACTTGAGCACCTCTCGCTCTCATCGCTGTAAAGGCTTCGTGACCTGGCGTATCAAGGAAAGTAATCCTTTGTCCGTTTTCCAATTTTACATTATAAGCACCAATATGCTGAGTAATCCCTCCGGATTCACCAGCGATTACGTTAGTTTTTCTAACATAATCCAGCAATGAAGTCTTACCGTGGTCTACGTGTCCCATTACTGTAACTATAGGTGCTCTTGGAAGCAAATCTTCTTCGGCATCTGGTTCTTCTTCAGCAGCAGCTTCTTCGATATCAGCATCCGAAAATTCGATTTTATAACCAAATTCATCTGCAACAAGCATTAACGTGTCTGCCTCTAATCTTTGGTTCATCGTTACCATAACTCCAAGAGAGAAACAAGCGGAAATCACCTCTGTTGCACTTACATTCATCAATGAAGCTAACTCGCTTACAGTGATAAATTCAGTTACTTTCAGTGTTCTGTCCTGAGCGTCCATTTCCTGCTGAAGTTCATCTTGTTCCCTTCTCCAAGTTCTTTTTTCTTTTCTATGTTTAGAGCCTTTAGATTTACCTCCTTTGTTAGTCAGTTTTTCTAAAGTTTCTTTAATTTGATTTTTTACTTGCTCATCTGTAAGCTCAACAGGCATTGTACGAGCTTGTCCTCTATTATTACCACCTCGGTTATTATTATTTCCAGGTCGGTTGTTATTATTTCCACCACGGTTTCCACCTTGGTTGTTTCGTCCCTGACCTTGCGGACGATTATTATTTCCTCCTTGTCCTTGTCTGTTGCCTCCGCCTTGCTGATTATTATTTTGTCCGGCATTATTCTGACCGGGCGTATCTTTGGTTATACGCTTTCTTTTTTTCTTCGCAGCATTATTGTTAGAGCTGGATTTAGGCTTGTTAAACTGCGAAAGATCGACAGTTTCTTTCAGAATCTTAGGACCGTCTAGCTTTTGATAAACCGTCTCAATTTTTTGAGGCTCATCATTTTCCTGAACTGCAGGCTTCTCCTGCTGTACGGGCTTTTCAGCAATCACTTCTTTTTTAGGCTCTGGCTGAGCTGCTGGGACTGGTTTAGATTCTTCTTCTTTTTTAGAAGGTCTTGGTTTATTTCCTTCAACTTTGGTAAGATCAATATTACCCAAAACTTTGAACTCCTGTCTTTCCTCTTTTTTTGGAACTTCTTTTATTGGAGCTTCCTCTTTAGGCTCTTCTTTTTGCTGAATCGGTTCCTCTTTAACAGCTGGTGTTTCTACCGGCTTTTTAGAGTCCAGATCTATTTTACCTAAAACTTTGGTTTCAGGTTTCAGGTTTGCTTTGGCTCTTATAACCTCAGGCGCTTTTTCCTCAATTGCTAATTTTTCATCAGGAACTTTAGAAATCACAACCTCATGAGAAGCTTTTCTCTGTTCTCCATCTTTTCGGAACTCAGCTTCTAATGCAGAAAATGCCTGTTCTTCCAATAGAGCGTTAGGATTACTATCCACAGCTATCCCTTTACTCTGGAGATATTCCACAGCTCTAGGTATAGAAATGTTTAGTTCTTTAACGGCTTTATTTAATCTTATTTTTGGCATAAATATCAATTTGCTTTTGGCTTTTAGCGTTTTAAGCTTTCAAGCTTTTATTTTTCTTTTTATTAAAATTTAGTTTCAGAATTTTTGAAAATTCAATATATAAATTATCCCTCGAGTTCTTCTTTCAGAATACTTTTAACTTCTTCTATAGTTTCCTCCTCAAGATCAACAATATTCAACAATGCTTCTGTATCTTTATCTAGAACGCTTCTTGCAGTATTCAGACCAACTTTTTTAAACTCGTCAATAATCCAAGATTCGATTTCGTCCGCAAATTCTACCAATTCAACATCATCATCTTCGGTCGTTTCCCTGTAAACATCAATCTCAAAACCAGATAACCAAGATGCCAGCTTAATATTCTGACCCTGCTTACCAATGACTTTAGAAATCTCATCAACAGGCGTATAAACTAACGCGTAATTAGTTTCCTGATTAACCTCAATTTTATTGATGGTAATATTTCCCAAAGCTCTCTTTACAAGAATCTCAGGATTTTTAGACCACTGAATGACATCTATGTTTTCGTTTCTCAGTTCTCTTACAACACCGTGAATTCTAGAACCTTTAACTCCAACACAAGCTCCTACAGGATCAATTCTGTCATCATACGCATCTACAGCAATTTTCGCCTTTTCACCCGGGATTCTGACTACCTTTTTCAGGATAATAGTTCCGTCCTGAATTTCTGGAATCTCCAGCTCCAATAGCTCTTCTAAGAATTTTGGCGCGGTTCTGGAAACAATGATTTGAGGTTTTGACCCTCGGAAATCTACACTTTCCACAATTGCTCTCACATTATCTCCCTTTTTGAAGAAATCTGAAGGAATTTGATTTTCCTTTGGCAGGATAAATTCATTGCCTTCATCATCAAGCAAAATTACGTGCTTATGACGGATATGATGCACCTCTCCAACAATCAACTCACCAATTTTATCGCGGAACTGCTCGTACAGGGTTGCATTGAAATGCTCCTGGATTTTGGTTGCCAAAATCTGCTTTAGTGTAAGGATATTTCTCCTACCCAATTTAGAAACGGGAATTTCCTGAGTGTACTCTTCACCAACTTCAAATGTAGGATCTATTTTTCTAACTTCAGAGATTTCGATTTCTAGATCATCATCTTCAGACATCTCATCTTCCACAATTGTTTTGTTTAGGAAGATTTGGAAGTCTCCTTTATCCGGGTTTACAATAACATCAAAATGATCATCAGAGTCATATCTTTTTCTCAAAAGCGTCTTAAGCGAATCTTCGATAATCGCCATCAAATCGATTTTGCTTATATTTTTTATTTCTTTAAAATCACCAAAGGCTTCTATTAAAGCTAAATTATCCATATTGATTTATAAATGATAAGTAATGATTGAGAATTAATCCTTTTATGATCAATTTCTTTCATTATATTGTTAAAATTTTATTGCTACCAATGCTTTTTTGATTTCTGAATAAGATATATCCTTATCTTCTACCACATCTTCCTTTCCTTTGCCCACAAGCTTGGGACGTCTGTAAGCTAGCCTGATTGTAATCTTTTCATCATCAACATGAACTAGCTCTCCTTCAATTTTTGAGTCATCAGTTAAAACAATATCTAAAGTTCTCCCGATATTCTTCCTAAATTGTCTTGGAGATTCCAGCGGCTCACTTAAGCCTGAGGACATTACCTGCAGCCCAAAATCGTGCACTTCACGATCCAGATTAAACTCTACAGCCCTGCTTGCATCAAGACAATCCTGTAACGAAACACCATTATCTCCATCCAGGATTACAGTAATATCAGAAGAAGCAGAAATCTTCAGATCAATCAAAAAAAGATCTGGTCTTGTCAATAAAAATTCATTAATCAGACGTGTCACTTCTGTTTTAAAATCCATAATTATCTTCTCCAAAGTTACATCTACGAAAAAAGGCATTCTTGCGAAAGCCTTCCCATTTTTCCCGTAAATCTTTTGCAAAGATAATTATTTTTTATTTAATACACAAGAAGTCAATCATTTCAATTATAATTACCGCAAACATTTTTTTCTTATTTTTGCCTGAATTTTAAAACTTATTCTTTGTGAATATTACAATAGTTGGAACTGGATATGTTGGGCTGTCTAATGCTGTTTTATTAGCACAACATCATAACGTAATTGCTTTGGATATTATTCCAGAAAAGGTTGAAATGCTTAATAATAAGCAATCTCCGATTGACGACAATGAAATTACCGAATTTCTAGAAACAAAACAACTCAATATAAAAGCAACTCTTGATAAAGAAGAGGCTTATAAAAATGCGGATTTTATTATAGTAGCTACGCCTACAGATTATGATCCTTCTACAAATTATTTTGATACCAAAAGTGTTGAAAATGTTATAAAAGAAGTTAAAGCTTACAACCCGAAAGCCGTAGTTATTGTAAAATCTACTGTTCCAGTTGGTTTTACAGAAAATCTGAAAAAAGAATTAGAATTTGACAATATTATATTTTCTCCAGAGTTCTTGAGAGAAGGAAGAGCACTTTATGACAACCTTTATCCATCAAGAATTATTATTGGTGAACAAAGCGAGAGAGCAACAGTTTTTGCAGATCTTTTGAAAGAAGGTGCCATTAAAAAAGATATCCCTACTCTTTTTACTAATGCAACAGAGGCAGAAGCTATCAAATTATTCTCGAATACCTATTTAGCAATGCGCGTAGCTTACTTCAATGAGCTGGACAGTTATGCCCAAATCCATGGGTTGGATAGCCGTCAGATTATAGAAGGAGTTGGTTTGGATCCAAGAATTGGCTCCCACTACAATAATCCATCTTTTGGATATGGTGGCTATTGCCTTCCGAAAGACACCAAACAACTACTTGCCAATTATAATTCGGTTCCAAATAATCTGATACAGGCTATTGTGGATGCTAATCGCACTAGAAAGGATTTTATCGCAGATTCGATTTTAGCAAAAAAGCCAAAAAAAGTAGGTGTTTATCGATTAATAATGAAATCTGGGTCAGACAATTTTCGGGCCTCCGCAATACAGGGCATTATGAAAAGGATTAAAGCGAAAGGCGTAGAAGTAGTGGTTTATGAACCCGTGCTAAAGGAAGACTCTTTTTTCGGATCGATGGTTTATCGGGATCTGGATGCATTTAAACAAGAATGTGATATTATTATTTCCAACAGAAACACAGCAGATTTACAGGACGTTAAAGATAAAGTTTACACAAGAGATTTATTCGGAAGCGATTAAAATAAAACATAATTTTATAAAAAATATTTATGAAAAACATTATAATAACCGGAGGAGCAGGTTTCATAGGTTCTCACGTGGTTCGAGAATTCGTAAAAAACAATCCAGATTCAAAAATCATAAATCTGGACGCTTTGACCTATGCAGGTAACCTTGAAAACCTAAAAGATATCGAAAACGAGCCTAATTACGTTTTTGAAAAAGCAGACATCACAAAACCTGAGGAACTGAGAAAAGTTTTTGAAAAATATAATCCCGATGCAGTGGTGCATTTGGCTGCAGAAAGTCACGTGGACAGAAGTATCACCGACCCCAACGCTTTCATCAATACCAACGTAAACGGAACGGCTAATCTTCTAAATCTTTGTATCGAGTTCTGGACGTTAAACCCAGATCACACGCACGGAAGATTTCCTAATGAACCTAGAAAAAATTTGTTCTATCACGTTTCTACGGACGAAGTTTATGGAAGCTTAGGTGAGACTGGATTTTTCTTAGAGACTACTCCTTATGATCCGCAATCACCTTACTCTGCGTCCAAAGCAGCTTCTGACCATTTGGTAAGAGCGTATGGAAATACTTACGGGATGCCTTTTATTGTTTCTAATTGCTCCAATAACTATGGTCCTAATCACTTCCCAGAGAAACTAATTCCACTTTGTATTTCTAACATTCTTAATGAAAAACCATTGCCTATCTATGGAGATGGAAAATATACAAGGGACTGGCTTTTTGTGATTGACCATGCCAGAGCAATACACCAGATTTTCAATGAGGCAAAAACTGGCGAAACTTACAATATCGGTGGCTTTAATGAGTGGCAAAACATTGACCTTGTGAAAGAACTTATCAAACAGCTAGATGCTAAACTTGGTAAACCAGAAGGACATTCAGAAAAACTGATAACTTATGTAAAAGACAGACCTGGTCACGACAAACGTTATGCGATTGACGCCACAAAACTGAACAAAGATCTAGGCTGGAAACCATCTGTTACGTTTGAAGAAGGATTAGGCAAAACGATTGACTGGTTCCTGGAAAACAAAGAATGGCTGGAGAATGTAACTTCTGGAGATTATCAAAAATACTACGATAAACAATATTCATAAAAAAACTATAACCAAAAACCATTTTCAATGAAAGGAATTATTCTCGCCGGAGGATCCGGAACCAGACTTTATCCATTGACCATTGCAGTAAGCAAACAACTGATGCCGGTTTATGACAAACCGATGATTTATTATCCGCTTTCTACATTGTTGTTGGCAGGAATAAAAGACATCCTGATAATCACAACACCTCACGATCAAGAAGGATTTATTAAACTTTTAGGAGATGGATCCCAGATTGGTTGTAACATTCAATATAAAGTTCAACCCAGCCCAGACGGATTGGCTCAAGCTTTTATTTTGGGTGATGAGTTTATCGGAAATGACGCAGCAGCGTTAGTTCTTGGAGATAACATATTTTACGGTTCTGAAATGGGAACATTATTAAAAAACAAAACCAATCCAGACGGCGGTGTTGTTTTTGCGTACCACGTGTCTGACCCAGAAAGATATGGTGTAGTTGAATTTGACAAAGATTTCAAAGCACTTTCTATTGAAGAAAAACCAACTCATCCTAAATCCAACTATGCTGTTCCAGGGCTATATTTTTATGATAATGAAGTCGTTGAGATTGCAAAAAACATAAAACCATCTCCAAGAGGCGAGCTAGAAATTACCGATGTGAACAACGTTTATTTAAGCAAAGGTAAACTTGAGGTTGGCGTTTTGGACAGAGGAACGGCTTGGCTGGATACTGGAACTTTTGATTCTTTACACGATGCTTCAGAATTTGTGAGCGTAATAGAAAAAAGGCAAGGTTTCAAAATCGGATGTATAGAAGAGATTGCTTTCAGAAATAAATTCATCAATGAAGAAAAACTTCTGGAAACCGCAGCAAAATATGGTAAAAGCGGCTATGGACAATATCTGAAAAACCTAATAAAATAAATCAAATCAAAACACAAATGAGTGATTCTCATAAACAAGAATGGACCGAAACGATTGAATCGAATCATTCCCTTCTAGATCTTAATCTTAAGGAAGTATGGCGCTACAAAGACTTGGTTTACATGTTTGTGAAGAGAGACTTTGTATCTAGTTTCAAACAGACCATTCTGGGTCCGATTTGGTTCTTTATTAATCCAATTTTCACCACTATTGTTTACCTTGTGGTATTTGGTGGTATCGCAAATATTTCTACCGATGGAGCTCCAAAAATTCTTTTTTATTTGGCAGGTGTCACTTTATGGAACTATTTTTCTTCTTGTCTTAATGGAACATCCAGTGTGTTTACAAGCAATGCGGCAATTTTTGGAAAAGTTTATTTCCCAAGATTGGTAATGCCAATTTCAATTGTATTCTCCAACTTGATGCGTTTTGGAGTACAAATGGTTTTGTTCTTAATTGCATTTTTATATTATTTAACAAAAGGAGAAGTACAGCCGAACTGGTGGATTTTAGCAACGCCATTTTTAATAATATTAATGGCGATGTTTGCATTGGGCGTAGGAATGATTTTCTCCTCGATGACGACCAAATACAGAGATTTGCAAATGTTATTAGGATTTGGGGTCAGTTTATATATGTATGCTACGCCAGTGATCTATCCTGTATCTGCTCTTCCAAAAGCTATCCAGCCTTACGCAGCGTGGAATCCCTTAACCGGGATATTCGAATGCTTCAAATACGGATGGCTGGGTGTAGGTGAGTTTAATCCAACCATGCTTGCAATAAGCAGTTTAATTATTTTACTTTTATTGGCAATAGGTACCATTACCTTCAATAAAGTAGAAAAAAGTTTTATGGACACTGTATAATCAATTTATCAATGAGATTAGCATTAAAAGCAGAAGATATTTCGAAACAATATCGCTTAGGACAAGTTGGAACCGGCACATTATCCCACGATCTTAATAGATTTTGGCATCAGATCAGAGGAAAAGAAAATCCTTATTTAAAAATTGGTGAAGTTAATGACAGAACAACAAAAGGTGGAAGCGATTATGTATGGTCTTTGAAGGATATCAATTTTGAAATAGAGCAAGGTGATGCAGTAGGAATTATTGGTAGAAATGGTGCCGGAAAATCAACATTATTAAAATTACTCAGTAAGGTTACAAAACCTACTACCGGAAAAATATATACTAATGGAAGAATTGCTTCATTGTTAGAAGTAGGAACAGGCTTTCACCCAGAGATGACAGGTCGTGAAAATGTATTTTTGAACGGTGCGATCCTTGGTATGACAAGAAAAGAGATCACAAGAAAATTTGATGAAATTGTAGATTTTTCAGGGGTAGAAAAATACATCGACACACCAGTAAAGCGCTATAGTTCAGGAATGTATGTTCGTCTTGCATTCGCAGTGGCTGCACATTTGGAATCAGAAGTCTTAATTGTGGATGAAGTTTTAGCGGTGGGAGACCTGGAGTTTCAGAAAAAATGTTTGGGAAAGATGGACGATGTAAGCTCTGGAGAAGGGAGAACCGTCCTCTTTGTCAGCCACAACATGGCATCTATCAAACAGCTTTGTAATAAAGGAATCTTTTTAGATAAGGGAACGTTGAATTATGAAGGAAACATCGAAAGGTGTGTTGAACTTTATTCAAATAGTAATTCTTTTGAAGGAAATTCTTTGATGGACTACGTTAAAACAAAATCCCCATCCCTTATAATAGATGATATACAAATTAACGGCTCGGCTCAAACCTCGCTTTTCATTCCGAATGATGCTAATGAGATCAATATATCAATCAAGGGACAAATAAAAGAACCTATGCATTTTGATGTTGAAAGCTTTTTCTTTAATAATTATGACACTCCTTTTGCATTCTACAGCCCTTCCCACTATGGCGGTATAACCCAAAAGTTTGAGCCAGGCGACTTTTCATTGGAAAGAACTATCACTTTACCTAACGATATCAATAAAGGAAGCATGTATATGTCGCTAACGCTTTGCGACCCTGGTAAAACAACATTTATGGAACTAACATCTAAAATAAAGGTAGAGTTTGAAGGCGTTCCAATGAAAAATGGATGGGTATTTATGATTGACAATGCCGGGATGTTATATCTAAAATAATTTTGAGTATGAATAAACTCCTCAAAAGGCTACGCCGCTCTTACGCAACCAGAAATGGAATTCCTTTAGATGAAAATCTTTTTTCGCCGCCACCAGTCGATTTTTCAGGACAAGAAGCATCTGACTTAATATATGAAAAACTTATTTCTGATAAACCGGTTATGATTGCAAGATATGGGGGGACTGAGTTAGGTACTCTAAGTAATTATTTGGATATGCAAACGCCTGTCATAATAAGACCGCTTTTATATATTATCAATAAAATTGATAGTTTTTTTTGGGATGAACAATACAGAATATGGATGTCTGTTTACTCTGGCTTTTATCCCAATGACAGAAAGAATATTATTAAATTTTGCAAGCTGTTTTTAAATGATATTAAAGAACTTGATGTTTTAGGCGCTTGGCAAACTAGAGAGAGAAAAATTAAAAAACCTAAAAGAGCAAGAACGATTCCTCTTTTAGATTTAGAGCCTTATTATCACAAAAAACCTTGGAGCAAAGCATTAAAAGGAAAAAAGGTTTTAGTAATTCATCCTTTTGAAGAAAGTATAAAGAACCAATATAAAATTAGGGAAAAACTATTTGAAAATCCAGATGTTTTACCCGAGTTCGAGCTTATAACAATCAAAGCTGTACAAACTGTTGCTGGTAACAATCACGATGCTTTCAATGATTGGTTTGAGGCTTTGGAATATATGAAGAATGGAATCAATAAAACAGATTTTGACATAGCCATCATTGGATGTGGTGCTTATGGGTTTTCTTTAGCCGCTCATGTAAAAAGAATAGGAAAAAAGGCCGTACATTTAGGAGGGGCAACCCAACTTCTATTTGGTATTATTGGTAAGAGATGGGAATCAGCTGATATATATATAAAAAAATTTACTTTCAAAAATGATTATTGGGTTCGTCCTCTGGAATCAGAAAAACCAAATAATTCAGAAAAAGTTGAAGGTTCTACATATTGGTAATGTATGGCAAAAAAATTCATAACATATGGAAGCAATGCTTTTGTCCACTCTGCTAAAAGAATTATTGAAGAGGCGAAATCCTTAAACATATTCGACGAGACACAACGCTATGATTTCAAGGATCTACCCTTATCTATACAATCTTCTCCTTTATTTTTAGATAAAAAAAAGGGAGGCTTTTGGTTATGGAAAGCCTATGTTATATATGACAGTCTTTCAAAATTGAATGACGGAGATATTTTAGTTTATTCGGATTCCGGATGCGAATTAAAAAACCCCGATGGCTGGAAGGCAGAATTAGAATTGTTGAAACAAAAAGACGCCATCTTTTATCAATATAGTGAAAATCGCAACTATGCGTTTAGCAAATTTAATCCGGCTTTTAATGACAGTCCTAAGTTAAAATATTGGATGAAGAAAATTCTAAAACAGACTTTTCAACCTATTTTTGACAACGAAGAATGGTTAGAAAAAAACAAGCTATTGGCGGGCTTCATTATTATCAAGAAAACACCTGAAATGATGATATTAGTAAAAGAATGGTTGGATATAATGACTTTTCGCCCTGATCTTGTGGCAGATCCAATGCTTTTTGAAAAACAAAATCTGGGATTTTCATCGCATCGCCATGATCAATCAGTTTTATCCGCAATTGTTCGTTATTACGAAGACAAAACCAACATCTTTATTAAAGATGAAATGAGCGAAGGTGATTATCCAAACCAAATTGTCAAAGCTTCGCGAAGAGTTGATAAAATAGAAGAACATAAAATCAAATCTTTGTTAAAAAGTTTATACTACAGAATAAAAAAATAATGGACAAAAATGCCAAAATATACGTTGCCGGTCACAGAGGTCTTGTCGGCAGTGCCATTCTAAGAGCATTGGAAAAGCAAGGTTTTACTAATATTGTAACAAGAACTTCTCAGGAACTTGATCTCAGAAACTACCAACATACTGCTGATTTTTTCGCTGATGAAAAACCGGATTATGTTTTTTTGGCTGCCGCAAAAGTCGGCGGCATCCAAGCTAATAACACATACAGAGCAGAGTTTCTTTACGATAATATGATGATTCAGAATAATGTGATTCATCAAGCTTATGTCAATAATGTCAAGAAGCTATTATTTTTGGGTTCAAGCTGTATTTATCCAAAGATGGCACCTCAACCTCTGAAAGAAGATTCTCTATTAACAGGAACATTAGAACCTACTAATGAACCTTATGCTATTGCTAAAATTGCTGGAATCAAAATGTGTGATGCTTACAGAAGCCAATATAATTCTAATTTTATTTCGGCAATGCCTACCAATATGTATGGGCCGAATGATAATTACGATCTGAATAATTCTCACGTTCTACCGGCTTTGTTAAGAAAATTCCACGAAGCTAAAGAACAGAATCATCCTGAAGTTGTGGTTTGGGGAACGGGAACACCGCTTCGTGAGTTTTTACATTCTGACGATCTTGCGGAAGCCTGTATTTTTTTGATGGAGAATTATAATGATTTCGGACACGTGAATGTCGGTATTGGAGAAGATATAAGCATAAAGGATTTAGCATTGTTAATAAAAAAAATCGTTGGCTATGAAGGTAATTTGGTTTGGGACACTTCCAAACCAGATGGCACACCTAGAAAATTGATGGATGTTTCTAAGATCAATGATATGGGCTGGAACGCAAAAATCGGATTGGAAGAAGGTATAAGAGATGTTTATGAAAAAAAATTTAAAAACTAAATGCTGATCTGTCTTTCTATATTAGGTGGTGGCCGTGGAAATGATTTATTCCAGTTTATGCACGCAGATGCGTTTTGCAGAAGAAATGGCGTAACTTTTTATTCCCCGACATTTACTGAGAAATATTGCAAGGATTTTCCAAATCTTCCTAAATCTCCAAAAACACCCTATTTAGTTAAGAAATTTTTGTATAATCAATACTATAGAAAGGTTAATCCAAATTGTATTATTGGTTTTACAGATGAAAAGAAAATCCCAAAATACAGAGCACAAATCAAGAAAGATTTTTTGGTTAATTTCTGCTACGGTTGGTTTTTTAATAATGATTTTTATAGAGAAGAAGACATCAGACATTATCAAAAACTATTTGATCCAAATGTTGACAAAGAAACTTTGAAACAAAAATATCTTCAACTTCAATCTAATGAAAAATTAATTGGCATCCCTATAAGAAGAGGTGATTATAAAGATTTTATGGACGGGAAATACTTTTACAATGATGATATGTACATCCAAAAAATTAAAGAATTTTTAAAATCAATTCCGGAAAGCAATTACAAATTTTTAATCTGTACCAATGAAGAAATTTTGATTTGGAACGTTATATAACAGAATTTTGAAATGTCATCCAATCCCAAGAAGGCCCTTTAGAAGATCAATACCTAATGTCTCAGGCACATTATCTTTTAGGAGCTCCTTCAACATTTTCTCAATGGGCAAGTGTGATGGGTGAGGTTCCATATGATCATATTTATAATAGCGAAGAAACAATTACGGCAGACAAATTAATCAACGAAATAAGAGGATACAAATACAAAACCAAATAGATGAAAACAGCATTAATAACAGGAGTTACAGGACAGGACGGCTCATATCTGGCAGAATTGCTTTTAGAAAAAGGCTATAATGTTCACGGTGTAAAAAGAAGAGCTTCTTCTTTTAATACCCAAAGAATCGATCATTTGTATGTAGATCAGCATGAAAATCATGTGAATTTCAAACTTCATTATGGTGATTTGACAGACTCTACCAATATTATTAGAATCATTCAGGAAGTTCAGCCAGATGAGATTTATAATTTGGGCGCGATGTCACA
The DNA here is from genome assembly GCF_003730015.1 of Epilithonimonas hominis. Taxonomy (GTDB): domain Bacteria; phylum Bacteroidota; class Bacteroidia; order Flavobacteriales; family Weeksellaceae; genus Epilithonimonas; species Epilithonimonas hominis. The sequence continues at coordinate 16,664 of NZ_RJTU01000072.1, read as the reverse complement.
CGTAAAAGTATCATTTGATTCACCGGAATATGTTGCTAATGTTGACGGTATCGGAACTCTTAGAATTCTGGAAGCAGTTCGTATTCTTGGTTTGGAGAAAAAAACCAGAATCTATCAGGCATCAACATCAGAACTTTATGGTGGTTTGGAAGAGAATAAAAATGCGGCCGGTTTTTATGATGAAAATTCACCGTTCTATCCACGTTCGCCTTATGGTGTTGCCAAGATCTACGGATTCTGGATTACTAAAAATTATCGTGAAGCTTATAATATGTACGCCTGCAACGGAATACTTTTCAACCACGAATCTCCTAGAAGAGGAGAAACATTCGTAACCAGAAAAATCACCATGGCAACCGCTGCCATCGCAAAAGGTAAACAAGAAGTGCTTTATCTTGGGAACCTGAATGCCCAAAGAGACTGGGGGCACGCCAAAGATTATGTAGAAGCTATGTGGAGAATTCTTCAGCAAGATGTTGCAGAGGATTATGTGATTGCTACAGGAAAAACGACCTATGTGAGAGACTTTGTAAGAATGGCTTTTGCGGAAGCTGGCATTGAATTGACTTTTGAAGGAGAAAATGAAAATGAAGTCGCAAAAGTATCAAAATGCAACCACCCTGATTATCAGTTAGAAATTGGAAAAACGGTTGTAAAAATCGACCCTCAATATTATAGACCTACAGAAGTAGATATGTTAATTGGCGATCCTACAAAATCCAAAACAAAACTAGGCTGGGAACCAAAATATGATCTTGCTGGATTGGTGAAAGAGATGATGCAATCTGACTTAGAATTAGTTTAACAAAATGGCTAAAAAGTTATTAAGCAAAATAAAATGGGAGATTCTTAGAGTCACTGGGTTTTATAAACCAACGCCCAATAGATTTAAAGTAACAACTTTGAATGAGCGAGTTTTAAACTTTATCAAATCAAAGGAAGATCAGCCTATTCCTGTACGCGAAAAAAACTTATTGCCAGAAATCCTAATCCCTTGCTACAATCACGGAAAGTATTTGCCAGATCTATTTTTAACTTTACCTAAAGATATCCCTATTACAATTATCAATGACAATTCTACAGACGATACGGAGTCGTATATTAATCAGTTAAAAGAAAAATATACTTTTAAGGTTATTAAGAATGACATCAATCTTTATCAGTACGGAAGCATTAACCAAGCCATAAAAGAGTCTGAGAACAACTTATTTATCATCGTAAATGCAGATGATTTAATGGTCCCTAATTGGATAGAATATGCTATTGAAACAGTAGAAAAAACTGACATCTTTATGTTCGCCGGTGTTGCATTTCCTTTTAACACTTTGTCAGAAGAATATGATAAGTGGAATCATATTTTTTCTGAGTTGGTACAATCTATATCCTACAAACCAACTAAGGAAATTAAATATTACGGACCAGATTCGGCAAAGGATTTCTCCCACGATAATTCTATCAACATGACCTTTAACGGATGTACTTTTACCAGATCTGCTTGGGAATATGTTGGCGGTATGTTGCCTCTTCACCAGCGAGTTTCTATGCACGATGACAGAGATTTCCAAATGCGTATTTGTTCCTTCTTTAAGATAGGAATTTCAGACGACATCACAACTTTATACAGAACAGATTCTTCAACAGGAAAAGGAACAGCAGCATAATGAAAAAAAAAATCTCCGTAATCACCGTTGCATATAACAATAAAAATGGTCTGGAAGAAACAATCAAAAGTGTGATTAACCAAACTTACCGCGCTTTTGAATTTGTAATCATAGACGGTGGTTCTAATGATGGAAGCAAAGAATTGTTAGAGTCTTATTCTTCTCAAATAGACTTCTGGGTCAGCGAACCAGACAAAGGAATCTATAATGCTATGAACAAAGGCATTAGAAAGGCAAGCGGAGAATATCTGATTTTTATGAACAGCGGCGACCGTTTTTCTGCTAATGACATTTTAGAAAAAATCATACCTCATTTTAATAATGAAGATATTGTTTACGGTAACGCTTATTACGAACTGGAAAATCGTAAAAAGTATGAATATAAAATCCCTCCTAAAATAACAATCGGCTCCCTTCTAAAAGAACCAATCTGTCATCAGTCTGCTTTTTTCCGAAAAGAACTTTTTGAGAAATATGGCATGTATGATGAAAATAATAAAATAGCCTCTGACTGGACTTTTATGATGGATATTTTTGTTCATCATAATATCTCACAAAAATACATCAATGTGTTTATCAGTATTTTTGAAAAGACAGGAATCAGCTCCACAAATAGTAATCTTGGCGTGGGCGAGCAGAAGAAATATTTGGCTGACAATGTCTCCGAAGAAGTCCAGAATATGGCTCTATATTTTGATGAATATTCCAAATTCTACAACGGAAAACCAGGAACAATGCTGAGAATTGTAAAAGACAAAATCTACAGTTTGATTTACCGAAAAAAATATGACAGAAAATTTGTTGATTAGATTTTCAGCAATGGATTGATATATTTGGGGAATTTTCCGTACAAAAAGAATTTTTCATCAAATTTCATTCTGTATAAAAAATAAGCTATCATTGGTGCTAAACCAAATTCGTTTTTGCGAGGAAAATAACTTGAGAAATCGTTTTTTATCTCAAGATAGAATGTTCTGAAGGTTTTAAAATCCAAAAGAACCGCTTTTGGCAGCAGAATCTTTTTTGCAAAACTTCTGATGTAGTTTTCCGTCCTGTCATTGCTATCATATAAATTGAGTTCCTTAGCAAACTTCAGCTTTTCCTTCAAAATTGCTTTGTAATCATTCAAGTTTTTGATACCGACATTGGCTGTAATAGAACCACTATTGGAGTAATAATAATTATACGTTTTTCTGTTTAGGAAATTGATTTTTTTTGCCAAAGCAGATATTTGAAAAACCCAAAGTTCATCTTCATGAAGAAGTCCTTCTGGAAATCTTAAATTATTTTTTCTTATAAAATTAATATCATACAGCTTGTTCCAAACTACAGACGCCCATTCTGTTGAAAAAAAACCATTTAGGATTTCATTACCTGTATAAACATCTTTTTTATTTTTCAATTTGTGATATTTACTTTCCGTCATTTTCCCATCAACAAAGAAATAATTCTCACCAAATACGATATCAGGATTACCTTCGGTTTTACCAATGAAACTCTGTAAAGCTAGGTCGTCTGCAAAGTCATCATCCGCATCCATAAAAAAAATGTAACTTCCTTTTGCATTATCAATTCCAAAATTTCTGCTGATGCTTGGTCCGGAATTTTTCTCATTGGTCAATATTCTAATATCCAAATTTTTGTTTTCCGTTTGGTAATTAGTTAGAACTTCCAATGTATTGTCTGTACTTTTATCATTGATTAAGACAATTTCAAAATCTTGATAACTTTGGGATTTCACAGAATCCAAACATCGTACAATATAGTTTTCCGCATTATATACGGGAATTACAATCGATATTTTTTTCATTATTTTTTGTGCTTACTAATCAGAACTCTTAGGATTAGAAAAGGATTGATACCAAAGAATCTTTTCATAAAAGGTTGATTTGACTTGGATGCGATATCCCAATAAGTTTTGGCTAGACTCAGCTTTTCTTCGTCAGATAATTGATCTTGGAAACGCTCTTTGATATTGAGCAGAGAGGCTTTTGGATTTTTCAGCAAAAGCTGATAATAATTTTTTGTAAGTCCATCATCCAAATAATCTCCAAAAGAAAGGACATTATCTGTTGCCAAAATGTCGTAGCGTCTTTCTATTCTTCTAATGATTAGTGATTCTGGACAAAACTTTTCGCCTTCAAATTCGGGGAAGTAAAACTGCTGATGGATTTTGGTTTTCAAGCAAAATGTCATCTCACCAGGGAATTCCCATTCGTACTGGATTCTTCCGGAGGAAAGCCACTCCTTCTTTCCATATTTATTTTTATCGTATTTAAGTGCTTCCGAAAATCTGATAAACGTGAAACCTGCAATTTGGTTATTATCAATGATTTTTTCTGAAAGATATTGCATTTCCTGTATTGCATTTTCTGCCAGATAATCATCGCTGTCTATTACACAAAAATAATCGGTATGTGTATTTTTCAATCCATTATTAATCGCAACATGTTTTCCTTTGTTGGTTTGGAAAATGTACCGGATTTCAATAATTTTTTCATTAACAAATCCCTCTACTAAAGTTTTAGTTTCATCATTAGAACCATCATCTACAATCAACCAAATAAAATTTTTATTCGATTGATTTTTAAGACTATTGTAAAGTCTTGGTAAGGTATGAGCACGATTATAGGTTGGGGTGAAAACTGTAAATAACTTTTGCATTATGGGAGATTTATTGCTTCATAATCTCCATAATCCAAAGCATAATTGAGCCAGTTTTTGATTCCGTACTTCTCAACAATTTTTCTATCGATTTTATGATAAGGTTTCTGTAAAAACTCTTTCAATCCGACAAAATCTTCAAAATCTGTGATAAAAATATTATCCGGATGATAAAAATCGTAATTTTTCATCTCAGTATTATTAGTTATAATTTTTTGCTCTCTGTTTAAACACTCAAAAAAACGAAATGAAGCGCCGGTATGGTAATCAATCTTAAAATCAATAACAACTTCCGCTTTTGTGGCAAAATCTTCATTTTCCTCCAAACTGATTCCTTTATGCTGAAAACTGACAGACTCTGTAATTTCTTCCTCTCTAAACTCGGGAATCGTTAAAATAGCTTTGATACGCAAACCATTTGCAATTACAAATTCTTCAATGTTTTTAATTAATCGAATTCTATCATCCAAGCCAACTCCAATGTAAAAAAAATCGTACTCTGCAATGTTGTTTTTTTTTCTATCGGAATAATAAAAATTAGTTAAGGGCAAAAGATTCAGACTCTTATATTTCCTCATATCTGCTTTATCAAAAACAAAGAAACGATCAAAATATTTGTAGTAATCAAGAACTCTGGGATAAATATCAATGCCGTCCCACTGGTAATTGATCATTTTTTTCGTTTGTTTTCTTACTCTTTTGATGAGATTTTCAGAATACATATCCGCTCTTATAAAAAATGCAATATCATAAGTTTTATTTTTCAATCGCTTCAATGCAAATTTTTCAAAAATATGTTTTTCTTTTTTGATGAAATAATTCTTGTCTTTCAAAATTAATATTGAAAAAACATTTCCAATTTTATGACTAAATGCAGATTTATTAAGAGCCTTAGGCAAAGATTCTATCAGAATATCTACTTCAAAACCCATTTTAATCATCTGATTCACAATAGGTTTCGAAAGATTAAGATTTTTATTGATATATAATATCTTCATTAAACAAATTTAACACGACCTTGGTGTTATTTTCCGCTAAATTATGCTTTTTTTGTACTTTTACAAATTGAAATTTTATTTATTTTGACCCAAAAAACAATATATAAACAACTAATTTTTTAGGAAACGATTTAAAATGGTTGGAACATTAATTTGGAGATTTCGTGAGGCTTTAGCTGTGATTTTAGGAAAAAAGAAAACTTTTTCCGACAAAAAACCGATTTCTAAAAAGTCTTTGTCAATTGAAAATCTAACCGAATATAAAATTGATAATCAAGAAACTAAAGTTTTTCTTGAATCTATTTCCATAGAATTTTTGTTTTGCGAATTTGGAGAAAATCGAGTAAACGCCGGAGGTTCAGAATTTAATTTGAAAAACAGATTAGAACCTTCCCTTTCAACCATTAGACATTACTTCCCGAATGCAAAATTCACGGTTTATTCTGACTTTGATTTGGAAATTGAAGGTGTCCATCTTAAAAAAGTAACGTCTCCTGTTCCGGAAAAAGAACATCCAAGATATCTTTACAGAACTGCAGATTATTTCAAATTCAAATCCCTTGCAGAGTCGCAGGCTGACTTCCGTTGTGTTGTGGATTCTGATATGTTTGTGGTTTCACCGGACATTTACAGCTTGATTTATCTTACCAAGACTTTTGGTTTTTGTGCGCCTTACACGCCAAGAAATCTTCTGAAAAGAGATATGGAAAATTCTCTGGATGCCGGCAAAATCACTGATGAAAGCAACGGTTTTGGACATTCTTATAATCAAAGTCCGATGACACTTTGGAAAGATTCAGAAAAGGGAAAAGCGTTCTTTGAAAAGTGCTGTGAAATTATGATAAAAGAACCGTCCAGAGCGTCTCTTGTCATGTGGAAATCTGCTGCTGACACCCAATCTTCTCCTTATCTTTTACCTGCAGAGTTTTGTGTTTGTGGTGATGATGTTGGGATTGGAAACGAGGTAATGTTGCACGTTGGACACACTCAAGTTGCTGATTATTACAATGTAAAACTGAAAGGCTAGATGAAAAAAACAATTCTTTTTATTGTTGACAAACCGGATTGGGCTTATGAGTTTATGATCAAAGCTTGGCTTCCTTTTTTACAAAAAGATTATGATTGTTTTGTGGCTTATGATGACGATTATAATGTCAAAAAGAACAATTCCCGAAGCAAGATTTTGCAATTCATTTTCAATATCAAAAGCTTGCTGAAGTTCTTCGTTTTTAAAATAATTAATAAAAATGAAGCCGTTTATTTTCTGGATAAAAGCGGAAAATATTATTATCCCAAATATCCAAAAGAAAAAGTTTTCAAATACAAAACTGACCTTAGCAAAGAACTGACGGATAAGAAAAATTTTGATATAAAAGTTGAGATGGCTTATTATTTCCAATATATGGCTGAACTGCCGTTTTCTGCAAAGAAAAATATTGTTGGTATTTTCACGAACAAATTCCCACACGAAGGTCCTGCAAACGATTTGAAAAATAATATTGACAGAAGCCTTCTGAGCCAAGAATCGTTTTTTGAAAAATACATAAAACCTTATGACAACCTCATCGTTGGCGGAGGTAATCTGTTATCACGATATAAACAATTGACTGACAAAGTTGATTTTGTTTACGGGATCTATGGACAGGAGAACTTTGTTGAAAATAAAAATGTTGGAGAAAATGATTTTCTAACAATCGGATGGACAGGCAATCCAACGAGAAAGATGAAAGGTTTTGAAGACTACATTGTTCCTGCAATAGAAAAAGTTAAAAAAACGGGAAGAGAAATTAGATTAAAAACCAAATTCTCAGGTCCTTATCAGGAGCTTTTCACGTTCTATCAGGATGTGGACTTAATCATTGTTGCTTCTGATGCGGATTCGGGTCCATCGATGTATGCAGAAGCGAGTTTGTCTGGTGTTCCTTGCATCTCAACAAAAGTCGGACTTCCACTGATGGGAATAAAAAATAACGAAAACGGATTTCTAATTAATCGTGATGTTGAAGAATTAGAAAATCAAATCATCAATCTGTATGATAATCGGGAACTTTTAAAGGCAATGTCTCACCGTGTTAAGTCTGATTATCTGAAATGGATGGATAACAAAGTAACTTTTGAACATATTAAAAAAGTACTGGAAAAATAATTTTTTTCAGCTTACAAATTATAATATTATTGCATGGACACTATTAATCCTTTTTTTGCATTCATAGCTTTGAGTATTGCTGTATTAACCGGCTGGTTGATCAATTGTAAATACCAGTTGAAAATTAACTCAACAAGAAATTTAAGTATTGATGGATTAAGAGGTTTTCTGGCAATAGGGGTATTTATTAATCACTCCTCGGTTTGGTATAGGTATTTACATACGGGAGAATGGCTTCACGCGGCTTCAAATTTTTACAATCAATTAGGTTCGGCTTGTGTTGCCATATTTTTATGATTACCGCATATCTTTTTGTAAATAAGCTACTGAATACAAAAGACAAATACGATTGGAATAGTTTCTTTATATCCCGTTTTTTCAGACTCGCCCCAGCTTACTATTTTTCATTTTTTTTAATTTTATGTGTAATTTTTATAATTGACAAACAACTGTATGTAGGACCTATCAAGTTTATATTATCCCTTGGGCATTGGATGGCTTTCACAACATTCAATAATCCGTTTATCAATAATAATGGTTACACAAAAATTATAAATGCTGGTGTTCTTTGGTCTTTACGATATGAGTGGTTGTTCTACTTCTGTCGGCCTTTCATTTCGATTCCTATTCCAAAAGAAATCCCTCCTGTAAGGATTATAATAATTAGTATTGTTTTTTTAGTGATTTTTTTTAAGTACAGATTTGTCGACTTCAATCATATCTACTCATTTTTAGGAGGAGCAATTGCCCCTTTTCTGATTAAATATACCAAGAATAATTTTGACACAAAGCTGATTTCTACTTTGGTTGTTTTATGTTTTTTAGCAATTCCATTCTTTCATAGCTCCGATAATATTGTCAGCAAAATCATATTGATTATAGCTTTCAATTTCATCGCCTTAGGCAATACCATTTTTGGAGTTTTAAAAAAATCTTACCTTATTTTTTTAGGTGAGATTTGTTACAGCACATACCTCCTTCATGGTATATTATTGTTTATAACATTTCACCTGATGATTGGGACAAAAACGGCAGCTAATTTTACCGAATTACAATATTGGCTATGTATTTTTGCAATAACACCATTTGTTGTATTTATAAGCTTTTTATCTTTTATATATTTTGAAAATCCCGGGATGAATTTATCAAAAAAAATTATTAAAAAACTAAGAAAATGATCATCGGTAGAGGACTTTTAGCATCATTATTCATAGAAAGCGACAGAGAAGATGTTATTTTCTTCGCTTCCGGTGTTTCTAATTCTCTGGAAGACAATCCACAAGAATTTTTGAGAGAGGAAAACCTCATCAAAAAGACAATGGAAGAAAATCCGGACAAACTATTCATTTATTTCTCGACTTGCAGCATCTACGACTCCTCCAAAACAGGCAGTGATTATGTTCTTCACAAACTGAAAATGGAACAATTAATCAAAAATTCCTGCGGAAAATATCTGATTCTAAGAGTTAGTAATGCCGTTGGAAATGGCGGCAATCCTAACTTGTTGATGAATTATCTCATTCGTTCTATCAAAAACAATGAGACTATTAATGTCCATACAAAAGCAACGAGAAACCTCATAGATGCCGAAGATATAAAAAACATTACTTTTCAATTAATTGAGAAATCTGAGTTGAACAAAATAGTGAATGTGGCTTATGTTCAAAACTACACGATCATTGAAATATTAGAAATCATCGAACGTTTTTACAATACCAACATCTATCTTAATCTTATTAAAAGTGGTTCTGGTTATGACATTAACATTCCGGATGTTGAAGATTATTTTAGAATTAACAATCTTAACAACAAAGAATCATATCTTTGCCGAATCTTAGAGAAATATTACTCTTAAACTATGAACGATTTTAAAAATAAACTTAACAATAAAAATATTTTGGTCACTGGTGGCGCTGGTTTTATTGGTTCCAATCTTTGTGAAGAACTGATAAGCCTGGGCGCAAATGTGACTTGCCTTGATAACTTTTCTACAGGTTTCCGAGAAAATCTGGATGCGATTAAAGACCATCCCAATTTCAAATTAATAGAAGGTGACATCCGTAATTTGGAAGATTGTAAACTGGCTTGTGAAAATCAGGATTTCGTTTTGCACGAAGCGGCTTTGGGTTCTGTTCCAAGGTCAATCAATGATCCAATCACCAGCAATGATGTAAATGTTGGCGGATTTCTGAACATGCTTGTTGCAGCCAGAGATGCCAACGTAAAAAGATTTGTTTATGCCGCAAGTTCATCTACTTACGGCGATTCTGAAAGTCTTCCAAAGGTGGAAGATGTGATTGGCAAACCATTGTCGCCGTATGCGATTACAAAATATGTCAACGAGTTATATGCGGATGTTTTCAAAAGAACTTATGATTTCGACACGATTGGCTTAAGATATTTTAATGTTTTTGGAAGAAAGCAGAATCCAAATGGTGCTTATGCAGCTGTGATTCCAAAATTTGTGATGCAGTTTATGAATCACGAAAGTCCGGTCATCAACGGTGGCGGAGAATATTCCCGAGATTTTACCTATATTGATAATGTGATATTGATGAATCTTCTGGCATTAACTTCAGAAAATCCTGAATCTCAAAATCAGGTTTACAATACAGCATTTGGGGAAAGAACAACACTGAATGATTTGGTTAAGTATCTGAAAGAATATCTATCCGAATTTGACCCAAAAATCGCCGATGTAGAAATCATCTATGGCGATTACAGAAAAGGTGATGTTCCACACTCGCTTGCAAGTATCGATAAAGCTAAAAATTTATTAAACTACAATCCTCAATTCTCCATGAAAAATGGTTTGAAAGAAGCCGTGAAATGGTATTGGGAGAATTTGAAATAATTAAATAAAAAATTAATGAATCATAAAATTACTGTTATCGGTCTTGGCTACGTAGGTTTACCTTTAGCAAGATTGTTTTCTACAAAATATCCAGTTGTAGGTTTTGACATCAATGAAAAAAGAATTTCTGAACTTAATTCTGGAAAAGATGACACTTTGGAAGTTTCCGACGAACTTTTACAATCTGCTTTGGTGCCGAACAATCCGAAAGCTGGAGAAACGGGTTTATATTGTTCAAATAAATTTGAGGATATTGCTGATTCCAATATTTACGTGGTAACAGTTCCGACACCAGTTGACAAGAACAATCGTCCAGATCTTACGCCTCTTTACAAAGCAAGTGAAACAGTTGCTAAAGTTCTAAAAAAAGGAGACATTGTGATTTACGAATCCACTGTTTATCCTGGTGTAACAGAAGAAGAATGCATTCCTGTTTTGGAAAAAAATACCGGCATGAAATTCAATGTTGATTTCTTCGCAGGTTATTCCCCAGAGAGAATCAATCCCGGCGACAAGCTTCACACGGTAGAGAAAATCTTAAAAGTAACCGCAGGCTCTAATCCTGAAATTGGAAAAATTGTAGATGATCTTTACAATTCCGTGATAGAAGCTGGGACTTATTTGGCTCCCACAATCAAAGTGGCAGAGGCGGCAAAAGTGATAGAAAATTCTCAGAGGGATATTAATATCGCATTCGTAAACGAATTGGCAAAGATTTTCAACCTGATGGGAATCGACACTCATGATGTATTAACTGCGGCTGGTACAAAATGGAATTTCCTTCCGTTCAAACCAGGTTTGGTTGGCGGGCACTGTATTGGTGTAGATCCTTATTATCTGGCACAGAAAGCGCAGGAATTCGGCTATCATCCGGAAATCATTTTGGCTGGAAGAAGGATGAATGATTCTATGGGACAATATGTTGCCAGCGAAACCGTAAAACAAATGCTAAGACAGGATCTAAAAGTTAACGGTTCTGATGTTTTGGTTTTAGGATTTACCTTCAAAGAAAATTGTCCTGATGTTAGAAATACCAAAGTGGTAGATGTTGTGAGAAACCTGGAAGATTATGGAATCAATGTTTCGATTTACGATCCTTGGGCTAATCCAGAAGAAGTGAAACACGAATACGGTCTGGAAACCTCAACAAAACCACCTTTCAAAAAATATGATGCTGTAGTTTTAGCCGTTTCTCATAAAGAATTTGAGAATCTTAACATCAAAAATCTTCTTTCCGAAAAAGGAATTATTTATGATGTAAAAGGCATTTTAGCAAAAGAAGATGGCGTGAAAAGACTGTAATTATCGGTCAAATCTCCATCGGAAAAATTTGTATCCAACAAACAAAGGCAGGCGATAAAATAAGTCCTGCTTTTTTATTTTTGCAGAATAATTTGAAGAGAAATAATCTGTAATGCTCAAGGATTTCATTTGTTTATAAGCAACGTAGCTTCTTTTCCATAGCTTTTCATTTTTCTGCGCTTTCCAATTCATTTGTAAAGTTGTTGCTTTAAAATCGACCAGATATTCCAAAATTAATTTCTTTTTATAAAAATCTTTTTCTTCACGATAAGCCTTATCCATATAAGATGCTATTGTGATCCAATTCCCAAAATGCTTCTCTCCCCTATTATGAATAATTGAAGCGCCATGGAAATAATATAGATAAGTATCCTCTCTGAGAAACGCAATCTTTTCAAACTTCAGCATACTTTGAAAACTCCACAAAACGTCTTGAGAGAAGAGATCTTTTACAAAATACAGCTTATTTTTCATTAGAAAATCCATCCTTACAAGTTTATCACAAGCCATTACAGGATATTGACCTTTTACAAAATTCCAGACAATTTCTTTAGAACCTTGCAGAATATCTTTTTTGGACTCTATTGGGAAATAGTTTCTTCTCCACCCTTCTTCTTCATTAATACAAACACTCTGTCCCAAGACCATTTCTGCATTGGTTTTTTCTGCCAATTCTACAAGATGCTCTATAGCATAATCTGTAATCTCGTCATCACTATCCAGAAAATAGATGTATTTTCCTTTTGCCAGATCCATCCCAGCATTTCTAGCCATTGATAAACCTTGGTTAGTCGGCTGATTAAATACAATAAAATTAAAATCCGGATTTTTCTGAATAAATCTCTCAGCAATTTCCATAGACGAATCTGGTGTTAGATCGTTTACCAAGATACATTCGATATTTTTGTAGGTTTGAGTAACAACCGACTGCAAACACCTTTCGATGAATTGTTCAACTTTATAGACAGGAATTACTATTGTAACAAGCGGACTCATCAGGTGTATTTTAATTTTATTAAATTTAGGCAAAAATAGAAATAAAAATCTGGCATAACAGTATCTTTGCATTAATAGAAACACAATGGGTTTAATTTCCAAAATTATTTTTAAAATACTGAAAGAGAATTCTCTCGAGGTCGTCCGAAAAAACAAAAATTCCAAAATTGGGAACGCATTCAGAATTGGGAATTATTCTCATTTTTCTATTCATCCGTCTGCTTCTTTGTTGATTAACAATCGGGTTAATCTTAGAAACTATTGCAATTTTGTATTGGGAGAAAACGCGACAGTTATTCTGGAAGAGAATGTTTTTATGAATAATTATTGTTCCATCAATGCTATCGAAAAAATAGAAATCGGGGAAAACACTTTGTTTGGCGAAGGTGTGAAACTTTACGACCACAACCACGAATATAACGAAAAAACTGTTGAACATCGCAAATTCACATCTTCTCCCATAAAAATTGGGAAAAATTGTTGGCTGGGAAGCAATGTTACAGTTTTAAAAGGTGTTACCATTGGCGACAATTGTATTATCGGAGCAGGTTGTCTCATTCACAAAGATGTTCCAGCCCACTCCATTCTTCTTTCTGAACAAAAACTTATTTCAAAATAACTGCCAATGCTTTTCTCATTACTAATCGCACATTACAATAATTACGATTTGTTTTTGGACTGTTATGACAGTATTGTAAAACAGTCTTATAGTAATTTTGAAGTCATTATTTTAGATGATTGCTCCACAGATGGCTCATTCGAAAAACTGACTGAACTTTTAAAAGACGATGCCCGTTTTAAGATTTATCAAAATGACAGCAATCAAGGTGTAGGTTTCACAAAAAAGAGATTAGCTGAACTGGCCAATGGCGAGGTATGCGGTTTTCTGGATCCAGATGATGCACTGACGGAAAATGCGATAGAAAACAGTGTGAAAAATCATACAGAGAAAAATGTAGTAACGTATTCTAAGTTTTTGTTGTGCGATGCTAATCTTAATTATTTAAAACTTTTTCCGCAATCAAGAGCTATTAAAAATGGTGATGAGAAATTTTTTAATATCTTTTTAGAAGCTAATCACTTTTTTACTTTTAAAAAATCTGCTTATAACAAAACATCAGGGATCAATGCGGACCTTACTTCAGCCGTTGATCAGGATTTATACCTAAAATTATATGAGATTGGCAATTTCACTTTCATTAATGAGGCTTTATATTATTATAGACTACATGAAAAAGGTGTTTCGCAGGAAAAATCTAAAAAGGGTAAACTGAATGAAAATTGGCAAAAAGTAATTTTAGACACAGCAAAAAGAAGAAATATTGGAAGATTATATGGTAAAGACATTCAGGATATAGATAACCTGCCAGAGTTCATTTTTAAGAACCAAAACACTTTTTTAAAAAAAATCCAAAGAAAGCTGCAGTAATGGATATCTTTATCAAATCCTTCAATCGTCCATTTTATCTGGACAGATGTATTTCTTCGATTAATAAATATGTTTCTGGAGATTTTAGGATCAAAGTTTTGGATGATGGAACGCCTGAACAATATCTGGACAAAATCAGAAAAAAATATCCAAATGTCGAAATTCTTCTTTCTGATAATTATGAAAGAAAAATTAAGGCTATTAAGGAAAATCTACTTACCGGCAAATCAGTTAATGGCTTTGAAATCCCTACAAGATTTTGGTATGATAATGTAAAAAAAGCTTCAAACTATGTCATTGTAACTGAGGATGATGTTTGGTTTACACAACCCATAAATGTGGATGAATTGTCACAAGAAGCGAAGAACCTCAATATTAATCTAATCAAACTAGGCTGGCTTGGAAATCAATCTAACAGAAAAGATTTGATAATTGAATCTATATCTGAAAATCTGGAATCGGCACAACCAAAAGATCTTCCTTATTTTCCAAAAAAACTGATGGAAGCTTTTTTCTATAATCAGTACAAATTCTTCACAATTCTATACAAGTTGGGACAAGTTGACAATCTTACACAAAGAAAATATTGGGCACTTAACTCGATACTAATGGGATTTTTCAATAAGGAGTATTGGCTGAAAATATGGGAAGGAATGAATGGGAAAGTAGATGAGAAAAGACAGCTGATCAATGCCGCTTTGTTCTACAAAAAAAATAAAAACAATCCCAATTTCATTTCTAAGCTGAAGTTGGAAGCAATGAAAACAACCTTCCAATCATCTGCCACGAATTCTTATCACGAGTATGGTTTTGATTTCGATGTCAACCGATTCAATCATCTAATTAATGAAGCTTGGCTGAAAGATGAATTTGATGCTATGGAAAACTTCCCAAAAGATTTCTCCATCAATTATTTTAAAAAGTTTGTACAAGGAAAAATTAACTTCGGAGAATACGAGAAGTGGATTAATAAGTTCAGACATCAATATGAAAATTTGGGATGCAATGTTGAGTAGGATAAAATCATACAGCAATTTATATCCTATATTAGGGTTATTAATCTTTCTTTATATATGTATAATTTCGAACAATGTTCTGTTGGCCGACGATCTTAGTAAATTATATGAGGGGATTCATAATAAAGATAATTATGGGTCATTTTTGGGTTCCTTCATGTCTGGAACCAACATGACATCTAGACCTATTTCTGCTTTTTTCACAGGAAGCATTATATATCTTCTCAAGTATAATCCTCTCTATTATTATCTTGCTTTTATTTTCTTCTTGCTTTCTCTGTTTTGGGTAAAAGCCCTTAGCTATCAATTTTTCAAAAATGAATATCTAGCTATTGCAGCCACTTTTTTATATGCTACAATACCTATTGGGACTTCTCTTGTATTTTCTCCTATAATGCTGAATTCTGCTCTAGCTACGATATTTTTCTGCTCTTCTGTAATTATTTTTATGAAAAAAAAGAAAGGATACATTTTTCTAAGTGCTGCCCTCTTTGTTTTTTCTTTTCTTAGTTATGAAATATTTGCTCCTTGCATTCTTATTTTTGTCTTTTTATCGGATAAGCCTAAAAATATATTTTTTCATTTCATAATCTCTATTGGTCTTATTATTTTTTATAAAAAAGTAATAGAGCCATCTGTCTTTGAGAGTTTTTACCAAAGAGAAAGACTACAAGAGGTTCTTAATATAAATAGAGCCTATTCTAATATTATACTTATTGGTAAACTTATTTTTAGAGATTTGCCTTTAACTTTTTATAAAAGCTTAATCTCTTTAAAATATTTTGATATGCTAGATTGGTCGGCTTTTTTCTTGTTTAATCTTTCCTCCTTACTTATTTTAAAAAAATTAAAATTTGAAACAAACTTCAAACAAAATAAAATTACAAAGTTCTTAATCTTTATATTTTTGTTTTCTTTTATGATTTTTTTTATGTCAAATTATAAACCAACTTTATTTGGATTTGACAATAGAAATCTTGGTGGTGTAAAACTTTTTTTTATCCTCACAATAGTTAGTATAATTATTACAATAGCTTCAAAAACGAATGAAAACGTAACAAAATATGCTCTTACAACGTTGACTATATTATTTTCTATAACAATTATTACTACAAAAAATGCTTGGTTATATGCTAGTAAATTCAACCGGGACTTATTTTCTGAAGTAAAACAGGCCATCATAAAAGAAGATGCTTTAAAGGCCGATACAATTTATATCAAATATGATGTATTTAAAAAATTAAAACATGATCCCCAACTATTATTAAGAGAGCAAATATTTTTTTATAATTGGGAGTCGCCACTTTTAAAGGAGGAAAATGGGTTAGAAAAAGTAAATATTTATTTATTCCACGAAAATAATATTCCCAAAAAGTCCTATTATATCTACGACTATGATAAAAAAATTTTAATCTTAAAATAAAGATGTAAAAAAACTCTGAAAGATAATTTTCAGAGTTTTTTATATTAGATTTACCTGTTGTGCATTTAGCACAAATTAATTTTTAACTTATTCAAACTTCTCTTGAAGACGAAAAAATTTAGATATTGAATCATGGTAAAAGAAGTTATTTTTGATACTATTCTTGTTGCCAAAC
>NZ_RJTU01000004.1 GCF_003730015.1 Epilithonimonas hominis | reverse complement strand
CAAGTTTTGAAACTAATCCCCTATTTGTTGTACTAATGTTATACTCAACAAATTATTTAAGCCAAAAAAAGCACCTACATATCTGTAAGTGCTTGATTTAAAGGAGTGGTCCCACCTGGGCTCGAACCAGGGACCACCTGATTATGAGTCAGGTGCTCTAACCAACTGAGCTATAGGACCTCAAAATTTGGTTAAATTTTGTGAGTGCAAAAATAACAAAATTTCTTTATCTTCCAAATGTTTTACGGTTTTTCTTGACACAATTCCACTAGCACACCATTGGTAGATTTCGGGTGCAGGAAGACAACTAATTTATTATCAGCGCCTTCTTTAGGTTCTTCTGAGATGAAAATAAATCCTTCCTTTTTTAGTCTCTCAATCTCATTTTGGATGTTTTCTACTCCAAATGCTATATGATGAATACCTTCACCTTTTTTTTCTAGAAATTTTGCAATGGGACTTTCAGGATTTGTAGCTTCCAAAAGCTCGATTTTGCTTTCTCCAAGTTCGTAAAAAGATGTGGTTACACCTTCCCTTTCTACAGATTCTTGTTTATAATTTGATTTACCTAAAAGTCTTGCAAACAGATTGTCTGAATCTGATAGAGATTTTACTGCGATGCCGAGATGTTCTATTTTCATTTTATGAAATCTTAAAATTTTAGAAAAGAAAAATGTATAAAGTTGAATTGTTGACAAAAACTGAATTGGATGACAGATACCCTAGCCCCGATTGACTCTCTTTTTATATTTTTCTATTTGAATCGTCGAAACTCGTTCCTCGTTTTGCAGTGGAAATCCTTTTTTGCTTGGACTTCATCTGCTTTTGGATGACAAACCTTGAGGCAAAAAAGATTGCAACGGAAAGCGGGAAACAGCTCCAAATAAAAAATACAAAATAACTGTTCGACGGAGTCAATAAGCTCCTAAAAAAATTGTCAAAGTAAAATGATATTACTTTGACAATCTATATTTTTGATTAATTAGGAATTGAATCCTTCAATAATCTTGGAAAAATCTTCAATTTTAAGTGCTGCACCGCCAATCAAACCACCATCTACGTCTGGCTGGGAAAAGATTTCTTTCGCGTTGTCTGGCTTTACACTTCCTCCGTAAAGGATAGAAACTTCCTCAGCAACTTCTTTTCCGTATTTGTCAGCAATCAGGCTTCTGATGTATGCATGAACTTCCTGTGCTTGTTCTGCAGTCGCCGTTTCGCCAGTTCCGATGGCCCAAACAGGTTCGTAAGCAATCACAACTTTTTTGATTTCCTCGGCAGAAAGAGTGAAAAGAGCTGTTTCTGTTTGGTTCTTGATAACTTCTAAATATTTTCCAGATTTTCTCTCTTCCAATTTCTCACCGTTGCAATAGATTGGTATCAAACCTTTGTCCAAAAGAGCTTTTACTTTTCTGTTGGCATGGCTGTCGGTTTCTCCGTGGAAAGTTCTTCTTTCTGAGTGCGAAACCAAACTTCCATTTGCACCAACAGAAGCTAACATATCCACAGAAATTTCGCCTGTATAAGCGCCACTTGCATACTCAGAAACGTCTTGAGAAAAAACGCCTACTTCCCCATTTTTGAAAACTTCTTTGGCAGCGGTAAGATATAAAGCTGGCGGAGCGATATAAACCTCACAGTTTGTCGTATTATTTTTTTTGTATTCTAAAAGCTGAGCCATCAGTTCCTGTGCTTCAGCATAAGTTTTGTTCATTTTCCAGTTTCCTGCAACAATGTTTTTTCTCATTATATTTTTAATTTAAATTCCAAATGTTTTTTAATAATATGTAGAATTGATGCTCCTCATCGCTCACTTCATTATCAGCTTTGATGAGGGATTTTGCAAATTGGATAAAGTCTTTTCTTTCTTTCTCGGTAGAATCTTCTTCGAAACATTTTGCGTGAAATTCGAAATGTTCTTTCCATTGATCTGCTGTTAATTGAGCAATGATTTCCAATTCGTCGTCCAAGTTCAAACGGAACGGAAATTCTTCCGCCATATATTCCTGAACTTTAAGTCCTTCTTCCGGTTTGATAATGCCGTCTACAGCGGACAAAATCATCAGTAAATGATAACCTGCAATTGGTTTATTTGATTTTCTCATTAATTTATTTATAAAAATTGTCTGTAAGATAAAAAATAGTGTCTATGAAGTAAAGAATCCCGTTATTAATCAAAACATTTTCGTCGTGCAAATCTTCGAAAATTAATCCTAATTCATCATTTTGATAATCATTATTTCTTACGTTACGAAAGTTATTGAACTCCAAAAAAGATTTTACTTGTTCTAAATCTACAGTTTCATCTGCTTTAACAAATCTTTGCTTCACAACTGCAAATATCTTTTTGTTGATAATTTTGAAGCCTAACAATTCATATTTTGTTGAATTGAAAAAATAATTATGAATCAGTAGGCTGTTAAAATAATCTTTCCAAGATGCATAAAATATAGTATCATTCAGTTTAATGATATATTTGTGATCCAATCTATAAACTTTTTGTTCTGCACCTTCTGAAATATAATTTGATTCGGAAATCTCTTCTTTATAAGTAAGATCTTCCGCCTCAATAATATTTTTTAGAAAGATTTCTTCTTCACTTTTGACAAGCTTGTTTTGTGAAGAGATTTGGATTGATTTTTCATTTCTTCTAAGGACGTCTTGGATTGTTTTGATAAGGTTTTTATCGCCAATTTGTCCATTTCCTGTAATGATATTCTGTAATTCATTTTTAATGTTTTTCATTCAACGAATTCAAATTTATGACTATTTATCCAAATAATCTTTCGCACCCAATTTCTCAACCACTTTTCCTTTTTCCAAAATTAATACAAATGGGTTGCTTCTCGCAATAGTTTTGATGGCAATTTCGTCCATTAGAAAATTTGGGATTTGTTTATAGAAATTCGGCTGAGTAGTGATTCCGTAAACTTTTGCTTTTTCTGTCAAAGCTTTAGTTTCTGTTTTTTTAACTAATTCTAAATCTGCTTCTTTTGGTTTGTAGGTAAACACTAAAACAACTTTCGGTTCCTTAAGAATTTCGTCTGTAATTGGATTTCCATTAGTGTCTTCTACTTTGAACTTCGAGATTTCTGATTCATAGCCTTTTTTCGAAATTTCAGAAGTTGTTTTTCCATCTTCAATTTGCCAAGTCGTGTCTTTCCAATATTCCTTATTGATATATTCGTCTTGGTCAACTTTTTTCACTTCGCCAGTTTTGGAATTTTTAAGTGAATAAAACGTCTTATACTCCGAAGGATTTTGTGCAATTTTTTGCTTCTCAGCTGCTAAATCAGTTCCGATAGAATATGCTCGGAAATCTATCATCGGTTCGTGCGCAATTCCTCTGTACATCACGAAAA
The DNA here is from genome assembly GCF_003730015.1 of Epilithonimonas hominis. GTDB lineage: Bacteria > Bacteroidota > Bacteroidia > Flavobacteriales > Weeksellaceae > Epilithonimonas > Epilithonimonas hominis. Next base: position 16,142 of record NZ_RJTU01000004.1, on the reverse strand, counting down.
TCATTACTAAAACAAAAACGCCCAACAATGGTAATTTCCCAAATCTGACTTTTTCATCTTCTTCTCTTTTTCTGTAAAGAACCGCCAGAATCAACAATAAAACTAAAAGCGTGATATCTTTCCAGAAGGATTGCCAAGGCGTGAATTTCAGCGCATCTCCGAAACATCCGCAATCTGTTACAACATTATAATAAGCGGAATAAAATGTCAGAAAACCAAAGAAAACACAAAGTGCAATCAGTGCATAAAGTGTTTCTTTAAGCTTGATTTTCATCAATAACATAAATCCAAGAATCAATTCCAGAACAACTACAATAATTGAAAATGCTAAAGCATATTTTTCCAAAAAAGGTAAATTGAAAACCACTGGCGAAAAATATTCTTCTAATTTGAAAGAAAACCCTTTCAAATCAACAGCTTTTACAAATCCGGAAGCGATGAATATAAGTGCAACAATATAGCGTAGAACTGCTTTCATAATTTTAGAGATGGAAGTTAGAGGATGGAAGATGGATGTTGACAATACTATGCATAGATTAATCTTTTAGTTGGTTTCTGAATCCAATAATTTGATTCATTAATTGATATGATTCGTTATATAATTCTTTGAATTTTTCTTCCGAAATATAATTTCTATTTTTTGATTTATATAAACAAGTGACAACTTCTGCTAAAGAACGAATAGAAAAACCTAAAAATCTCTTAAACTCTGCCGTTGATTGTAAAATTGAGCCTTCCGAAATATTTAAAGCTATAGAGTCTACAGCTCTTCTTATTTGAGAAACTAAATTGAGCATTTCGTCTTTTGGAAAATCCTTGGAAATTAGAAATATCTTCTCTCCAAAATCCATAGACTTTTGCCAAATAATTAATTTTTCAAATTTAAAACTCATCTTTGATTATTTAACAGATTTTTTTAATCTTCCATCATCCGACCTCCAACTTCCATCTTTATTAAACAGAAAACCGCATAATTCAACATATCAAAATAGTTGGCATCCAAACCTTCGGAAACCAAAGTTTTTCCTTGATTATCTTCTATCTGTTTAGTTCTTAAAACTTTTTGATAAATCAAATCAGTAATAGACGAAATTCTCATATCTCGCCACGCTTCGCCGTAATCGTGATTTTTGCGTTCCATTAATTCTTTTGCTTTTTGCGCATAAGAATCATAAAGGCTGAGAATTTCTTCCGGATTGGCATTCAGTTCATCAGAAAAACCTTTCTCCAACTGAATCAATCCAATAATCGAGTAATTAATAATCGCAATAAACTCATCTTCTTCACTCTCATCCACCATTTTCACATCCGTCATTTGCAACGTTCTGATTCTGCTGACTTTGATGTAGATTTGGTCTGTGATAGAACTTGGACGGAGAACGCGCCAAGCGGTTCCATAATCTTTCATTTTCTTTATAAAAAGGTCTTTACAAACCTTGATAACATCGTCAAACTGAGCGGAAGTATTGTGCATAAATCTGTCTAATTGGTCAAAGATACAAATTTTGTTTGGAGTTAATTTATTGATAGTAATCAGAAAAATTATCTATTTTTATGACTCTAAAATTATTCTATGCGATTTGCCGTTTCTTTTTTTCTAGTATCTACTGTCTTCATCAATGCTCAACAGAAATTGGAACTGACAACAGAAATGGCCAGCAAACTTGCCTCGATGCCGTTGAAGTGTATCAATCAAGAGTATCCGAATAAAACTGCACACGTTATTAATAGTGAGAAAGATGCGATTTTGACTCCAAAAGAACTACATCCGAGTTTTTATGGTTGTTTTGATTGGCATAGCTCTGTCCACGGACATTGGATGCTGCTGAGATTATTGAGAACTGTTCCGTACTTGGAAAATAAAGATAAAATCATTTCTATCTTGGATGAATCTTTTTCGCCTGAAAAAATAAAAGAAGAAGCGTCTTATTTTACCAAATATCAAGTGGCGCAAAATTTCGAAAGAACTTATGGTTGGGCTTGGATTTTGAAATTGGATGAAGAATTAGCAAGATGGAATCATCCAAAAACTAAAATCTGGCATAAAGATTTAAAACCTTTGACAGATGAAATCTTGAGACTGTGGAAAGCTTATTTACCCAAACAAACTTATCCTAATAGAACCGGCGTTCACCCGAATACTGCATTTGCAATAAGTTTTGCTATCGATTGGGCAAGAGAAGTTGGAGATAAGTCATTTGAGGAAGAATTGTCTGCAAAAGCCAAGATTTTCTATTTGAATAATGTTAAAACACCAGCTTATCTGGAACCAGACGGAAGCGATTTCTTTTCGCCAAGTTTAGAAATTGCAGAATTGATGAGCAGAATTTTGCCTCAGAAAGATTTTGAAAAATGGCTGAATCTGTTTTACGAAAAAAGAAGCTTGGAAAACATTGAACAAATACCTATAATAAGTGATGTTAATGACTATCAAACTGTTCATCTTGTGGGATTGTCATTTTCGAAAGCTTGGGCTATGAAAAATATTATCACTGCTTTACCAGAAAAAAATCCAATTAGAAAGCAATTTGAGATTTCAAGGGAAAAATTCATTGAAAACTCATTACCAATTATTTTTCAAGGTAATTATGGCGGCGATCATTGGTTAGCCAGTTTTGCAGTTTATGCAATAACGAATTAAAAATCTAATAAATTTTAAAACCACATAGGCAAATAGAAATTTATAGATATACAATTAAAAAAGACAAAGTAGAATTAAGCTATTTTTTCTTAGATTCAAATAATACCTATGTGTCTATGTGGTTTAAACAAACTATTTAATATTTCAAATTTTAAAATGGAATTTTCTATTACCAATTCTAATCAATCAAAGTTTTTTTCAATCAATTGTAACGGCAGATTGATTGATTTGTCAAAAGCAAAATTAATGGGAATCTTGAATCTGACTCCGGATTCTTTTTCTGATGGAGGAAAATACAATAATGAAAAATCAGCCTTGCATCAAGCTGAAAATTTATTGAAAAATGGCGCAACAATTATTGACATTGGCGCACAGTCAACCCGTCCAAATGCTGAATATTTGAAAGCTGATGAAGAAATCAGAAGAATTGGAAATGTCATTTCATTAATCAAAAAAGAATTTCCGGAAAGTTTGATTTCACTGGATACATTTTATTTAGATGTTGTAAAGTTTGGTTATGATGAAGGAATTGATATTGTGAATGATATTTCTGCAGGACAGTTTGATTCTGAACTTTTGGACAATGTTGCAATGACAGGTTTGCCTTATATATTGATGCACATCAATGCGACTTATGATTCGATGCACGATAAAATTGAATTTGATGATATTATCCTTTCTATCAATCGATTTTTCTCGGAAAAAGTAAATGTTTTAAGACAAAAAGGAATTAAAGATATTATTCTCGATCCTGGATTTGGCTTCGGAAAAACAGTTGAAGACCAATATAAAATGATTGAGGATTTTGAGTATATCGGATTTGGAAAATTTCCGATTCTTGCTGGAATTTCAAAAAAATCTTTTATATACAAACCGCTCGGAAAACAACCAAATGAGGTTGAAAAAGAAACATTAAACTTACATGAAAAGTTGTTACAAAAAGGAGCAAATATCATAAGACTTCACAATCCTGAAACTTTGAAATCATCACTATGAAGAAATTATTTCGATACATCAGAAAAATACTGAAGAATTCTTTTGACAACATCCGAAATGAGCATCTGAAACAGAATCTTTTGCAGGCTATTCCTTTTTGGATTGGTTCCGTGATTACAGGTTTGATTGCTGTTTTATATGCTCAGCTGTTTGCTTTTGGCGAACATATTCTAAATAAAATTTTAAGTTGGCATCTTTGGATGATTTTTATAGTTGCACCTCTGGGATTTGTACTTTCTTGGTGGCTCGTAAAAAAATATGCGCCATTTGCAAGAGGAAGTGGGATTCCGCAGGTGATGGCGGCTGTAGAACTTGCTAATCCAAGAGATAATCATCATATACAGAAGCTGTTAAGTTTTAGGATTCTATTCATAAAAATAATTTCCAGTTTCGTTTTGGTAACATCAGGTGGAGCCATTGGGCGTGAAGGGCCAACCATCCAGATTGCAGGTTCGGTTTTTCGCAAAGTCTATGAATATCTTCCAAGCTGGTGGCCGAAAATTTCTAAGAAAAATATGATACTAACAGGCGCTGCTGCTGGGCTTTCTGCAGCTTTCAATACACCATTGGGCGGAATTGTTTTTGCGGTTGAGGAATTATCCAAAACGCATATCAACTATTTTAAGACGGCACTTTTTACAGCGGTCATCATTGCTGGACTTACGGCGCAAACGTTGGCGGGCTCTTATCTCTACTTAGGATATCCAAAAACACAAGGTGTGACTTTGTGGATTATGTTTCCGATTATTTTTGTGTCAGGAATTGCAGGTATTCTTAGCAGTCAGCTTTCTGTGGCGATGTTGAAGATTAGTCGGCTTAAGAAAAAACTAAAAACAGATTTTAGCAATATCATATTTTTATTGATTTGTGGACTTATTGTCGCGACGATTGCGTATTTTATCAACAGGGATATTTTAGGTTCCGGAAAGGATATTATAGAAAGGGTGCTTTTTACTGATAATAAAACAGAAGCCTGGTATGTACCTGTTCTCAGAATGCTTGGTCCGGCGCTCGCTTTTACGTCTGGTGGCGCTGGAGGGATATTTGCTCCTGCGCTTTCCACAGGTGCTTCTATAGGAAGTGTTTTTGCTAATCTGATGAATCTATCAGATAATGAAACGAATGTGCTGATTCTTGCAGGTATGGTGGCTTTTCTTACAGGAATCACGCGTGCGCCTTTTACTTCAGCTATTTTGGTTTTGGAAATGACGGACAGACATTCACTTATTTTTCATTTGATGCTGGCAGGAATGATGTCTTCTATATTTTCGGTTTTGGTAAGCCGACATTCCTTATATGAAGAATTGAAAGTAAATTTCTTGAAGGAAATAAGAAAAAATTAGGTATAAATATTTTTTGATCGAATTTTCGCATTACTTCTTATACTTATTACAGTTTGTGTGTAGATTGTTTTAGATAACTAATAGGTTTTTTTTAATCATTACAGGTATTTGCTTTATAATTGTTAAATTTTGATGAGATAATTTGTTTATTTCAGAATTATTTTGCTAAATTTGAGAGAATTTAAAAATAAATTATCTTATGAAAAAAATTCTATTTTCGTTATGTACAGCAGGAATATTATTTTCTGCAAATACATTAAAGGCACAAACTGTTATATTTGAAGACAGTTTTGAAACCTACACAGATTTTGCGATTGCCAACGTAGGAAACTGGACACTTACGGATGTAGACCTGTAAACAACTTATGGTTTTGAAGGCATATCTTTTCCGAACACAGGGGTTGCCAAGTCATTTCAGGTTTTTAATTCCACTACCACATCGCCGGCGATGACACCGACAAACACCTCCGACTGGACGGCAAAATCTGGTAATAAGATAATGGTGGCATTTGCTGCAACATCAGCGCCTTGGAACAATGATTGGCTTATCTCTCCTCAGATACAGCTAACTGCTGGATTAGGTGCGACATTAAGTTTTTGGGCTAAAGGTTGTGATGCACAATATGGTGCGGAAAAGTTTAAGGTTTTAGTCTCCACTACAGGGACGGCAGTTGCTAACTTTACTGCAATTTCACCTGTTGTTACAACTCCTTCTGATGCAACTTGGCACGAATATACTTATAACTTAAATGCCTATTCAGGTCAGAAGGTTTATATTGCTATTCAGTGTACTTCTGAAGATCAGTTCGGTTTTGCTGTAGATGATTTTAAAGTGGTAACAACACCTCCTGCAACTACAGCGCCAGGTTGTACTACCCTTAGTACACCGGCTAATTCAGCGACAGGAATTTCTATAACCCCGACACTGACTTGGGCTGCTGCTACAAATGCTGACTCTTATGATGTATATCTGGACACCAATACAGATCCTACAACATTAGTAGGCTATGCACCAAGTACAAGTTATACATTGACAACTAGTTTAGCAAAAAATACAAAGTATTATTGGAAAGTTGTACCTAAAAACAGTGTAGGCTCTGCTTCTGGATGTACTGTTTACAGTTTTACAACACTTACAGTACCAAACTGTGCAACAGTAACAGCTCCTGCAAACGGTGCTACTAATGTGGCATACCAATCATTGCCTATCACGTGGACTGCGCCTTCAGGTACTTCAGCTGCTTCGTCTTATGAAGTTTATCTTGATAAGAATACAAACCCTACAACACTTGTAAATACAGTTACAACAACTACTTATACAGCAACTAATCTTGATCCGTCAAGTACTTACTATTTGAAAGTAATTGCCAAGAACGCAGCTGGCTCCGCAACAGGTTGTACAGTTTATTCATTTACCACAATGGCGCCAACCTATTGTACTGCAGGTGCAACATCTACAAGCTTTGAGAAGATCTCTAATGTTACATTTGCTAACATCAACAAGAATTCTACAGCTACTGCCGGATATGAAGATTTTACTTCGACCATTGGAAATGTAAACGCAGGACAAACGTATAGCTTTACTGCAAGTTTCACAGGTACATCTTATGATAAAGATCACGTTTTAGTATGGATTGACTTTAATAATGATAAGGATTTTAATGATGCTGGCGAGCAGGTATTGGTTACAGCTACTAAAAAGTCACCTTGGACGGGAAGTATTACAATTCCAGCGGGAGCTACTGCTACTACCACTCGTATGAGAGTTAGATTGAATGACTCAGGTTCTTCAACGTCAAACATCACACCTTGCGGAACATCTACATTTGGACAAGTTGAAGATTATACATTAAATATTGCTTCACTTGCTGTTTCAGATGTTAATAAAGCAGATAACATAAAGGCTTATCCAAACCCAGTGAAAGATATTCTTAAGCTTGAGGCTGCTGGAAATATCAAGTCTGTAAAAGTATTTGATACCACAGGAAAACAAATTATGACAAAAGAACTGAATGAAGCTAAATCTCAAATTGATCTAAGCAAATTAGGAACTGGAGTATACGTTGTAACTACCACTTTGGCTGACGGTACTACTACTTCTACCAAAGTCATCAAAGAATAATTATTAATTAAAAATAATCTTAATCCCGCTAATTGGCGGGATTTTTTATGAAAAATATTTGTAGTTCAGAAAAAAGTTGTACTTTTGCAACTCGAATTTTTAATTAAAATTAATTAACATTATGAACAATTACGAAACTGTTTTCATTTTAACTCCCGTTCTATCTGATGCTCAGGTGGAGGAAGCAGTGAAAAAATTTGAAGATCTATTGACTTCAAACAATTGCGAAATCGTTGCCAAAGAAAATTGGGGACTTAAAAAATTGGCTTATCCTATCCAATTGAAAAAGAATGGTTTTTATACCTTGATCGAATTCAAAGGAGAAGGAACTGTAGTTGCTGATCTAGAAACTGCTTACAAACGTGATGAGAGAGTAATCCGTTACCTAACGACTAAACTTGACAAGCACGCTGTAGATTATGCAGTAACAAGAAGAAGCAAACTAAAATCTGCTAAAGCTTAATTATTAACCTTTAAAATTTAAAACAATGGCAATAGATGATATGGCAAAACAAGCCTCTGCTGGAGGTGAATCAGAAGTAAAATTTCTTACTCCACTTGATATCAACACTAAATCTGAAAAGAAATACTGTAGATTCAAAAAATTCGGAATCAAGCACGTAGATTATAAAGATGCTGACTTCCTTCTTCAGTTTGTAAACGAACAAGGTAAAATCTTACCAAGAAGATATACAGGAACTTCTCTTAAATATCAAAGAAAAGTATCTGCTGCTATCAAAAGAGCAAGACATTTAGCTCTTATGCCTTATGTAGCGGATCTTTTGAAATAAGAACAAAAAAAATAATAAAAGAAGTAGGTTCGCCTGCTTCTTTTGTTGCTGAATAATAATTTAATTCTAACTGTTTTAGATATTAGATATTGGATCTCAGATATTAGACTTTCTAACTTCTTATTTCTAACCTCTAACTTCTAGAATCTAAACAAGACAACAACAATGGAAATTATCCTAAAAAAAGATGTAGAGAACTTAGGACTTGAGTTTGATACTGTAAACGTAAAACCGGGTTATGCAAGAAACTTTTTGATTCCTCAAGGTTTTGCACTATTGGCAACTCCAAAGAACAAAGCTCAATTGGAAGCTACTTTGGAATCCAGAAAAGAAGAAGAAGCTAAATTGGTGGCTGCCGCAAATGGTGTAGTAGATCAATTAAAGAAAACTTCTATCACTATTCCTGCAAAAGTTGGTGCTGGTGATAAATTGTTTGGTTCTATCAATAATGCTGACCTAGCTGCTGCTTTAGCAAAAGCTGGTGTAGTAGTTGATAAAAAATACATCAAAATCCCTGGTAACACTATTAAAAGAACAGGTAAATTCTCTGCACTTGTTAGACTTCACAGAAATGTTGAGTACAACTATGAGTTTGATATCGTTTCTGATGCTCCGGTTGAAGCTCCTGCTAAAAAAGAGGATGCTCCTAAAACTGATGAAGCTTAAGATAACAAGATACTTCATAAGAAAAAACCACTTCAATCGAAGTGGTTTTTTTTGTGTCAACTATTTTATTTTTTGGGCGTCCAGGCTGTAAAGAAATCTTTTACTTTTTCCAGACTATAGCCAGTTCCATCTTCCAGAACTCCGCTGTCTTGAGTATGAATTTGATTGCCATTTTCATCGAGAACTATAAAAACTGGATAACCGAATTGATCTCCAGGATTACCATAAGTAGCAAAGATTTTTTCGTTTTTATTTTCTGGTGACCAGTTCAGATGATAATACACATAGTTATCATCAACGATTTTCTTCAGCTCCGGTGTTTTCTGAACGTAATCATTGAATCTTAAACACCATATACACCAATTACCGCCTGCTTGGATCATCACATTTTTATGTTCTTTCTTAGCTTGATTTATAGCTTTCTTTATATCCAAAGCGGCATTGGCTTCTGGATGATATGGCTTTGGCAATTTTGCTTTTTCTTCTGCAGCAGCTTTTTTCTTAGCCCCAATTTGCTCTTTAGACAAACTGTTTACCGAGGATTGCGAACTGTAAAAAGACAATGTCAATAAGCTAGAAACTAAAACCAATTTATGAACTGTTTTTTTCATATTATCTTAAAAGTTGATTGTATTTAACCCCGAAGATCAACAAAAATCTAGCCATTTTTCAGTATATTTGCCAATATTCATTATACATTGAATCAATTCCTATTTAGCATATTATTATTGATTTCCAGATTTTCTTTAAAAGTATTATATTTCTTTTCGGATATAATGTTTTTATTGAATTATTACGTTATCGGATATAGAAAAGATGTTGTATTGGAAAATCTGAGAAATGCTTTTCCTGAAAAATCAGATAAGGAAATAAAAAATATTTCTAAACTTTTCTTCTCTAATTTCTGTGATTATCTAGCTGAAATGCTTAAAGCCTTCACAATTTCCAGGACAGAATCCAGAGTCAGGATGCAGCATTTGAATCAGCAACTATTCCACGATGCAAAAGCTGAAGGAAAAAATATAATTTTATTATCCGGACACGTTTTTAACTGGGAATGGTTTAATGCCTTGGCAACTATCATTCCTCAGAAAAACTGTCATCCTGTTTACAGAAAAATTAACAGTACATTCTGGGAGCAAAAAATAAAAATGGTTCGCAACAGGTTTAATAATAAATCTTTGGAAGCCAATGAAGTAATAAAACATATTTTTCGAACTCCAAATGATGGAGATTCTGTTTATATGTTTGTCGCAGATCAAACACCACATTCCTCGCACGTCAATTACGGTTTAAAATTTCTAAATCAGAAAACGCCAGCGTTCATTGGGTATGATAAACTTTCTACGAGGATGGATATGGTATTTATATACTGTGAGATGAAAAAAGTGAAAAGAGGATATTATCAGGTCAATTATCATAGAATTTATCCGGATGGTGAACGGTTTGTAGAATATGAGGTAGTGAGAAAGTTTCATAAATTGCTTGAAAATACCATTAGAAAAAGACCCGATAACTGGCTGTGGTCACACAGAAGGTGGAAATATAAGGATGCAATTAAAAAATATGATGAATAATGACTATTGCGATTGCTATACTTAACTGGAACGGTAAAACTTGGTTGGAAAAATTTCTTCCGTCGGTGATTAGACATTCTTCCGGAGCAGAAATCTTTGTAATTGATAACGCATCCACAGACGATTCTATTGTTTTTTTAAAAGACAATTTTCCTGAGGTAAACATTATTCAGAATAAAATGAATTCTGGGTTTGCAGCTGGTTATAATGAAGGTTTGAAGTTGATTCGGGCTGATATTTATTGCTTGCTGAATTCTGATGTAGAGGTTACAGAAAAATGGCTCTCTCCTATTATTGCACTATTCTCAAAAGACAATAATATTGCGGCAATCCAACCAAAAATACTGGATTATAATCAAAAGCAGAAATTTGAGTTTGCTGGTGCTGCTGGTGGTTTGATAGACAATTTAGGTTATCCTTATTGTCGAGGAAGAGTTTTTGATGACATAGAATTTGATAATGGTCAATATGACGATGAAACTGAAATTTTCTGGGCTTCTGGTTGTTCGTTATTCATCCGCTCAGCAGATTTTTGGGATATGAATGGCTTTGATGAAAGATTCTTTGCGCACCAAGAAGAAATAGACCTTTGCTGGAGACTGAAAAACGCTGGAAGAAAAATCTATTATACTGGAAAATCCAAAGTTTATCACGTTGGTGGTGGAACATTGAACAAACAAAATCCACAAAAAACTTTTCTCAATTTCAGAAATAATCTGACTATGTTGTTGAAGAATTTACCTGCTTCAAAAGTATTTTTTATTTTATTTTTTAGGTTGAATTTAGACGCTTATGCTGCTGTTTATTTAGCCTATAAAAATGGTTGGAGACATTTTTGGGCAATTTTAAAATCACACGTTGGATTTTATTGGCATTTACCCAAATCAATACAATTGAGACAAAAAAGTCAAATAGATCCTTATTATCAAACAAAATGGTTGATTTTTAAACATTTTTCCGGATCAAAAAATTAGCATTTTATGGATTTTATAGCGCTCGATTTTGAAACGGCCACGCACGAAAGAAACTCTGCTTGCGAATTGGGAATTTGCATTGTAGAAAATGGGAAGATCAAGGAAACTAAATCCTGGTTGATAAAACCACCGTCGTATCCTTATTTTAATCATCATAATATAGCGGTTCACGGTATTACACCAGAAGATGTGCAATACGCTCCCACTTTTGGTGATGTATGGTATGAGATTGAAAAATTAATGTATGGAAATCTTATGATTGCGCATAATGCCTCTTTTGATGCCAGTGTTTTAAGAAGTTGTTTGGATCATTATGGTTTCTTTAAACCGAATATGAATTATCTGTGCAGTATTGGAGTTGCTAAAAAAGCATGGAAAGATTTGAAAAGTTATGGCTTAAAAAATTTAGCTGAGTATCATCAGATCAAATTCAACCATCACCGTGCAGATGCAGATGCCGAAGTTTGCGCAAAAATTTCTTTGTTGAGTTTTGAAAGACTGATGGTTACAAATAATGAGGAAGTAAATTCTGTCTTTGGAAAACGTTTTAAAATACTTTAACGCCCGAAATAATATAAATTATAGTTCCAATTGTAATCAATTACTCAAAACTTCTGAAACTAAGTTGAATTTCGGAATTTCAACATATAAGTCGGGCTTTCCAAAACTTTCAAATAGATAGGAGCCTTCCATATTTCCGACGCCAGATTTAAGAATCACATTGGAGAAATAGCTGAAACTTTCTCCTGACTCAAGTATTGGAGTCAAACCAATTACACCAGCACCTTCAACCTCAGTAAACCCAAAACCAAGGTCGTAAATCATCCATCTTCTGCTAAGAAGCTTCACTGTGTCTGCTCCAAGATTCTGAATTTCAATATGATATCTAAATACAAAACGGTTTTCAGAAGGATAACTATTAAAGTTGTCATATTCTGCAGTAACGCTGACTTTTATTTCTGAGGTAATTTTTGACACCATTTTATACGAATTTAAGGGTAAAATGCAAATATCTAGCCGAATATTGGATCAAATAATGATATTTAAGTTAAATCAAGCTCCATATCAAATAATAAATTGAAAATAGAAAAAACAGGAAATCAAATTGACTTCCTGTTTCTATTTTAATCCGAGTTAATGTAAACCATTAATACATTTTTACAGTTTTATCTTGCTACAACTTCCTCGGCGTAAACAAGACCTTCATAACAAGCATTGTAAATAGCCTTCAACTCATCCAAAGTCGGAACTCTTGGGTTGAAACCTGTACAAGGATCTACCAAAGCATTGTTGGCGATGTAATCAAGATTCTTATCCCAATCTTCTCTCGAAATTCCGAATTCTTTGATTGCTGCTTGATTGTTAACTTCAGAACGTAAAGTTTCAATTGCCTGAGCCAAATCTTCAGCAGTTTCTTTACCAATTACTCTTGCTAAATCAGGAAAACGGTTTGTTGCTTGAGCGTTATAACGAATCACATTTGGAAGGAAAATCGCATTAGAAGCTCCGTGAGGAATTCCGTACAAAGCCCCAACCTGATGAGATAAGGAGTGAACGATTCCCAACCAAGCATTGTTGAACGCCAAACCTGCCATAAATGATGCATCGTGCATATTCTGACGGGCTACAATATTGTTCGGATTTTCTACCGCTTCTTTCAAGTTATCAAAAACAATCTCCAATCCACCTTTAGAAAGAGCATCTGCAATATTGTTATCGATATTAGAAACGTAAGCTTCCACACAGTGCGTCAAAGCATCAAGACCAGTATTTGATGTAACGTGAGCTGGCATTGAAGCACAGATTTCACCGTCAACAATTGCGATATCCGGGGTCAATTCGTAAGAAACGATAGGGTATTTTACGCCTTTTTCTCTGTCAGTAATTACTGCAAGACCAGTAGTTTCAGTTCCTGTTCCGCTTGTAGAAGGGATTGCGATAAATTTTGCTTTGTTTCTTAAAACCGGAACCGTGAATGGCTTGGTCATCGCATCGAAATCTGCATCAGGATATTCATAGAAAACCCACATAATTTTTGCAGCATCAATTGCTGAACAACCTCCCAAACCGATAATCCAGTCTGGTTGGAAATTTTGCATCAATTCAGCTCCTCTTGCACAAGTTGCAGATGAAGGATCTTCTTCCACACCATCGAAGATCTTAGTTTCGATTCCAGCTTCAGTAAGGTAAGCAAGCGCTTTATCCAACGTTCCGCTCTTTCTCATCGAGCTTCCGCCAGTTACGATTACCGCTTTTGTGCCTTTGATATTTGCTAATTCAGAAAGAGTTCCAGCTCCGTGGAAAACCTCTCCTGCAATAAATAATTTGCTCATTTTTTATATGAAATTTTAATGAGACAAAAGTAGACCAACCAAAACGAGCGTTGTTATACAAACAAGACTATGCGTTATACATTTGCGCCAGTTCTTGCTGAAGTTCGGTTGGCGTTTCTTTCAATTTTGCTTTTACAAATTTGTTTAAGGCAGAAGGTGAATTAAATCCTAAATCGAAAGCAATTTCTTTATGAGAAAGGTCGGAAAACATTAACTGACGCTTTATTTCAATTAAAATTCTATTATGAATCGCTTGAATCGCCGTTTCTCCGCAATGTTTTTTAGTAATTGAATTTAATTTTTTAGGAGTAATAGCTAGTTCTTCGGCATAATACTGAACGGTTCTATATTGTTTGTAATGTTCATTCAATAATTTTTTAAACCGAACATAAATGGGTTTGTCGACTGTTTCTTTATGTAAAATTGGATGCAAACCGTGAACGGATTCTATCAAACCTAACAAAAATATTTTAATCTGAAATCTCGCCTGTTCTTTTTTTATCAAGCTTGGATGTTCATAAATTCCTTTAATAATTCTGATCGCATTTACACTTTGTTCAAAATCTTCGGCAGATAAAATGGTACAATTTAGTTGAGTGGAAAGATTGACATTATACGTACTCAGTTCGTTTTTCAAAATATCGGAACAGAACAAAATTTCTTCAAAAAGGATAATCTTACCTTTTAAATCTGTACTTAAATCTGAAGTAAAATGAACCTGCTCTGGAAATACGACGGAAATTTGTCCGGTTTTTAAAGAATGAATTTTATCTTCAATATGGAGTTGTAATGTTCCTTTTTCAATCACAAGAATAAAAAAATGGTCTTTTTTATGAGGCTTTAGATATGGGCTTAAATTCTCTTCACTTAATTCAAAAACGCGGAAAGAAAGATGCTTATCTTCTAATTTTTGAATATTTTTTTTGATTTCCAATTTCTTCATAATTCCATCTTAATAGCGGGTTGCAAAGTTATAGTTTTATTGATTAATTAAGGATAATTGTGTTTCTAAAAAATTACATCGAGGGAACTTTTTATGATTTTAAATTCTCAATGAAAATTCCTATTTTTGTGTAATCTAAAAAAAGTAAAAAGAAAGAAATGAATTCCTACAGAAATCCATTGGAAGAGCGCTATTCCAGTGAAGAAATGTTGTTTAATTTTTCGCATAACAACAAGTTCCAGAACTGGAGAAAGCTTTGGATTGCCCTTGCTGAAATCGAAAAAGACCTTGGACTTGACATCACAGACGAGCAAATCGCTGAATTGAAAGCCAATGCAGAAAACATTGATTATGATGCGGCTGCAGCTTACGAGAAAAAATTTCGTCACGATGTGATGGCTCACGTTCACGCTTATGGAGATGTAGCGCCTTCTGCAAAAGGAATTATTCACTTGGGAGCCACTTCGGCATTTGTAGGAGATAATACCGATTTAATTCAAATCCGTGACGGACTTTTAATTTTAAAGAAAAAGTTGGTGAGCGTGATGAAAAATCTTTCTGATTTTGCAATTCAATACAAAGATTTACCGACTTTAGGATTCACACACTTCCAACCGGCTCAGTTAACGACTGTTGGGAAAAGAGCAACGCTTTGGTTACAAAGCTTAGTTCTTGACATCGAAGAATTAGATTTCTTCTTAGAAACATTGAGATTCAGAGGTGTAAAAGGAACTACCGGAACTGCTGCAAGTTTCCTTGAGCTTTTCAACGGTGATTATTCTAAAGTTAAACATTTAGATAAAGAATTGTCAAAAAGATTCGGTTTCGAAAAGGTTTTCGGAGTTTCCGGACAGACTTACGACAGAAAAATTGACGCAAAAGTGGTGGCTTTATTAGGAAATATCGCTCAATCTGCACATAAATTCACCAACGACTTACGTTTACTTCAAAACCTCAAGGAAATTGAAGAACCATTCGAGAAAAACCAAATCGGTTCATCCGCAATGGCTTACAAGCGTAATCCAATGAGAAGCGAAAGAATCGGAGCACTGGCAAAATATGTAATGTCTTTAACGACAAGTTCTGCAATGGTAGCTTCTACACAATGGTTTGAAAGAACATTGGACGATTCTGCAAACAAGAGATTAACCATTCCACAAGCTTTCTTAGCTGTTGATGCAATTCTATTGATTTGGAATAACATTATGAACGGAATTGTGGTTTATCCGAACAGAATCAACAAACATATTATGGAAGAATTGCCGTTTATGGCAACAGAATACATCATTATGGAGGAAGTGAAAGCTGGTGGCGACCGTCAGGAAATCCACGAAGTAATCAGAGTTCATTCTATGGAAGCGTCTAAAAAGGTAAAAGAAGAAGGTAAAGAAAATGACCTTATCGATAGAATTTTAAATGATAATTCTTTAAAATTAGATAAATCAAAATTAAAAGAGGTTCTTGATCCTAAAAACTTCATCGGTTTTGCGCCAATACAGACGGAGGAATTCATTGCGAATGAAGTTCAGCCGATTATCGATGCAAATCAGGATTTGATTGGTCTAGAAGCTGATCTTAAAGTATAAATTAATTTGCAGTCTTTTGGGCTGCATATTTTGAGATAGCAGTCCTACGGACTGTCCTTTCTCTTTCAGATTGGCTTTCTAACAGATAATATGATTCCTAACGGAATCAGCCTTACTAAATAATATAAAAGAAACATTCCATAGGAATGTTATCTGTGTAGTAGTAGTAG
>NZ_RJTU01000082.1 GCF_003730015.1 Epilithonimonas hominis | reverse complement strand
TTCTCCAAAATATCATTAACAATCCGAACAGGATGATTTTCGGGAATCAAATCCTCAAAACTATAAGGAAACAAAACCAACTGATTTTGATTGTAATGCTTAAAATTCATAAACAACTCTCTGATTATCAGATATAAATATACGAAAACCCTCAATAATAACCAAAAAAAAATCCGCCTCAGTTGTGAGACGGATTCGATAAATTCTTATTGATTTTTTTATAAAATCACATAAATCTTTCTCCTTTTTTAAGATTCTTCAAATCTAGAACATAATCTTTGATAAGCTGATCGTTTTCTCTTGGACAGATTAGTAAGGCTTTTTCTGTATCTACAATAATATAATTTTTCAAACCATCGATTATTGCAGCTTTGTTCTGATTTTTGATTCTAATAACGTTTCCTTTGGAGTTGTAAGTTAACACATTTTTGGAGTTGCTGGCGTTATTATCATCATTTTTATCCGCATTGGTGTAAACCGACGTCCAAGTTCCTAGATCGCTCCAGCCAATATTTGCCGGAATTACATAAACATTATCCGCTTTTTCCAAAATCCCATTGTCTATAGAAATTTTGCTAACGATTGGATAAATCACATCAATGTATTCTTTTTCTGCTGCTGTATTATATTCGCAAGTATTAAACTGATTAGCCATTTCTGGTAGAAATTTTTTAAAAGCGGCAAGAATACTTTTCGCACTCCATATAAAAATTCCCGCATTCCAAAGGAAATCACCAGATTCTATGAAGCTTTTTGCTATTTCAAGATCTGGCTTTTCGGTAAACGTTTTTACTTTTGAATAATTTTCGTTTTTTTCTTGAATAAACTGTATATAGCCATATCCTGTGTCTGGTCTGGTTGGCGCAATTCCGAGTGTTATCAAATAATCATTCTTGGTAGTAATATCTAATGCTAATTCCACTTTTTCAAGGAAAGTTTTCTCTTTCAAAATCAGATGATCCGCCGGCATTACAATAATATTTGCATCGGGGTTTACATTCTCTATTTTCTTAGCCATGTAAATATTGCATGCCGATGTATTTTTCATTGCTGGCTCACCGACAATGTTTTCCGAAGGCACTTCTGGCAACTGCTGTTTCGTGAGATCTACATACTCGCGGTTTGTAATAATATATATATTTTCTGTTGGGATAATCTGGCTTATTCTGTCAAATGTCTGTTGAATCATCGTTCTTCCCGTTCCTAAAATATCTTGAAATTGTTTTGGAAATTTCTGAGTGCTCATAGGCCAGAAACGGCTGCCTATACCTCCCGCCATTATTACACAATAGTTATTGTTTTTCGTCATCTAGTATAATCTTTTCAACCTTCGCCAAAGGGCGGAACAAATATTTTTTTGAATTATTCAAATTAGTACAAAGATATAATTTTTTCTTTTTTTCCAAGATGCTGTATTTTTCGTTTTTGTAGAGAAACGTATCACCAATTGACATACTTTCAATAAAAGTTGATTTGTCATTTGAATCCTTTACATGGAAATATCGAACAAGATCCGGACTGGCCATAAAATTAGCTTTTGGATTCTCAGAAAACTTAGCGATGATTGGCTTAAGGTCGACACTATAAACATCTGAACTTTCTCGTAGCATGTTACGGAAAGTATCTTTCCACTCTTTTCCGTGTGCAGAAATCTTATAATTAAATTTTTCAAAAGCAATAAGATGGGCCAGTTCGTGAGTGAGAACAAAGAAAAATAACTGTTTATCTAGTGTAGAATTTATAGTGATTTGATGTGATTTATCCTGAAGTTTTCTATAATCACCGAGTTTGCTATCCCTGTTTTTTGTAATCTTGATATGAATAACATAGTCTGCGAACCATTTTTTCAAAAAAGGCAATGTGCGCTCCGGTAAATATTGTTCGAGAACGTTTATAGACATTAATAAAATTTAGTACAAAAATAATTATAAATCTTATCACTCTCTTTTGAGGTTATTTTAATTTTATTAAATTTAGAGTTAAATAAAATCCTTGCGTTTATTTTTATATTTACTTCTATTTTTTTTAGTTTTCTCCTGCAAAAAAGAGGAAAAGCACTCCAGCATAGAAAAGTCAGGAAGACAAACAAACTTTTTTTATGAAAAATCTTTTGTCTTTCTTGATCAGGAAAAATTAGATAGTGCTTATCTGTATTTTAATAAATCTAAAGAACTTTTTCAGAGAAAAAATGACAGTTTAGGCGTTGCAAAATGCATCGTAAACATAGCGATTTTACAAGAAAAAGTAGGCGATAATTACGGAAGCATAGAGTCTAGCCTTTCCGCTTTCAAACTCTTGAAAGAAAAGGATACTTCACATCATTCCTTCATATTCAGTAATTACAATAATCTGGGTGTTACATCTTATGATCTAAAAAACTACGACGATGCTAAAAGATTCTATAACAAGGCATTATTATTTACCAGTGATCCTATAGATAGAATAATGACCGCCAATAATATTGCAATTGTATATCACAATCAGAAAAGATACGACAAAGCTGTTTTTATCTATACAAAACTCCTTGACAGCCTTGGTTCCAAGAGTGAATTCTATCCAAAAATTCTGATAAATTATTCTAGATCCAAGTGGTTTCAGAATTCTAAATATAATCCTGTAGGCAACTATCTAATCGCTGAAAAGCTAAGCTGAAAAGCTAAGCCGAAAAGCTGGAGATGATTGGACCACAGACGCGGCATACAGCTATCTCTCCGCTTATTACCTTAATAAAGCAAAAGATTCTTCCAGATATTATGCTACTAAAATGCTGGACTTATCAAAGAAACTCAAATATCCTGCGGATGAATTGGAGGCACTCCAGATACTTGTAAAAGTAGCGCATGGCGAGGAAAATCAAGAGTTTTTTGATCGATTCGTCACACTTCAGGATAGTGTTTTGTTGGCTCAAAATAAAGCTAAAAATCAATTTGCTTTAATTCGGTTTGAAAGTGAAAAAACCAAATCGGAAAATCTGATTTTGCAAAAAGAAAAAGTCTTGCAAAAATTTAAAATGGAAAAACAAAAACTAATGATCTGGCTTTTGATTGTTATTTTTGTTTGTGCAGGAAGCGCTGGATTTTTGTGGGTTAGAAGAAGACGTAAAAGGCTTATTCTGGAAGCTGAGAATAAGCTTCAGGAACAGCGTTTGGATTTCTCAAAAAAAGTGCACGATGTGGTAACGAACGGACTGTATGAGGTCATCTCAACAATTGAAAATCAAAACGATATTCCTAAAGAAAAAATACTGGATAAATTGGAAATAATGTATGAGAAATCCAGGGATCTGTCTTACGAAGATCATCAAGATATTGAATTCTACGAAAAAATATCTGGTTTGATAGGATCTTTTGATAATGATGAAACAAGAATTATTATCATTGGAAATGATAGTACGTTTTGGGAAGACATTTCTGCAGATGCTTTCGAGGAGCTGTTTCAGGTCATTCGGGAACTTTTGATAAATATGAAAAAACACAGCGATGCGAGCCAGGTTATTATCAGATTTAATAAAAATGATAATTCTTATATAATAAGCTATTCTGATAATGGAATGGGAGTTTCTGAAAACAAAGCTGAAAAAAATGGTTTCACAAATACCAGATCCCGGCTTGCAAAAATAAACGCTGAAATGAATATTGACAATAATTCCCCTGGCTTGAAATTATTAATAAAACACAAAAGGTAATGTTCAAAAAAGTATTGATTGCAGAAGACCACGAAAGCAGTAATTTTTCCGTTCAAAATATTGTAAAACAAATGGAGATAACTATTGCGGATTATTTTTATTATTGCGATGATGCATTCTCTCATCTCAAGAAATCTATAGAAAAACAGTCGCCTTATGAGCTTCTGATCACAGACTTATCCTTTGAAGATGATGGAAGGAAACAATTTATAAAAGACGGTAAGGAACTAATAAAATGTTGCAGAGACGAATATCCAGACATCAAAGTTATCGTCTTTTCCGGAGAGCACAGATTAGGCATTATCGATTTATTATTCAGTGAGTTAAAAATCAATGCATTTGTAAGAAAAGCAAGGTCAGACAGCCGGGAATTGAAAAAAGCCATTGAGCTGGTTTATAGTAATCACTCCTACATATCGAACAATTTAAAGTTGCCTATAAAAAAGGTAAATTCCTTGGAATTCAGTAATTATGATATTATTCTTATTACGCTCTTATCAGAAGGGATACTTCAGAAAAATATTCCGCAGATTCTCCAACAGCGGAACATTAATCCAAACAGCCTAAGCAGCGTGGAAAAAAGAATTAGTACAATGAAAATAGCAATGGACGTTAAAAATAATGAACAACTCATAGCGCGTTGTAAAGATTTAGGAATAATTTAAAAAAAAATCCCATTTTACGGTTTCCCGTAAGGAAATGAAAAAAGATCGATATAATTTTGTCAAAGATTAGTAACCATAAAGATCAAATAAAAGAATACATTCATTTTCAAAAGATCGCCGAACCCACATTCGGCGATTTTTTATTTTCTAAACATCTCTGTGTGAGGCAAGTTATCTTCCAGATATTTTTTACCAGTATCTACAAATCCAAAATCCGAGTAGAATCTCAGCAAATAATCCTGAGCAGAAATCCTCACTTCTGTTTGATGCAATCGGTTTTCTATCAATTCTAAAGCATATTTTATCAACTGTCTCCCTAGACCTTTTCCTCTGCCTTTCTCTGTTGTGATAACTCTGCCGATGGAAGTTTCCTCGTACTTTATTCCTTTATCAAAAATGCGACAATAAGCCAAGACTTCGCCATCTTTTTCTGCCCAGAGATGAACCGCCTTTTGGTCATAGTCGTCCAAATCCGGATATGGACAATTTTGCTCTACTACAAAAACATTAACCCTGGCTTTTATTACAGAATAAAGTTCCTGTGTGGTAATCTCATCGAATGTTTTTATTTTCCACAACACATTATCCATTGAAGTCCACTTTATTTTTAGTTAAAAAGTCATTAGTTGTACTGATGAAGTTCAGAATTTCTTCCGTTCCTTCCTTTTTTTCAGCAGATGTGACATAGATTTCCGGAAGACTATCCCAACTTTTCAGAAGCTCTACTTTGTACTTTTCTACGTTATCCTTGGCAGCATTTGGCTTCATCTTGTCCAGTTTGGTAAAAACGATGGAAAAAGGAATTCCATTTTCTC
Source organism: Epilithonimonas hominis (assembly GCF_003730015.1). Classification (GTDB taxonomy): domain Bacteria; phylum Bacteroidota; class Bacteroidia; order Flavobacteriales; family Weeksellaceae; genus Epilithonimonas; species Epilithonimonas hominis. Next base: position 69,628 of record NZ_RJTU01000082.1, on the reverse strand, counting down.
CACACCATTCTATGAACTCAACATCAATTTTTTGCGGTGTATGCCGGATGTCTATGAGAACAAAAAGGTTAACGAGGTTTTTCCTGTTTAGGATATAATTGGTAATGAGTTTTTCAAAATCTTTTCTCAGACTTTTGGAAACTTTTGCATAACCATAACCTGGCAAATCCGTAAGATACCAGTTTTCATTGACCAAAAAATGATTGATTAGCTGAGTTTTTCCAGGCGTTCCAGAAGTTTTTGCAAGATCTTTTCTTCCCAACATGGCATTGATGAGAGATGATTTTCCCACATTAGAGCGTCCTATGAAAGCATATTCCGGAAGTGTCGGTTCAGGGCATTCTTGCCATTTTTGACTGCTTTTTACAAACTCCGAAGTTTTGATCTGCATAATTTTTATATTTAAAAAACCATTAAAAACTCAATTTATATTGCTAGAAATCAAATCCTTAATGGTTTATACTGATTTTGTTTTATTTTACTTACATCACTTTTTGGAGCCAACTGTAAAGAATCTCGTTGAATTCGTCGGGCTTTTCCATCATAGCCGCATGTCCGCAATGGTCTAACCAATAGAGTGAGGAATTGGGGATAAATTTGTGCATATCTTCTGCCACTTCCGGCGGTGTCACATTATCTTGTTTTCCCCAGATGATGCACGTTGGGCAAGTGATTTTTGGAAGGTCATTCAACATATTATGTTTGATGGCACTTCTGGCAAGCATCACCGTTTTGATGCCCTTCATTCTGTCATTTACGACTGCAAAAACCTCATCTACCAATTCATCTGTAGCCACAGCAGGATCATAAAAAACATCCTGAGTTTTCTTTTTGATATATTCTTTATCGCTTTTTCTAGGGAAACTGTCCCCAAACGTTCTCTCATACAAGCCAGAACTTCCTGTTAACACAAGGTTTCTGACCAATTCCGGACGGGAAGTTACCAGAATCAAACCGATGTGTCCGCCCATAGAATTCCCAACAATGGTGACCGGTTTTCCAACGACGTCTGTGATAAATTTGGCAACAAATTTTGATATAGATGTTAGATTGGTATGCAGAATGGGCAAATCATAAATAGGCAACTGCGGCACAAAGACCTGATATCCTTTGTCCGAAAAAAAATTGATCATCTTATCGAAGTTGCTCAACCCCCCCATTAATCCGTGCAAAAGCACCATTGGATGACCTTCACCTGCTTCCAGGTAAGTGTATTTTTTGTCTTTCTTTGTTTTAAAAATCATATTGCTCTATCGATAGCCCGCCAAAATTACAAATAAAAGATTAAATTTTGTACCAAGCTGCCTAATACATTAGTTTATTTTATTTTAATTCCGATTTTAGTTCATTAATTCTGTTAATAATTGGCAATGCAAAAATCCCGCTAGACTGCAAATAAAGTTCGTAGAATGTTTTGGCTTTGTCTGCAAAATCAATTTTTTCTTCTGTTCTGTAATAAAACATAAAAACATTGCCCAACATCTCGTAATAATCCGCGTGGTCTTTGGATTCTCGTTCTTTTACAAGTTCAATAATATCTTCTTGTGATTTTAATGCTAATTCTTTAAAATTAATTTTAAAAATATCCTTCATCAGAGAATCAAAATCGAGTTCTTTTTGCATCAGACTTTCCTCCGGTTTTCCGAGAAGCAGTTTTTCTAAAGCTTGTGTTAATTGCCGAATTAATCGAAGTGTAAAGTCTTTATCTTGAATCATTGATTAGGTTTTAATTGTTCGGATTTAGAGTCTGTTCAAATTTTCATTGAAACCACAAAAGTAACAAAAGCTGTTACTTTTTTTAGTTTAATAAAAGTTCAAAAAAGAAATCTGTTTTAAAAACCTTAGCTTTTTGTCTCTTTTTTAACAGTTTTTCTTGATTTTCTTATGTGACTTTTGTGGTTTAAAGTTTTTTTTACACCTTCTTAGATTGGCAAATTATTACCCAAAAAACAAATAAGCCAAAACAATCGCAGTAATCACGCCAACCAAATCTGCCAACAACATCGAACCAACTGTATATCTTGTATTTTTAATGCCAACAGAACCGAAATATACGGCGATGACGTAAAATGTTGTATCAGAACTTCCTTGCAGAATTGCCGATAATTTCCCTGCAAAACTGTCTGCTCCAAAAGTTTTCATCGTATCCACCATCATTCCGCGAGCTCCGGAACCTGATAATGGTTTTATCAAAGCTGTCGGTAATCCGTCCACGAATCTTGTATCCAGATGTGATGCACTCGCAATCCATTTCATTCCGTCTATAATCACATCAAAAACGCCACTTGTTCTGAGTAATGAAATTGCAATTAACATCCCAACCAAATACGGAATAATCTTGACGCAAACTGTAAATCCTTCTTTTGCACCGTCAATAAATGCATCGAAGATGTTGATTTTTTTGTAAACTGCGCCAAGGACAATTGCTAAGAAAATCAACAGGATAATTCCGTTGCTCATCACTTTGCTGAAAGAATCTAATTCTTCTTTATTCAATTGAACTAGATAAATTACTAATAAAGCAATAATTGCAGAAATCCCACCAACATAAGCTAAAACGAGTGGCTGAAAAAGATTGATTCTTTGTCGAATAGAAACAATTGTCATCGCTGCGAGAGTCGCACAAAAAGTCGCAATCATACAAGGCAAGAAAATATCTGTCGGTGTTTCCGAACCCATTGATGAACGAATCGCAATAATGGAAACCGGAATCAATGTCAATCCGCTGGCGTGCAAGCAGAGAAACATAATTTGTGCATTGCTGGCTCTGTCTTTATCAGGATTCAAAGTTTGGAGACTTTCCATTGCTTTAAGCCCGAAAGGCGTTGCGGCATTATCAAGACCGAGAAGATTGGCACTGAAATTCAGCATCATATGTCCAAATGACGGATGGTTTTTAGGAATCTCCGGAAATAATTTTGAGAAAAATGGTTGAATCAATCGGCTTAGAAAATTAATTCCGCCTGCTTTTTCAGCTATGCTCATAAATCCCATAAATAAAGCCATTATTCCAATGAGTTTCAAACAGATATTAACAGCTGTTTCGCTGGTTCCGATCACACCATCAGTTTCTGCAACTCGGTAAGTTTTGACATTTTGAAGAGAATCCATTTTGTAATGAATATGACTGTCTTCGAAATCTGGAGTTGTTAATAACACTTTCTGAATATCAGGAGAAATCTGAGCCAAAGGTTTTTGCGAAATCTGAATCGTGTCACCACCTTTCCCAACAACCATATCGTTGAAAATCTGACTGTAATTTTCTGAACTGAAATATTTAACTGATGCAACCGCAATTGCAATGATGATGAAGGCTGACCAAATCCTGCTTAAAACCATTTTTGGAAATTAATTTTTAGTAAATGTAAGAAAAAAGGAAATCAATTGAAGAAGTTAGATTTTAGAAATTAGAAGTTAGATTGGAACATCCAATCTGCAGCCCGAGCTGAGTGGAGCTCATTTTTTTGTTTGGCAAATGCTTGGCAAAAAAATAGCGGGAACGGAGCGCGGATAAAGCTGCCCAAATCAACATCTGAAAAACTGACATTTGTCATTTAATTCAAATTATACTTGTTTGGTATGAATTGAATTTTATAGTTTTGCAAAGGCTTTTTTAAAACACTATGACAATGGTGGAATTTGTTTATTGCATAAGATTTATATGAAGAAGAAATAGTGTGTTTATTTTGAAAACCTTTCATAATCTCATTTGAAAGGTTTTTTATTTTTTAATTAATGAATAAAAATGATTGAACTGCTGAACGTTTCCAAACGTTTTACAACTAAAAATAAAACCATCCAAGCCTTGTCCAATGTTTCTCTGAATGTAGAAAAAGGGGAAATCTTTGGCGTGATTGGAACTTCTGGTGCCGGAAAAAGTACATTGATCCGTTGCGTGAACCTTCTGGAAAAACCAAACGAGGGAAAAGTAATTGTCGACAATGTAGAATTGACAAAACTATCCGAATCTCAACTGACTCTAGAACGCAGAAAGATTGCCATGATTTTCCAGCATTTTAACTTATTATCATCAAGAAATGTTTTTGACAATGTAGCTTTTCCGTTGGAATTAGAAGGGAAATCGAAATCGGTAATAAAGGAAAAAGTGGATTCGCTTTTGGAATTGGTTGGACTGAAAGAAAAGGCAAAAGATTATCCAGCGAATCTTTCTGGCGGACAAAAACAGAGAGTTGCGATTGCGAGAGCATTGGCAAACGACCCAAAAGTTTTGTTGTGCGACGAAGCGACGAGCGCACTAGACCCAGCAACTACAAAATCGATTTTACAACTTCTGAAATCTATTAATCAAAAACTGAATCTCACGATTCTTCTCATCACGCACGAGATGGAAGTGATTAAAAGTATTTGCGATAAAGTTGCCGTGATTGACAATGGAGAATTGGCGGAACAAGGGAAAGTTGAACAGATTTTCATTCATCCGGAAAAGGAAATAACGAAAGGTTTTATCCAAGCTTCTCTGAATGTAGAATTGCCTTTGATTTATCAGAATTCTATCCGTAAAATCTCCAGCGAAAATGATTATCCTTTGGTTAAAATTTTGGTTGGAGGCAATGATGAGCAGAGTTTTTTGATCCTTAATCTTTTTGAAAAATTTCAGGTTAAAGCTAAGATTATCAGCGCACAACTGGAGTATGTTGGCCACTTGAATTTTGGTGTTTTGATTTTGGAACTGCAAGGAAAAAATATTAATGAAGCTTTGGCTTATTTGGAAAATGAATATACAAACACAGAAATTTTAGGTTATGTCGGATAGTATTATCAATTTGTTATTCCAAGGGACAATTGAAACCATTGTAATGACCTTGGTTTCAGGATTTTTCGGATTTATTTTAGGATTACCGACGGGAATTTTTCTTTTCCTCACAAGAAAAGACCAATTATTGGAAAATAAGATATCACACCAAATCGTATCAATTATAGTCAATATTTTCCGTTCGATTCCGTTTATCATTCTCATTGTTTGGATGATACCTTTCACAAGAACTATTGTTGGAACATCGATTGGCGTTTCTGCAGCATTGGTTCCGCTGAGTGTGGGTTCTGCTCCATTCATTGCGAGATTGGTAGAAAACAGCCTGTTGGAAATCCCATCAGGATTGATAGAAGCAGCGAGAGCAATGGGCGCAAAACCGCTTCAAATCATCCGAAAAGTCCTTTTACCAGAAGCTTTGCCTTCACTAATCAACAATGTGAGTATTACATTAATTACACTTGTCGGATATTCTGCAATGGGCGGTGCAGTTGGTGCTGGCGGATTGGGACAAGTTGGTTATCAGTACGGTTATATCGGATATGATTTTGCGATAATGAATTCAGTTTTGATTTTATTAATTGTACTGGTTTTCATTATCCAGATTACTGGAGACTTTCTCTCAAAAAAATTCAATCATAGATAAAATTCTTATGGTTGATCGTTTTTAGTTGTCAGTTGATAGACTAAAATCAAACGTCTTAAAATTATAAAATACAACATTATATCATTTAAAATACTTACAAGTATGAAACACAAAATATTTGCTTTAGCATTGGCTATTACCACTTTTTCAGCCTGCAACAAAAAAGAATCTAACCCGAATGTTCTAAGAGTCGGAATTGCAACTGGTCCAGAACAAAATCTTGCCGAAGCTGCGAAAAAAGTAGCAAAAGAAAAATATGGTTTGGAGGTAGAATTGGTTAGTTTCAATGATTATGTTGTTCCGAATGAAGCTTTGAATCAAGGTGATGTGGACGTGAACGCTTTTCAGCATTTGCCTTATTTGGAAGAACAATCCAGACAGCGCGGTTATAAATTGGCAGTTGTGGGAAAAACTTTTGTATTCCCGATTGTGGCTTATTCTAAAAAAATAAAATCACTTTCCGAATTGCAACCCGGACAAACCATCGTGATTCCGAATGACCCAACCAATGGCGGACGTTCTTTATTATTATTACAAAAACAAGGCATTCTGAAATTGAAAGACGGCGTTGGATTGTTGCCAAAAGTAACTGATATAATCGCAAATCCGAAAAATCTGAAAATCTTAGAATTAGAAGCACCACAAATCCCAAGAGTTTTAGAAGATAAAGAAGTGGTTTTGGCCATTATCAATAATAATTTTGCAGCTCAGGCTGGTCTTGACCCTGAAAAAGAAGGCATATTTTCTGAAGATAAAGATTCACCTTACGCTAATCTAATTGTTTCCAGAGAAGATAATAAGAATGATGGAAAAGTGAAAAAATTTGTACAAGCATACCAATCTCCGGAAGTAGAATCTGCCGCGAAACAAACCTTCAAAGGAGGCGCTGTGAAGGCGTGGTAAAACTTCTATTCTATATCTAATTTTGATTGACAAATCTTTTGGTTTGTCAATTTTTTATTCCAGATATATCAATTGATTTTCATCAACTTCCTCATCCACAGACTTTATTAGAACCGCATTTTCCGTCCTCTTCTGCAATTCCTCGATGAAAAAACTGCTTTCAAAAAACTGACGATGAACGCCAGGAATCAGACTCATAAAATAATCCATTCCGACTCTGTTATTATGCAAATCCATTTTAGTTTCCAAAGGTTTGTTAGGAAAAAGATCTTCGTGCATATTCGTAAGTTTTTCACACCATTTCAATGATTTTTCTGGCGAAGATACTTTGCAGAAATACATCATAATCAAACAACACCAATATGAATGTCGGAAAGCGTTTCCTTTGCCATTATTAGAGTTGGTTTCAGGATATAACTCTTTTGCTTTAGCAAAGGCTCTGAAGCTTGCGTAAGTGTATAAAATGGCGAACAAAGGATGCATCAATCCAATAGAAAAAACTTTAAACAGTTTTCCAAAGGTTAATGATTTGAGCGTTCTGAAAAATATACCTATAAATCTCATCAATAAAAAACTCTCCCAAATTTGAGAGAGTGAATTTTGTATTTAAGTTTAATTAATGATACTCGTGTACCAATAATTTTACGATTCTTGAAATCGACTCTTTGATTTCTGTCCTTTTCACGATGAAATCAACAAAACCTTTTTCCTGCAAGAATTCCGAAGTCTGGAAACCTTCTGGCAAATCTTTACCAATTGTCTCACGGATAACTCTAGGTCCTGCAAATCCAATCAAGGCGCTTGGTTCTGCAATAATCACATCAGCAGTCATTGCAAAAGAAGCCGTGATTCCACCAAAAGTTGGGTCTGTCAAATAAGCGATATAAGGCAATCCCGCGTCAGAAAGCTGAACCAACTTAGCTTGAACTTTTGCCAATTGCATTAATGAATATGCCGCTTCCTGCATTCTCGCTCCACCAGATTGGCAGATAATCATATAAGGCAATTGATGTTTGATAGCATAATCGATGGCCCGTCTGATTTTTTCTCCCATTACCGAGCCCAAAGAACCTCCAATAAAAGCAAAATCCATACAAGAAACTACCATTTCTATACCGTTTACTTTTCCGGTTGCATTTCTGATAGAGTCTGTCAGTTTTGTTTTTGATTTTACTTCTTTCAGACGGTCTGTATAAGACTTTGTATCCTTGAATTTAAGAATATCAACACTTTCCACATCCGCATCCAATTCCTTGAATTTGTGATCGTCAAAAAGCATATCGAAATATTCTCTACTTCCGATTCTTACGTGGAAACCATCTTCCGGAGATACAAAATTATTAGCTTTAAGCTCTTCAGCTTCTATGATTTTTCCAGTAGGTGTTTTGTGCCAAAGTCCTTTTGGCACATCTTTTTTGTCCTCTGTAGAAGTGGTAATGTTTTGGGTTTTTCTTTTAAACCAATCAAATGCCATTGATATAATTTTAGATTTTAGATTTTAGATTATAAAAATTAAGCATCATTGACATTTAAAATTTATAATCTAAAATTTACAATTTAATTAAAGTGTATTGATATTGTTCAGGTCTTCGAAAGCCTGAGTCAATCTCTTGATAAACGTTTCTTCTCCTTTTCTTACCCAGACTCTCGGGTCGTAGAATTTCTTGTTTGGAGCATCTGCGCCAGTTGGATTTCCAATCTGATGTCTCAGATAGTCAATCTGTTCTGTCATATAATCTCTGATGCCCTCTGTGTAACCGAATTGTAAATCTGTATCGATGTTCATTTTTACAACACCGTAACCAATTGCTTCACGGATTTCCATCAATGTAGAACCTGACCCACCGTGGAATACGAAGTTGATTGGTTTCTCAGCAGTTCCGAATTTCTCCTGAACAAATTTCTGAGAATTGTCAAGAATTTTCGGAGTCAATTTTACGTTTCCTGGCTTGTAAACACCGTGTACGTTTCCGAAAGCTGCTGCAATAGTGAAATTGTCAGATACTTTCTTAAGGATTTCGTAAGCGTATGCTACTTCTTCTGGCTGAGTGTAAAGTTTGGAGCTGTCCACATCAGAATTGTCAACACCATCTTCTTCACCTCCAGTTACTCCCAATTCGATTTCAAGAGTCATTCCCATTTTGTTCATTCTCTCGAAGTATTTTGCGGAAACTTCTAGGTTTTCTTCAATTGGTTCTTCTGAGAAATCTAACATATGAGAAGAGTAAAGAGACTTTCCGTTTTGCTTGTAAAATTCTTCACTTGCATCCAAAAGTCCATCGACCCAAGGTAATAATTTCTTAGCACAATGGTCAGTGTGAAGGATAACAGTCGCTCCATAAGCTTCTGCCAAAGTGTGGATATGTTTTGCACCAGCAACAGCTCCTAGAACTGCTGCTTTTTGACCGTCGTTACTCAATCCTTTTCCAGCATTGAAGATAGAACCTCCGTTTGAGAACTGGATAATTACAGGAGCATTAAGTTTTGCAGCAGTTTCTAACGTTGCGTTGATATTACTAGAACCAATCACATTAGCTGCCGGAAGTGCAAATTGCTTCTCTTTGGCATAATCAAATATCTCTGTTACTAAAGAACCTGTGGCAACTCCTGCCGGAAATTTTCTGCTCATTTTTATTATATTTTTTAAGATTTTTTGGACTGTAAACTTACGAAATTATTAACAATTCAAATTTCATTTTTACAAATCCTATGTTATAGATAATATTTTTTGTTTTAATTACGCTTATCATTCCCCCAAAGCAGTTTTTGACGAATAGTTTCGTAGAAACTGAAATTTTTTGGTTTGATGAGAAACAAAGAAAATTCTGCTTTTTCAATCAATATTTCGTTGCCGACCTCTACGTGATAAAGTCTTGAATCCAAAGCCAAAGTATATTGTGGAACACGGCTTTTTACTGTTAATTTTATCTTCGAATCGTCTTTTACTATGAGCGGACGAACATTCAGATTATGAGGCGCAATGGGTGTAATGACGAAATTATCATTGGAGGGAGAAATAATCGGTCCGCCACAACTTAGTGAATAAGCAGTTGAGCCAGTAGGTGTGGAAACAATCAATCCATCGCCCCAGAAAACATTCAGGAATTCATCATTAATATAAGACTCCACCGTAATCATCGATGTTGTTTCTTTTCTGGAAAGGCTAACATCATTTAAGGCAAAAGGAAAATCAATTTGAGAATTATCGTCTGTTGTAATTTTTATGACGGAACGTTCGCTGATATTATAGTTTTTATCAAGAATAATCGAATCTAACTCATCAAAGATTTGGTCTTTTCGGAAATTCGCCAAAAATCCTAGTCGCCCTGTATTGACGCCAATAATCGGAATCTCAAGGTCTTGAATAAATGTCAAAGCATTCAGAATCGTTCCATCACCTCCGAAACTGAAAACGATAGTCACATTTTTACTTTTAAGTTCTTCTTTTCCGGAAAATGTATCAAATTCTTTGGAAAAATTCAGATTCTCCGCCATTTCTGCGTGAAGAACAACCGCTACTTCTCGCAGCGCCAATTCGGAAATGAATCGGTTGAGATACAAAAATGTATCGAGGTCTTTTTTTTGAGAATAGATAGCTGCCTTCATCAATTATATTTCTAAAAATTTCTGGAAAAATCCAAAACGGTCTTTCAACAGTTCTTCTTTCTCGTCATCATAATGTTTATTGATAACATTATAGCCATATCTTTCAAAGGTTTCATCTATTGAACTTAGATTTTCATTACTGATTTTAAGCGTAATTTCTATGGTGTCTTCTTTTATTGCACTGATAAAAGTTCCATAGATTTTCCCATTATTACTTTCTACAATCTGAGAAATCTCTGTCATAGAATAATATAATCCCGTTGTTTGAATCGTCAAAATCGCTCCATTCTCCGAAAACAAAGGATATTTGGAAAACTCATTAAAAATATCGTCACAAGAAATATATCCCAAATATTTTTCCTCTTTGGAAATCACAGCAACTACATTCGCATTGAAGGTGTGGAAAAGTTTGATGCTATCCAACAAACTGCTGTCTTCCATAATTGCAAAACGCTCGTAATGGATGTTAAGCGAATCAAGATTGCCTTCCGGACTATCTTCCAAAAATGGTTGACTCAATCCACCAAGAAAAATGCCCTTGTTCACAATAAAAACATGGGAATATCCAAATTCCTTAGCCACCTCAGAAGCCTCTTCTATAGAATCCTTAACGCCGAAAGCGGGATAATCTTTGGAAATGTAATCTTTGATAAACATTATGCTAATTTACAAAAATTACTTAGCCACAAAAGATTTTAAAAATTTTTATGTTTTTTTACAACAACTATTGCTTTATATAACAATAAAAATATATCTTTGTCGCCTTTCATTTTTACTTTTTATTAGATTTATTTCAAACTGCAGCACTTTTTTGTGTTTGCAGTTTTTTTATTTTTTAATCCCAAGGTTCTTCGCAAATTCCCATATTACAACGCCACCACAGACACTTACGTTCAGAGAATGTTTTGTTCCGAGTTGTGGGATTTCCAGAAAAGTATCAATATTCGGTAAAGCTTCATCACTAATTCCATCAATTTCATTACCTAGAATCAAAGCGTATTTTTTTTCTGAATTAATTTCAAAATCCGTTATTAATTGGCTTGATGAAGTTTGCTCAATCCCGATAATTTCGAAGTTTTCTTTTTTAAGATTATCGATAGCAACATTGATATCCTGCTCATAGATCCAATCCACACTTTCGGTTGCACCAAGCGCCGCTTTATGAATCTCACGATGGGGCGGTTGAGGCGTGATGCCGCAAAGCACCACTTTTTCTATCAAAAAAGCATCGCCAGTTCTGAAAATAGCACCAACATTGTGCATACTTCTCACGCTATCCAAAATCACAACCAAAGGAATCTTTGCTGTTTTTTTGAAGGTTTCTACATCTATTCTTCCTAGCTCTTCTAGTTTCAGTTTCTTTGTCAAAATCAGGCTTTATTTGAAATTAAATTGATGCTTCTTTCTATATTTTGAGAAATGGCTTCCATAGGAATATCGTTCTCATCATTATTAAACGGGTCTTCGATTTCTTCCGCAATCAGTTCCAAACTCATCAGAACATAATAAACAAACATCGTAATCGGAATCATAAAACCACCGAGATTCACAACATTAGCAACAGGCAGCGCCATTACATAAAAAATGATAAACTTCTTGATGAATGATGAATACGAGTAAGGAATCGGTGTATTTTTGATTCTCTCACAACCGCCACAAACGTCCAAAAACCCGGATAATTGTGTGTCGAGAAATAACATTTCTGTATCGGAGATTTTATTTTCTTTTTTAAGTTGGTACAATTTCTTAGTTAAAAGAAAAACCAACTCAGCCGGCGGATGATGCTGGAGTTCTTTTTGCAAATCGGAAAAGTCTTCATCCAAAACCAATCTTGTAGATTCTTTGGAAAGATGACTGGCTAAAAAATATGGGAAAAATCTGAGATATTTTGCAATCTGAGTTCGGTTTTTAACATCATTTTCCGGAAGAATGCTGTTAATTTTAATAACAAAATTCCGACTGTCATTTACCAATTTTCCCCAAAGTTTCCGTCCTTCCCACCATCTGTCATAAGCCGTATTAGTCCTGAAAACCAACAACAAAGACAAAACGAATCCGAGCAAGGAATGAATCATTCCGATATTACTGATGGACGATTTAGAATTCAGATGCAGATATTCTACTTCCAAATAATAAACCCCATAACAATAGATACCAACCAACAATATCGTTGGGAACAGGATTTTCAAGGTGTCAGTTTTGTGAAGACTGACGAGGATTTTTAGAAAATTTTTGGTGTTGTAAGCTCGCATAGATGAGAATCTTATTTGCAAAGATAAGTGTTAGAAATTTTAATTTCCGGATAGATTTCAAGGAATTATTTTTAAATTTAAGCGTTAAAAAAACCAATCGATGTCCAATAAAGAGAAATTCATCACCGACCTCAACGCAAAATACAATCCAAAAGGAGAACATATTATTCTGGGAAAAGGAATGCTTGACGGCGAAGTTGTTCCGGAAGTTAATGTTTCGATTCCGTTGAAAACTGTTAACAGACACGGATTAATAGCAGGAGCAACAGGAACTGGAAAAACCAAAACACTTCAGGTTTTTGTAGAGCAATTATCACACGCAGGAATCCCGACTTTGGTAATGGATATCAAAGGTGACCTTTCTGGAATTGCGGAAGCCGGAACTGAAAATGACAATATCAAAGACCGTTACGCGAAAACGCAATTGCCCTATTCACCACAGAATTTTCCGGTAGAATTGATGACCATTTCCGGCGCAAAAGGCGTGAAACTTCGAGCAACAGTTTTGGAATTTGGACCGATTTTGTTGAGTAAAATTCTTGATTTGAATGACACTCAGCAAAGCATTATGTCGATTGTTTTCAAATATTGCGATGACAAAGCTTTACCGCTTGTTGACTTGCAGGATTTGAAAAAAGTTTTGCAATATGTAACTGATAATCCGATTGGCAAGAAAGAATTAGCAGACAATTACGGCTCGATTGCTCCCGCATCTTTGGGAGCCATTCTCAGAAGTATTGTCGCAATGGAACAACAAGGCGCTTCTACTTTCTTTGGAGAACCAAGTTTTGATGTTGAAGATTTGCTAAAAACCAGAGACGGAAAAGGCGTTGTTAATATTTTCCGAGTGGATGATATTCAAAACAAACCTAATCTTTTCTCGACCTTTATTTTATCATTGTTTGCCGAGATTTATATGACTTTTCCCGAAGAAGGCGACAGTGGAAAACCGAAGTTAGTTTTATTTATTGATGAAGCGCATTTACTTTTTAACGAAGCTTCGAAAACCTTGCTTTCTCAAATCGAAACGATGGTAAAACTGATTCGTTCCAAAGGAATCGGAATTTATTTTATTACTCAAATTCCTGGCGATGTTCCGGAAAATATTTTGAGCCAGTTAGGGTTGAAAATCCAACACGCTTTAAGAGGTTTTACTGCGAAAGACAGAAAAGAAATTGACAAAGCGGTAGAAAATTATCCAACGACAGAGTTTTACAAAGCCAACGAACTCATTCAAAATCTTGGAATTGGAGAAGCTTTTGTAACCGCATTGGATGAGAAAGGAATTCCAACACCTTTGGTTCAAACGTATTTGATTTCGCCGGAAAGTAGAATGGATATTTTAACTGCATCAGAAATTGATGAACTGACAAGAAATTCTGACCTTGTCAAAAAATACGAACAAGACCTCGATAAAGAAAGTGCTTACGAAATTCTGACCAAAAGAATCGAAGAACATACACAAACTGCCATTCCAACGCCGACAAGAGGAAGAACAGCGCAACCAAAAGAAGAGGCAGGAATGTTTGAGCAAGTCATCGAAAGCCGAGCCGGAAAAACTTTCCTGAATACTTTAGCAAGAGAAGGTGCGAAGTTTATTTTGGGAATGTTCAGTATGAAAAAAAGAAGGTAATAATACCAGCTGAAATTTTAAAAATGAAGTTTCTTAAATTTGTAGAACGAAAAAATGTAGATGTACACGGTAATAGACATAGAAAGTAACGGAGCGCCTTTTCGGAAAGAAAGCATTATAGAAATTGCCATCTATCGATTTGACGGTCACGAGATTACAGACCAATTTATCTCACTCGTGAATCCCGAAAGTGATATTTCTGCTTTTGTTCAAAAGTTGACAGGAATCACTTCGAAAATGGTTTTGACGGCTCCGAAATTTCACGAAATAGCAAAACGTGTGGTTGAAATCACGCAGGATTCTATCTTGGTTGGACATAATATTGATTTCGATTACAGGATGCTTCGCCAATCGTTCAAGCGCCTTGGTTACGAATTTAAAATCAACACTTTAGACACAATTCCTTTGGCTAAAAAATTGATTCCGGATGAGAAAAGCTATTCGTTGAGTAAACTTTGCAAATCGATTGGAATTCCTTTGAGTGAAGCGCATCGTGCGAGTGGCGATGCAAGAGCGACTTTGGATTTGTTCAAATTATTGATGATTAAAGACCAAAACAACGAAATCATCCAATCTCAACAAGAGGAAAATCACGCCAAGAATTATATTAATAAAATTCAGGTTCTGACAGAAGACCTCCCTAACGAACGCGGAATCCTGTATTTCCAAAACTCGGAGGGAAAAATCATTAGTTCCGATGTTGTAGAAGACTTATATAAATCTGCCAAGAAAATTTTCGATTCTGATAAAGCGAAGTATAAAAAAATCCAGGAAGAGACAGAAAAAATCTCCTACGAACTGACTGGAACTGATTTGATTGCCAAACTAATGATGCAAAACAAAGGCTTCCACAAAAGGCAACAACTGACTTTCGGGTTGTTTTACAGAAAGGACAAATATATTCTTGAGAAAATTAAGCTTCAGGAAGATAAACCTTTACTGAGATTCAAGAGTTTTACGCAAGGATTGAAGGCTATCAATTACATCAAATCCCGAGAAGAATTGAAAGATTTGGTAGAATTTACTCAGAAAATTAATATCAAGGGAAGAAATGAAATCTGGTTTTCATCCGGAAGAACTTTGGGCGAAAAATCGTTTTTGGTTTTGGAAAAAGGCAAATTAATTGGATTTGGTTTTTACGAATTGTATCATCAGATTCAGTCTTTGGAGAAAATTAAAAAGCTGATGTTGCCTGTGCCTAGATTCACTCAGGATTTGCAAAATGATTTGCAGTTGGCTCTTTTGAGGAATGAATATGAGGTTTCTGCGCTTCCTAAAAAATAAAAACCAACACAAAACATTGCAGGATTTACAGATAAACTCTAATTTTGCAAAAAATTTTAACAAAAGCAATGCAATATTTTAAACAAAGCAAAATCGGAAAAAAGGGAGCTGTAAGGTTCTCTAAGGTTTGGAATGTATAAAGAGTTGCGTGCATAAGATATCTATTGCGGCAGACTCTTTTGATAAAGAATCTGCCTTTTTATTTTTAAAAATCTACCTTATGACAAATCAGGATTTGCTAAGTATAGCAAAAGAATTCGGGACACCCGTTTATGTGTATGACGTTAATTCGATACGCGAACAATACGAAAAACTGACTTCTTCTTTCTCGAAGAACACAAGATTTTTCTACGCAGCAAAAGCTTTAACCAATATCAATATCCTGAAATATGTCGAAAAATTGGGCGCTTCTCTGGATTGTGTTTCTATCAACGAAGTTAAACTAGGTTTGAAAGCGGGTTTCTCCAATGACAGAATCCTTTTTACTCCAAACTGTGTTGACCTTGTAGAAATCGAGGAAGCCATGTCTCTGAATGTTCATATCAATATCGATAATATTTCGATTTTGGAACAATTTGGAAATAAATTCGGAGGTTCTTATCCGATTTTTGTGAGAATCAATCCACATATTTTTGCCGGAGGAAATTATAAAATCTCAACCGGTCACATCGATTCCAAATTCGGAATTTCTATTCATCAGCTTCGTCACATCGAGCGTGTTATGAAATCGACCAACATCAATGTTGAAGGTCTTCATATGCATACGGGGAGCGAAATTAAAGATCCAGATGTTTTCCTACAAGGTCTGGAAATTATGTTTGAATTGGCAGAACATTTCCCAAATCTGAAATATCTGGATATGGGAAGCGGTTTCAAAGTTCCTTATCAAGATGGCGATTTGGAGACAGACGTGAAATCTCTTGGGAAAAAAGTTAATGCTGCGATCAAAAAACACGAAGAATCTACAGGAAAAAAATTCCAACTTTGGTTTGAACCGGGGAAATTCTTGGTAAGTAAAAGCGGACATTTCTTGGTAAAATCGAATGTTATCAAACAAACAACAGCGACTGTTTTTGTGGGTGTTAATTCTGGTTTTAATCATTTGATTCGTCCAATGTTTTACGATTCTTATCACATTATTGAAAATCTTTCTAATCCAAAAGGTCCCGAAAGAATCTACACGGTTGTTGGAAACATCTGTGAGACAGACACTTTTGCTTGGGACAGAAAAATTAATGAAGTGAGAGAAGGCGATATTATTGTTTTCAGAAATGCCGGAGCTTATGGTTTTGAAATGAGTTCGAACTTTAACTCAAGATTAAAACCAGCAGAAGTAATGTTCCTAGACGGAAAAGCGCATCTTATCAGAAAAAGAGATGAGTTTGAAGATTTATTAAAAAATCAGATTGAAGTTTTGTAAAAAGGCTGCTACGATAGGGTACAGATTGTCTCAAATTTAGATTAAAATCTACTATATGAAATCATTACTATTCTCATTGTGTTTATTAACCAGTGCTTTAGCTCTCGCACAAGTTGATATTGAAGAAGGTATGGACAATATTCCGATGATCGAGAATACTTCCAGTGCCGTAGTTTATAATGTTAGAGGAATCTATCAAGTAAGTGATAAAAACTGCAATGCATCTCAGTTTAAAAGTCTGGTTTATCCCGGAGGTTCTGCTGCTTATATAAAAGATCTAAAGGAAAAACTTCAGCAAAATGTTAACTGGAATACCTACGTCATCAACGGATTATTTTTTGTAAAGTTAGACATCAATAAAAACGGTGTACTTACAAATGCAGAAGCCGGTCCTAAAGTAGCAAACGGTGATCTGTTTCTCAAAGATCTGAAAAATGCCGCCATGAAAGCCAATAAAATCTGGAAACCTGCCACATGCAACGGAAATCCTGTAGATTCTAAAGCTATTCTGAAAATCGATTTTTCATCAATGACTTATGACAATGCTTTTAATTAATATAAAAACAGAAACCGCTAAATTAATTTAGCGGTCTTTTTTAGTTTATACCCATCTTCCATTAAAAAAAGCATCTAGATTTCGCCAGACGCTTTCTTCCATCATTCGGATTTTTTAATCAGAATTGATTTTAGGCAAAAGTATAGTTTAAATAGTTCAAATAAAATGAACCATGGTTAAGAAATACGCTTTCTTATTCTGCTAAGTGCCTGTGGCGTAATCCCCATATAAGAAGCAATATGCTTAAGTGGAAGCCGTTGAAAAAGATCGGGTTGTTCTTTCATAATTTTAAGATATCGCTCTTCTGCAGTTTCACTTAGTAAAGAAAACTCTCTGTTAAGTTTTTCTACATATAATTTTTCTACAGTAAGTCTTCCGATCAGATTTCCAACAGAATGTGTTTTGTAAAGCATTTGTAAATCATCATAATGCACTCTCCACACCACCATATCCGTAAGAGCCTCCACATCACATCTGGATGGAGTTCTTTGCGTAAAAGAATCGTAAACTGTAAGATACTGATATTCAAAGACAAATCGGATTGTCAAATCTTTATTCTCTTTTTCAATAAAAAGTCGGGCAATACCATTTTCTACAAAAGATAGATAATTTTCTACTTCACCTGCTTTTAATATAAGATCTTTCTTTTTAAACTCTGTCCGAATATTTTTTTGGGCAAATTCTCCCCACTTTTTTTCGTCCAGAGGAATGTTTTTGGAAAGCAGATACTGTTTAACAAACTCCATTCATTAACACTTTTATTGATAAACAGAATTCAGCTCGTTTATATATTCATAAGCTGTCAAATCAAATTTCACAGGTACAATACTGATATAACCATTTGTCAAAGCCGTTTCGTCTGCATCTTCAGATTCATCCATATTGTTGAAATAACCAGTCAGCCAATAATATTTTCTGCCGTGCGGATTAGTCCTTTCGTCAAAACTTTCTTCCCATTTGGCGTTGGCTTGTTTACAAACTTTGATTCCTTTTATATCTTCTTTAGGTAGTTTAGGAATGTTTACATTTAGCACTACTCCTTTGGGCATTGGATTTTCGAGCGTTTTAAGAATGATATCTTTGATAAACTCTTCCGCTTGGTCAAAATCAGCATCCCATTTCAAATCAGAAAGTGAAAACCCAATCGCTTGCAAACCTTCTACTCCAGCTTCCACAGCCGCAGACATTGTTCCGGAATAGATAACATTAATGGAAGAATTTGCACCGTGATTAATTCCCGAAACTACCAAATCCGGTTTTCTTGGAAGAATTTTATCTAATGCCATTTTCACACAATCTACAGGTGTTCCGGAGCAAGAAAAATCTCTCTGAGGACCATCCAAGTTGAGTTCTTCGAAGCTTAAAGTTGAGTTAATGGTAATAGCGTGGCCTTTTCCACTTTGAGGCGAATTAGGTGCTACAACAATTACGTCTCCAATTTCGTTTACAATGCTGATTAATTTTCTGATGCCAGGCGCAGTAATTCCGTCGTCATTGGTTACCAGTATCAATGGTTTACTCATAAAATTTTCTTTATTTTTTGTCGCTTTTTGCTATATTTTCATAATTCTTTCAAAAATAACCAATTTATAATACTTTAATTAAAATAAGGTGTTAAATTTGGTTTCGTTTTTGAATATCATCGTAACTTTCAAAACAGAAAAAATACTAATCAAAGTACAGATTTAAAAATATATGTTTAAAAAAATCAAGTTCAAGAAACTTCTGATGTTTGCGCCTTTGATGACGCTGATGTTCTGTTTCAACGCTCCACAAAATGATGATGAAAAAATGCAAACCATTATGGTAAGCGTAAAAAACACTCTTTCTTATCTTCATTATAGTCCCAAACCAATCAATGATGCTTATTCTCAGGATGTTTATGACAAATATTTTGAAAGCGTAGATGCGTCCAAAAGATACTTTCTACAGTCCGATATGGATGAGTTCAAAAAGCATTACACAAAACTGGATGATTATCTTAATCAAGGAAATCTTGTTTTCTACAAATTGACGATTGACAGACTTTATCAGCGTGTAGATGAGATTGATAAAATGACTCACGATATTCTTTCCAAACCAATTAATTTGGATGAAAATGACGAATTGATTCTTGAACCAAAGAAGAGAGTGAACCCAATTGATTCTAAACAACAGCGCGAAGAATGGAAAAAATACATCAAGTACAATATCCTTCAGGAAATTGAAACATTGACCAGCAAGGAAGAGGCTCAGAAAAAGAAGAAAGACTCTGTCGTGAACAACAAACTTCCAGACACGATAAAATACGCACCAACAACAGCGGAACAGAAGCGTGTCAAAGCGACGGCAGAAGTTAAAGATCTGATTACAGATTCTTTCAGAAGATTCAAAAAGAGAAAGAAAATGGACTGGTTCACAGTTTATATGAATGCTTATACCGAAGTTTTTGACCCGCATACCAATTATTTCTCTCCGAAAAACAAAGAGGAATTTGATATGCAATTCACTGGAAAAGTGATTGGCATAGGGGCTTTGATTCAGGAAAAGAAAGGTTATTTATATCTTGGTGAATTGACCATTGGTGCACCAGCTTGGAAATCAAAACAATTAACTGCAGGTGACAAAATCCTGAAAGTAAAATCCAAACCAAACGAAGAACCTGTGAACGTTGTCGGAATGTTGTCTGACGAGGCTGTTAGATTGATTCGTGGGGAAAAAGGAACTCCCGTAACTTTGACCGTTGAGAAAAAAGATAAAACCATCAAAGAAGTAACAATGATTCGTGAGGAAGTGGCTATAGAAGACACTTTTGCAAGAAGTATTGTTGTTAATTCTAAAAATGGTAAGAAATACGGATTCATTTACCTTCCAAGTTTCAACGTCGATTTTGAAGACCCGAAAGGAAGAAATGCTTCTGACGATATCAAAGCAGAATTAATCAAACTTAAGAAAGAAAATGTAGAAGGAATCATCCTTGACCTTAGAAGCAATGGTGGAGGTTCTTTGACCGAAGTTGGCGATATTATGGGATTATTTATGAATGCTGGTCCTTATGTTCAGGTAAAAGACAGCCAAGGAAAAATCCAGGTTCTAAGTAATAAATCGAATGAACCAATTTGGACAGGTCCGCTTGTGGTGATGCAAAACGAATTATCTGCTTCCGCATCAGAAATCCTTGCAGGTGCGTTCCAAGATTATGGAAGAGCGGCTGTAATTGGTTCTCCAAATTCTTTCGGAAAAGGAACAGTTCAGACTTTTGTGGAATTGAACAGATTCCTAAATACGAATGACGATTTTGGAGCTTTGAAATTGACGATTCAAAAATTCTACAGAGTTTCCGGAGAATCGACTCAGAGAAAAGGAATCGAGGCAGATATCAAAATGAAAGACTTCTTCTCATACGCAGAAGTGGGCGAAAGATTTGACCAATATGCTTTGCCTTGGGACAAAATCGAAGCAACTTCTTACAAAAAAATGAACGGGCTCAACATTCCTCAATTAAAGGCAGAAGTAGAAAAACAAATTGCTGAAAGCCCGAGCTATAAGCTATTGCAACAATCTGCGGAATGGAAAGAAGCTTTGGATAAAGAAGAAACAATTACATTGAATCAAGCTAAATTCAATGAGTTGATGAAAGCCCGTAAAGCTCAGATTGACAAGTTCAAAGGTTTGGACAAATTCAATAACGGATTGAAATTTACCCTTCATACAGACGAAGCGGAAAGAATCAAAAAAGACGAAGCATTTGCTAAGAAAACCGAAAACTGGAGAAAAAATCTTGAACGAGATTTCTATCTGGAAGAAACGGTAGATGTACTTTCGAAAATTAAATAACAAAAAAGGAACTCAAAATTGAGTTCCTTTTTTGTTTTCATTAATATCTAAATTTTACTTCAAACTTTCAAAACTACGCTTGATAAAATCCGTCAGTTCTTTTCCTTTCAAAAGATTCTGAGACAATTTTGCCAAATCTAAAGCTTGATTTATCATCGCTTTTTTCTCTTCAGCATTTTCTTTTTTCAGTAATTCACCAGCGAAATCAGAATTAGAGTTCACAACCAAATTATACATCTCAGGGAAACCGCCCATTGCGAACATTCCGCCTCCGCCAGTTGCCTGCATATCTTTCATTCTTCTGAAAAACTCCGGCTGAGTCAAAGTAAATGGCGCATCTGTAGAATCCAGATCTTCCAACTGAACGGTGAACTTCTGGTCGTTAATCGATTCTTCGATTTGTTTCTTCAAAACTTCTTTATCCGAATCATTTAGTTTAGCAATTTTTGGCTCATCTTTTTTGATTAAGTTATTGATGTGGTCTGCATCCACTCTCGCAAAAGAAACATTCTCTTTGGAAGCTTCCAATTTCTGAATGAGATGCGGAACAATCGGCGAATCCAACAAAAGAACTTCGTAGCCTTTTTCTTTTGCAGACTCAATGTAGCTGTGTTGTTCATCAGCATTGTTAGCATAAAGAATCACCGTTTTTCCGTCTTTGTCGGTTTGAGTTGGTTTGATTTTATCAATCAGTTCATTCCAAAGATAATAATTGTTATCCGTCGTTGGGTAAAGCGCAAATTTGTCCGATTTTTCATAAAATTTATCTTCCGAAATCATTCCGTACTCGATAACGATTTTGATGTCATTCCATTTTTTATCGTAATCTTCTCGGTTTTCATTAATCAAAGAAACCATTTTGTCCGCCACTTTTTTCGTGATGTAAGAAGAGATTTTCTTCACCGCACCGTCTGCCTGCAAATACGAACGGGAAACGTTCAAAGGAATATCCGGAGAATCAATAACTCCACGAAGCAGCATCAAGAAATCAGGAACAATTCCCTTAACCTCATCCGTTACAAAGACTTGATTTTGATAAAGCTGAATCTTATCTTTCTCAATATTCAGGTTATTTCCCAATTTCGGAAAGAACAAAACACCTGTCAAGTTGAACGGATAATCCACATTTAAATGAATGTGAAACAATGGGTCTTCAAACTGCATCGGATACAATTCTCTGTAGAAATTGTTATAATCTTCGTCTTTCAATTCAGATGGTGATTTTGTCCAAGCCGGATTGGTGTTATTGATGATATTATCAACCTCAACCGTTTCTGGTTTTGCGTCTTCCGCAGAACCTTCCGGTAAAGGCAAAGTCTCAGTTTTCGTCCCGAATTTGATCGGAATTTGATTAAACTTATTATACTTCGTCAAAAGTTCACGAATTTTAGATTCCTCCAAAAACTCCGTAGAATCTTCCGCAATATGAAGCACGATTTCCGTTCCTCTGTCAGATTTTTCCGTTTCCTCAAGTGTATATTCTGGACTTCCGTCGCAAATCCAACGAACTGCTTTTGCATCTTCTTTGTAAGATTTAGTCAAGATTTCAACTTTTTCCGCCACCATAAACGCAGAATAAAATCCAAGACCAAAATGTCCGATTATCCCCGCATCTTTTGCAGAATCTTTATATTTTTCTAGGAATTCTTCGGCGCCAGAAAAAGCCACTTGGTTAATATATTTCTCAACTTCCTCACCAGTCATCCCGATTCCTTGATCTTTGATAGTGAGCGTTTTTGCATCCTTATCAATTTTCACTTCAATCATCGGATTGCCGTATTCAACTTTCGCTTCACCGATTGTTGTGAGGTGTTTCAACTTCGTCGTTGCATCAGTCGCGTTAGAAATGAGCTCACGCAAAAAAATCTCGTGATCGCTGTAAAGAAACTTTTTAATCAGCGGAAAAATATTCTCCACCGATACATTAATACTTCCTGTTGCCATATTTATATTATTTTTTGTTTTAAATTTTGAAACACAAATCTCAAAAAAAAGACCATCCAAAAATTAATGACAAATTGTCGCTTCAAGTAAAAAGTCTTCGACTCCGCTCAGACTGACACTTTTAAATTCTCAAGAGTAAATTAGAGTTGTCACATTGAGCGAAGTCGAAGTGCTCCAATAAAAAACTTTTGTGTTCTTAATAACCATTTAGTATTAACTCAACCTAACTTAAGTGTAAAAAACTTTTGTGCCTTTTGTGGTTCACCACATTTTCAAAATTTATTACATTTACTTTAATAAGATAAAAGGAAAATGCGCCACAAAATAAAAAACCAAAACCCTGATTTTCAAAATATTGACTTCAATTCGAATTCAGAAAATTACATTTTTGAAAAAGACGGTTTGGAACTAAAATCGAAATACACAGCAGAAGACGTCAAAAACAAAAGGATTTTGAACGGTTCCGCAGGAATTGCGCCTTTTCTCCGCGGTCCATATTCCACGATGTATGTTCAGAAACCTTGGACCATCCGTCAATACGCAGGGTTTTCAACAGCCGAAGAATCAAATGCCTTTTACAGACGAAATCTGCAAGCGGGGCAAAAAGGTCTTTCCGTAGCTTTTGATTTGGCAACTCATAGAGGCTATGATTCCGATCACGCAAGAGTGGTTGGTGATGTTGGAAAAGCGGGCGTTGCAATTGATTCGGTTGAGGATATGAAAATCCTTTTTGATCAAATTCCGTTGGATGAGATTTCGGTTTCTATGACGATGAATGGCGCCGTTTTACCAATTTTATCTTTCTATATTGTTGCTGCAGAAGAGCAAGGTGTTTCTCAGGATAAATTGTCCGGAACCATTCAGAATGACATTCTGAAAGAATTTATGGTTAGGAACACATATATCTATCCGCCAACGCCATCAATGAAAATCATCGCAGATATTTTCGAATACACTTCCAAGAATATTCCGAAATTCAATTCCATTTCTATTTCCGGCTATCATATGCAGGAGGCCGGAGCAACGCCAGTTTTAGAAATGGCTTATACGCTTGCAGACGGATTAGAATATGTAAGAACGGGAATCAAAGCCGGGATGAACGTCGATGATTTTGCTCCAAGATTATCATTTTTCTGGGCCATAGGAATGAATCACTTTATGGAAATCGCAAAAATGCGTGCCGCTCGATATATTTGGGCCAATCTACTGACACAATTTAATCCTCAGAATCAAAAATCTTTAGCTCTCAGAACACACTCTCAAACTTCTGGCTGGTCTTTAACAGAGCAAGAACCGTTCAATAATATCACAAGAACTGCTATTGAAGCATTGTCATCAGCTTTAGGTGGAACTCAGTCTCTTCACACGAATGCTTTGGATGAAGCGATTGCTCTTCCAACAGATTATTCTGCAAAAATTGCCAGAAATACCCAAATCATTCTTCAACAGGAAAGCGGAATTTGTAATGTGGTCGATCCAATGGGCGGAAGCCATTTAGTGGAATCATTAACACAACAAATGATTGATGAAGCAATGAAATACATCGATGAAGTAGAAAAAGAAGGAGGTATGACAAAAGCCATCGAAGCCGGAATCCCAAAAATGAGAATCGAGGAAGCTGCTGCAAGGAAACAAGCCAAAATCGATAGTGGAGAAGAGTTCATCATCGGTGTTAATTCCTTCAAATCCAATCTAAAACAAACCGACATCGACATTCTTGACATTGATAATACAGAGGTTCGCAGAAAACAAATCGAAAGATTAGACTCGATTAAATCAAATCGTAATGCAGAATCTGTCGAAGAAATTTTAAATAGAATCCGCGAAACCGCGAAAACTGGCAACGGAAACCTTCTGGAACTTTGTATAGAAGCGGCAAGAAGAAGAGTAACACTTGGCGAAATGAGCGATGCGATGGAAGAAAGTTTCGGACGTTATAAAGCTAATATCAGAACCATATCAGGAGTTTATGCTATGAATGCAGGAAAAAATGAATACTTTGAAAAAGCAGTTTCTTTAAGTCAGAAATTTGAAGATGCGGAAGGAAGGCGACCAAGAATTATGGTGGCGAAAATGGGACAAGATGGTCACGACCGAGGTGCAAAAGTCGTTGCGACAGCTTTTGCTGATATGGGATTTGATGTCGATGTTGCGCCATTGTTCCAAACGCCGGAAGAGGTGGCGAAACAAGCTGTGGAAAATGACATTCATATTTTAGGCGTTTCTTCTTTGGCTGCTGGTCACAAAACACTTGTTCCACAAGTTGTGGAAGAACTTAAAAAACTCGGAGAAGACGATATCACTATTGTTGTTGGCGGCGTTATTCCGCAACAGGATTATGAGTTTTTATATGCCAATGGCGCCGATTTTATTTTCGGTCCTGGAACCAATTTGCCAAAATGTGCTGTGGAGATTTTGGAGAAATTTTTAGAGAATTAATTATTATTTCTTAGCATTAGCATTCACGTAAGCCAAAACCCAATTGGTTTCTTCCGCATTTAGTTTAGCTTTTGGTGCCATTCTTGCGATGATTTTGCTCCATTGTTCTGCGGTGTGGTCAGAAGCGTCCGGAAGACCGTGGCATCTGCCACAACTTTCATCAAATACGGTTTTACCTTTAGTTTCATATTCTTCGCTAGTGTTGCTAGAAGCTGTGGAAGTTGCAACGGTTTTTGTAGTACACGAGTAGATAATTGCACCTACAAAACACAAGGCATATATCGTTTTTTTCATATTTTTGGATTTTTTTCTTATCAAAAATAGAAAATATAAGAATCCGAAAATTACCTTAAGCCCAATTTGTAACAATTCCAAATTCCCAATGACAAAACGACTCAGCTTGCAGGATTACATCTCCGGAATCAAATCTTCTGACAAAAGGATTTTGGGAAAAGCCATTACACTTATCGAAAGCAAAAAGCCTGAACATCGGGTAATTGCGGATCAATTATTAAAAGAAATTTTACCTTTTTCAGGAAAATCAGTTCGGATTGGAATTACGGGAGTTCCGGGTGCGGGAAAATCGACATTTATTGAAAGTTTTGGAAAATATGCAATCGAGCAAGGAAAAAAAGTCGCTGTTCTGGCAATTGACCCCAGTTCCTCGATCAACAAAGGAAGTATTCTTGGCGATAAAACACGGATGGAAGAATTGGCAAAAGACCCAAATGCGTTTATCCGCCCTAGTCCAAGTTCTGGATTTCTCGGTGGCATTGCGAATACCACTTTCGAAAGTCTTTTGATTTGTGAAGCCGCTGGTTTTGATTATATTTTGATAGAAACCGTTGGTGTAGGGCAAAGTGAAACTTTAGTCAATGATATCACGGACGTTTTTCTTTTTCTGAAAGTCATCGGAACTGGCGACGAATTGCAAGGTATCAAACGCGGCATTATGGAAATGGCAGATTTGATTTTCATTAATAAAGTTAATTCTGAGAATCTTTCAAAAGCTAAAATGACAAAAACTGAACTTTCGAGAGCATTGCAATTCATCACACCAAAGGAAAAAAACTGGAAAATCCCTGTGATTCTTGGCTCAGCCTTGGAAAAATCTGGATTGGACGAAGTTTTTAATAAAATAGATGATTATATTTCGTTGAAAATTAAGAATGGAACTTTCCTCGAAACCAGAAAAAATCAGGCTCAGAAACGATTTGAATTTTGGGTAAGTGAATACATTCTCGAAAAAGCAAAGAATAACCATCATTTGGAAAACTCTTTTCTGGCGCATAAAAAAAAGGCTTCAGAACTGTTGTCTAATCCAAGTTCTGAAGCAAGTGATTTTGTTAATAAGCTCTTCCGGAAATAATTACTGATCTACCGAGATGTTACCATCAAAGCTTATTGGCTGCCTGTTGTTAGACTGAACAGAAAGAAATGCACTGCCGTTTTTGAAAATCTCAAGATTAAAAATATAGTTTTCCTTCGTATCTCTCGGTGTGATAATCAACAGTGTGTTTCCTTTTTTAGTTGAAGACTTTTTTATATCAAACACTTTTGATTCAAATCTGACGCCTCCATTATTAGCATCACCCGGAACAGCATTATATGCACGCCCGAAATAAGGCAAACCTACACTGAGAATGTCTTTTTTCAGATTAAACCCATAGCCAGGATCAAGGTTCAGAATTCTGCTGGAAGAAGTGTTTGGTAATGAGTTTAGAACATTGTTGACATCACCATTCATCGGGAATGCTCTGGTTGCATTATAATTAAACTCTTTATTGGTAATAGCAGATTCAAGCGTAGAAGGATCTAAATAAATCTGACTGCTGCAACTAACAACTGAAAAAAAAGCAGCTACTAAAACGATGAAAGTTCTCATTTTTTTTAATTATTTATTTGATTATAATACAAAAATCATACAATTACTTATTAGATAATTAAAGCCTAGAAAAGTTAACCTTCTACAGAATTTCTTTTGCAGCGTCGGAGAATATTTTCAGGATTTTGTCTTCTTCATTTTCCCAGCAAAGCTCATCTGCAGCTACATTTAAATTGTGAAGATATGAAGCTTTTCCTTTTTCCAGAACAATTTTCAATTTTTCTGCAAGATGTTCATTAGAATGATTTTCGATAATTTCTCCAACACCAAAAGTATTCACAATATTTTTCATTTCCGGAAAATCGGATACAACAACAGGAACCCTGGACTGGATATAGTCCGAAATTTTGTTTGGTAGAGAATAATAATAACTCAACCCATTATTTTCTTCTATGCTGATTCCCACATCTGCTTGCGGCGTAACCTTCCGCAGATCATCCGGTGTAAGCTTTCCGATAAATTTGACTTTATCTTTCAAATGATTCTCAACAGAAACTGCACGGTAAAAATCTTCCGCCGGTCCGCATCCTGCAATCCAAAGCTCAGCATCGTCTATCCCTTTCATAGCAAGAATGGCCTTGTCCACCCCGCGGGAATAGTTTAGCCACCCTTGATAAAGTATGATTTTTGTGTCATTATCATTGATACCGGAAAAATGAGATCTCCTTGGCAGATTCCTGACAACAGTAGGTCTCTTTATCCCATATTCTTTCACAAACCAATTGGCATAGGAATCACTAGCAGTGATCATTCTTTTTATTTTAGGCACCAATTTCTTTTCAACTGCTTTCCATATTTTTTTCACCCATCTGCCTTGTATTGTTGGCATTTCGGTGAAAATTTCGTGGCTGTCAAAAACCAGAGGGATGCCTAATTTTTTAGAAATGAGATAATTTGGCACTATTGTTTCCAAATCATTGGCCAACAAAATGGTCTTATTGTCAGCATTTTTCTTCAGCTCACGGTAGAGTTTCTTCTGGAACTCTATGTATGCGAAACGAGCTTTCTTTGAATTTAGTTTAATTCTGTAAAATGGGTAAGGTCTTTCCATTTCGGGCGCGCCCAACCAATCATTACCAATCAGATGTGGGTGATAACCATTATCATAAAGTGTCTTGCAAACCTTTTCTACTCGCTGGTCAGTCTGCAGATTGTTAAAAACACTTACAATGATTTTCACGATTTAATAGTTCTTACCAAATGATAAATTTGAACCAAAGCCAATATAACGTTTGGAATAATAATAGGCCAAAGCATCCCGCTGTAGACGCCGTAGATAACAAAGCAAATACAGCCTATCAGATTGACAAGACGGATCGTCTTAATCTCTTTTAATAAAAAGCTCCCGACCACAAATGCCGATGCTACATAACCTACATATTCTGCCCAATTATTCATAGTTTAATTTTGAGAACTACAAACCTAAACATTTTTGAGTGGATAAAAAAATATGGTCAGAAAGTCCCGTTTTTCTGATTGGCCATTAATTTGCAAAACAAATTTTACAAATTTTACAATTAATAATTGTAGGATTATTTATAAAAAACATAACTTAGTGAATATTTTTAATTATGGATTATAAATTTTCAGACGGTTTGAACCGCGTGTTCAAGCAAAGCAAAAATGAAGCAAGGCGTTTGCAGAGTGAGTTTCTGAATACTGAACATTTCCTTTTAGGAATTATCAAAACTGAAAATTCTGCAAAAGAAATCCTCGAAAATCTGAATGCCGACCTTACCCAGATAAAGAGAAAAATCGAAACCCTGAGCGCTGTAAACTCTAACCCGTTCACATCCAATATGGGTAGTATTTCTTTTACAAAAATGGCGGATCAGGCCGTAAAACGTTCCGAGCTGGAGTGCAGACAGTATCAGTCTGCAGATATCAATACGGTTCATCTTTTATTAGGTGTACTATACAAACAGGAAGATCCTACTTCGAGCATTCTTCAGGCTTATGATATTGATTACGATGCCGTGCAGAAAGCGTATAGAACGATGTTGAAAAACACCGATCAATTACCTCAAAACAGCGCTTATGATGACGATGAGGAAAAGGACGAGCCTTACAGCCAAATGAAAAAACCGACAGGAAATCTTGGCGCCCAGAAAAGCAAAACCCCTACTCTAGATAATTTTGGCAGAGATTTGACTGCTTTGGCAAGAGACGGAAAACTAGATCCTGTTATCGGGCGTGAGAAGGAAATTGAAAGAGTTTCTCAGATTCTATCAAGAAGAAAGAAAAACAATCCGCTTTTGATTGGTGAGCCAGGTGTTGGTAAATCTGCTATCGCAGAAGGTTTGGCTTTGAGAATTCAGCAGAAAAAAGTATCAAGAGTTCTTTATGGAAAACGTGTCATCACACTTGACCTTGCAAGTCTGGTTGCAGGAACCAAGTATCGTGGACAATTTGAAGAAAGAATGAAAGCGATAATGACTGAATTGGAGAAAAACCGTGATGTCATTCTTTTCATCGATGAGTTACACACAATAGTTGGCGCAGGAAGTTCTACTGGAAGTCTGGATGCGTCCAATATGTTCAAACCGGCTTTGGCAAGAGGCGAAATTCAATGCATTGGTGCTACAACCTTGGACGAATATCGACAGTACATCGAGAAAGATGGCGCTTTAGAAAGACGATTCCAGAAAGTAATGGTAGAGCCTACGTCTATAGAAGAAACCATCCAAATTCTGAATCAGATTAAAGACAAATACGAGGATCATCATAACGTTGTTTATTCAGACGAGGCTATTGCAGCATGCGTTAATCTCACATCAAGATATATAACAGACCGATTCCTGCCGGATAAAGCAATTGATGCGATGGACGAAGCTGGTTCCAGAGTTTACATCAAGAATATGAAAGTTCCTACGGAAATCATCGACCACGAATCTCGTATCGAAGAAGTGAAGGAATTGAAACAAAAAGCAGTGAAAGCTCAGGATTATCTTGAGGCTAGAAAGCTGAAAGACGAAGAAGAAAGACTTCAAATCGAATTAAATCTTGCCCAAGAACAATGGGATAAGGATGTGAAGGAGAGAAAAGAAGAAGTAACAGAGGAAAATGTGGCGGAAGTGGTTTCTATGATGAGTGGCGTGCCGGTAACCAAAGTTGGTAAAAACGAAATGGATAAACTGGCACAGATGGACGAAAAACTGAACGGAAAAGTAATTGGTCAGGAGGATGCTGTTAAGAAAGTGGTGAAAGCCATTCAGAGAAATAGAGCTGGTCTGAAAGATCCTAACCGTCCAATCGGGACATTTATTTTCTTGGGGACAACGGGTGTCGGTAAAACCGAGCTTGCAAAAGTCATGGCCCGCGAATTATTTGATTCTGATGAAGCACTAATCAGGATTGATATGAGTGAGTATATGGAGAAATTTGCGGTTTCTAGATTGGTGGGTGCGCCTCCAGGATACGTTGGTTACGAAGAAGGCGGACAATTGACGGAAGCGGTTAGAAGAAAACCTTATGCTGTAGTTCTTTTAGACGAGATAGAAAAAGCGCATCCTGATGTCTTCAACATTCTTTTACAAATTTTGGATGAAGGTCACGTAACGGATTCTCTTGGAAGAAAAATCGATTTCAGAAATACAATCATCATTTTAACATCCAACATCGGAACTAGAGACCTTAAAGATTTCGGTGATGGTGTCGGCTTCGGAACCTCTGCTAAGAAAACCAATTCTGATGCAAGAGCAAGATCTACTATTGAAAGTGCATTGAAAAAGGCATTCGCACCGGAATTCCTGAATAGGATCGATGACATCATTATCTTTAATTCTCTGGAACAAGCGGACATCAGAAGAATCATAGACTTGGAGTTAAACAAACTTTACAGCAGATTGGAAAAATTAGGTTACAAAGTAGAGTTGACAGATGAAGCCAAAGATTTCATTGCAGAAAAAGGTTGGGACAAAGATTTTGGAGCAAGACCTCTAAAACGAGCTATCCAAAAATATATAGAAGATTTATTAGCAGAAATGTTGGTTAACAAACAATTTGGTGAAGGCGAAACGGTTATCTTAAAACTTAATGAAGCTAAAGATGCTTTGGAAGGTTCTTCCCAAAAAGAGAAAAACAATAAAGAAAGTATCAAATCTTAAACAAAAAACCGCCTTTTTTCTAGGCGGTTTTTTTTATAATCCTACAACAACACCAACACTGGGTACAAATCCTGTGCTGAAAATGCTGTCGCGATCCTGCCACAATACGTTATACATTATCCCGAATTGTATAAAAGCATTATTGCCAATATTCTGCATATAACCACCACCAAGATAAAGCGCAGTTTCATCTGTATTGTATTTATAACCTGAGAATTTTTCTTTCGAATTGATAAAATATTGCTGAAGATTAGCACCTACGAAAAACGAACGGGCAAAATAATAATTTGCGAAAGGACCCACTCCAACCATTGTTGATTTATAATAATTGGAACTTTGCCAAGAAACGTTTCCGATAATCCCACCTTCTAATTGGTCTGTGATTTTATAACCCACTCTCGGTGAAAGCTGCAAATTGAAATAAGAATTACTCCCAAATCCGATTCCTAAACCTCCACCAAAAGTCCAACGGTTGGTTTGAGTTCCGGAACTCATCGCGATTTGAGAAAAGCAAAAAACATTACATACAATTAAACTTAAAGTAAATATTTTCTTCATAAGATTGTTTTTATCGATGCTTAAAATTATGGTTTTTTGGCGAATATTTTAATTGTATTTTTGCAGCTCAAACTAAGAACTCCCGTCAAGAGTTTCGTAAAATTGAAATTAAATGAAAATAGTAGTAGGCCTTTCCGGAGGTGTAGATTCTAGCGTGACCGCTTATCTTTTGCAACAGCAGGGTCACGAGGTTATCGGACTTTTTATGCGCAATTGGAATGATGCGTCGGTAACTTTGGAGGACGAGTGTCCTTGGATTGAAGACAGCAATGATGCGCTTCTCGTCGCACAAAAATTAGGAATTCCGTTCCAGGTAATTGATATGAGTGAGCTCTACAAAGAAAGAATTGTAGATTATATGTTCGATGAGTATCATAAAGGCAGAACGCCAAATCCTGATGTGCTTTGTAACCGCGAAGTGAAATTCGATGTGTTTATGAAAACAGCCTTATCGCTTGGTGCTGAGAAAGTGGCGACAGGACATTATGCGCGAGTAAATTCAACAATTGATGAAAATGGAAAAGAGATTTTTCATCTTTTAGCAGGGAAAGATAATAACAAAGACCAAAGTTATTTCCTTTGTCAGTTGAGTCAAGATCAGTTATCAAAAGCCTTATTTCCAATTGGAGAATTAACAAAACCTGAAGTTCGTGAAATTGCAAAAGAACAAGAGTTGGTAACGGCAGATAAGAAAGATTCGCAAGGGCTTTGTTTCATTGGGAAAGTGAGTTTACCGACTTTTCTTCAGCAACAGTTGGTTCCGAAAGAAGGTGAAATTGTAGAAATCTTTAATGATTTTGCTGAATATCATAAACCTCAACCCAGCTTCAATTCAAAACAAGAAGAAGTAGAATATCTGTCGGCTAAAATCAATTATAAAAAAGAAGATGGAAAAGTGATTGGCAAACATCAAGGTGCGCAATTTTTTACCATCGGACAAAGTAAAGGTTTGGGAATCGGCGGACACAAAGAGAGCTGTTTCATCATCTCCAGAGAAATGGAAAGCAATATTATTTTTGTTGGTGAAGGAAGAAATTTTCCTGGTCTTTTCAGAAAAGCTTTAAAAATTGATAATTCTGAAGTTCATTGGGTTCGTGAGGATTTGAAATTGAAAAACGGAGAATCTATGGATGTTATGGCAAGAATCCGTTACAGACAAACTTTGGAAAAAGCAACGATTTATCAATTCGAAGAAGGTTTTTTTATGGAATTTGAAAACCCACAATCGGCAATTGCTGAAGGACAATTTGCTGCTTGGTATATCGATGATGAATTGATTGGAAGTGGAGTGATCAGCTAGATTAAAAACGTGTTTAAATATAAAACCATTCAAAATTTTCAATGGTTTTTTTATTCAATTTGCTCAAATAAAACCGTTCATCTATACTTTTGATTTTTTTGTCGGTAAATAATCATCGTTCATCTATAATGCACTATTTAAGGCGCTTTCAGGCATCAATATTGAATCTAATTAAACAAGAACGCCAATTAACATTAAAATTAGAAATTATGAAAAAGTTAGTTTTAGCAGCAAGTTTATTTATCGCATTCGCTGCTAGTGCACAGAAAAGAGACAATGGAATGAGAAACGTAAAAGTAGAATCTCATCAATATCAAAAAGATTTTGCAGGAATCAGATTGAATCCGGCTCAGCAAAAGAAAATCGATATGGTTGTCAAGAGAAAGATTGAGCGAAAGAGAATACGACGCAAGAATCAAAAAAATCCTGAACAAACAACAATACGAGAATTATATGGCTTACCAACATAAAGACTGGAAAAAAGACAGAGACTTTGCAATGAATGGTCCTAGAAGATAACCCAATTTCACACTCATAATATTTTAAGTAGAACGCTCGAGAATCTCGGGCGTTTTTATTTTAGTTTCCCGCCAGCCAATCTTTAAAATCTTTCACTCGCTCTCTACTTACCGTAATTTCTTCATCAGGCTGAAACTCCAAATCAACTTTGTAATTCGGGGAAGTGTGGATGTTTTTGATATGATCTGAACTGATGATGAATTGCCTATTTACCCGAAAAAATTTAGTGCTGTCCAAAACATTTTCCAGCTCATCCAAAGTGAAATCTGTTGGATAAGTTCGTTCTTTGGTTTGGAGGTAAACGATTTTATTTTCGCTGAAGAAACAACTCACTTCATTTATGGAAACCACTTTCAGATTGTATCCGATTTTTACCAAAATTCTGGAAAGAGTTGATTTTTCTTTCCGAACAATTTGTCTGATTTCCTGCGAATCAACCGTTCCTTCTTCTGGCAAGAACGATTTGAATTTTTCAATAGCTTTTGCCAAATCTTCTTCTTCAATTGGTTTCAGAAGATAATCAATGCTATTAAGCTTGAAAGCTTTCAAAGTGTATTGGTCAAAAGCCGTCGTATAAATGATAAAAGCCTTGGTTGAAACTTTATCAAAAATATCAAACGATAATCCGTCGCCTAAAACTATGTCTGAAAAAATCAATTGCGGATGTTCATTTTCTTGAAACCAATCCACTGCTTCTTCCACAGAATTAAGGCTCGCAACTACCTCTAAATCAGAAAATAAGCCTAATAATTTTTCAAGTCTTCTGACTGCTGGTTTTTCGTCTTCGATGATTATCGTTCTTATCATTTTTATAGTTTAATTATTATCGCAAAGGTGCAAATACTCACTGCTTAAAACTTTGCGCTCAATTTTTTTTCGATATAAATATTTATAGCGTCTTAGCGATAAACTATTTATATTTCTCTGTTAATTCTTTAATTTTCTTGTCTTCCCAATCTTTTCCAAAGAAAAATCCTGGACAAAAAACACCTACTGCTTGTGCTACCAATCCGATTCCCCAAAATAATGGAACTGCCCAAATCTGCCAAGTCCAAATACTATGTTCTTCTCGGATTTCACTCCAATTAGCAAAAATAAGAAACAGATTTACTAAAACATAGATTGTCAAATGTGTATAAAAGCTTTTTAGACGTTTCACTTTTCTCACCGCTTCGCGATACTGGATGTCATTTTTATCGTTAATAATTTCCATTGCTCTGTTTTTTAATTTCTTTGTTAATCATATCATTTTCCCAATCGGAATTGAAGAAAAATAACTTCACGCCTTTAATTGCTAGAATCAGTCCCCAGATGATGAAAATCCAAGAAACCTGCGTCTCACCAAGTTTTTGAGGAAATCCGTATTTAAAGAACTTCACACCATAAACCACTGCGAATACAATGGCGAAAACAAGCAATCCAGAATAGAAATTTTTGATTTTTTTCACTCTTTCCACCGCTAGTTCGTAACGTGGATTTTCTTTATTAACATTTTCCATTTTTATTGATTTTTAAATTGATTTATGATTGTTCATGATTTCTTGGATCTTCTTTTCTTCCCAGTTTCTACCGATTGCGAGGACGTTCATCCCGTGAGCCAGAAGTCCGATTCCCCAGCCTAACATTGGCCAATAAAACCAAAGCTGTCCTGGCGATGTCAATAGATTAATGATAACCAAAAACGGAATCACAATGCAATATGAGATTAAATTTCCGTAGAATCCTTTCAATTCCTTTACTCTTTTTACCGCTCTTTCGTAAGCGATATTTTCTGCTGTTTCTGAGGTGTAAGTTGTCATTGTTTGAGATTTTATTTCTGTTAATATTGGAATTTTTACTTTAAAATTGTGTTCTGATTTTTCTATAAAAACGTTTTCTTTCGTAAGTAATGCATAACGCTGAACGATGTTGGCCAAACCTATTCCTGCACTTTCTTTCAGTTGTTCTCTTACCTGGAGATTATTTTCGATGCAGAGAAATTTCCCCTCTGTAAAGATTCTGATGTTCAAAGGTTTGTTGGATGTTGCATAGTTATGTTTGATGCAGTTTTCTAATAATAATTGTAACGAAAGCGGAACAACTAACTTTTGCAAATCATCGACATTAACATCAAAAATAAAATTAACACTGTCTTCGAATCTGGTTTTCAGAAGATTGCAATAGATTTTAGCAAATTCTATCTCATCTTCCACTTTTACCATTTCCTTATCTTTCTGTTCCAAAACGTAACGGTAAATCTTTGACATCGATGTCGTGAATTTCTGTGCCTGTTCCGGATTTTCATCAATCAAAGCTGTTAAAACATTCAAAGAATTGAAAAGAAAATGTGGATCCAGTTGATTCTTCAACGATTCGAATTGCGCGTTGGCAGATTTTGCGATTAACTTCTGTTCTACAACTTCTTTTTTGGTATTCTTTTTAAGCTCCTCCATAAAACCTTTGGCGTGAAGGAAAGCTGAAATCATCAAGGCAAAATTGACCATAAACCAATTGGTAAAATTATATTTGCCAGAAAAGAATTCATCAGGTGTGGATACTTTTTGAATGATAACAAAATTGATAAAATTACATCCGTAAACCACTATAAAATTGACAATAACGGTTAGTACAATTCCTAAGATGGTTCTTAGTCGGGTTTGTTCAGTCCAAGAAAGTTTTTTATTAAGGAAATCATTTAGAAAACCATTGGTCAAGCCTAATCCAAAAGCGTACATTCCCGAAATGACTAAATTATAGCCAAAACTTTCCAACGTTTTTTCATCTGAGAAAAAAGTAAAGAAAAAAATGGATGAGCCTAGTGTAATCCACGTGAGTGTAATTAATGGTTTCTTATTCATATTTTAATTTCTTGAGTCAAAATTATTTCAATAACAGAAGTTAAGCAATAAATATTGACCGAACTGTAGAAAAAACCCACTGAATTGCAAAAACTGTTATTTTGGATAAAATAAAAAGGAACACTATTTGCTTTTGAGAACTGAAATTAATATTGGTATGAAGAGAAATATCGAAATAATATTTGCAGGATTATTTGGTACAGCCGCGGTCCTGAGCGCAATTGCAGTAAGAAAATATTTAAAAAACAGAATTTATAAAAGTGATTATTCTGATCATCATTTGCTATTTGGATCGCCAAAGAAATGTTATGCTTCTCCAAATGATGGTGTAGAGTTGGACGCATTCCTTTAAACACACACTATTTTAATTATACAAATTTCCGGTTCTTTATGTGCCGGATTTTTTGTGGAAAACTTTCAAGAATTTTAAGATATTTTTCATTTTCCAAGTGATAATTTTGAACTCATTCTCTCGCTGATTTTCCAGGTTGCGCAAATTATTTCTCATTGTAAATCTGCTAAAATCAATTAAATCTGCGAGAAAATTAGATTCTAATGTCAGATTTAATTCCAAAAGGTCAAGGTGCGCAACGCAATGTCATCAACCGGTTCGACAGATATACTTTCGAGCCGGAAGATTATGAATTGGACAAAATCAAGACGCAGGTTACAGAAGTTTTTCCAAAGACGATTATCAATGTTTTGAAAAGTCCAGATCTGGCTATGGATTATTCGATGAATCCATATCAAGGCTGCGAACACGGTTGTTCTTATTGTTTTGCAAGGCCAACTCACGAATTTTGGGGTTACAGCGCTGGAATCGATTTTGAAAGAAAACTGATGGTCAAGAAGAATGCACCTCAACTTTTGGAGAAGACTTTCCAAAAGAAATCATACGTTCCAAAACCGATTATGCTTTCCGGAAATACGGATTGCTATCAACCCATTGAAAGACAATTCGAAATCACAAGAAAATTGCTTCAGGTTTGTTTGGATTACAGACATCCGGTTTCCATTATTACCAAAAACGCTTTGATTCTGAGAGATTTGGACATCCTAGAAAAAATGGCAGAGAAAAATCTGATTTCTGTGAATATGAGCATTCCAACTTTGAATGAAGATTTGAGACGAGTTATGGAACCCAGAACTTCGACAGCTAAGAATAAACTGAAAGCGATTGAAGTTTTATCTGAGAAAAATATTCCTGTGAATGTGATGATAGCGCCCGTGATTCCGGCTTTGACAAGTGACGAAAGTTTATCCATTATGAAATCTGTTTCCCAAGCTGGTGCAAGAAGTTGCGGTTATACTTTGGTAAGACTAAATGACACTGTTGAACCCGTTTTCGTTCAATGGTTGGAAGCGCATTTCCCAGACAGAAAAGACAAAGTCCTGAATCTCATCCGCTCCATGCGTGGCGGAAATCTTGGTGAAAAACGATTTTTCCAACGGTATCAAGGCGAAGGAAACATCGCAGAAATGATTCATAAAACTTTTGAAATTGGGAAGAAGAAATTTTTTAATAATCAGGAAAGAGCGGTTCTCACAACCGAACATTTTACAGGAAGCAGAACTCAACAATTGCGATTTTTTTAGTATTTACCGCAAAGTCACAAATTATTCTTAATTGCAATTCGTTAAAAGTCGCAAAATTAAAATCACAATATAACCTTGCGACTTAAAATCGATAGTGTGTCTATAATTTTCCGCCTTTGCGATAAAATAAAACAAGTCTTTTCATTAAATTTGCAAACTGATTTATTTCTCAGTAATTTTTCCAAATGAAGCAATATTCCGCAAAACGCAGCATCCAGATTCTCGCACATATTCTTGAGCAATACGGCATCGATAAAATCATCATTTCCCCAGGTTCCAGAAACGCACCTTTGGCGATTCATTTTTCTGAGATTGATGCGTTCCAATGTTATAGTATTGTGGACGAAAGAGCGGCTGCATTTGTAGGTTTGGGAATGTCAAAATCGATTAAAAAACCTGTTGCAATTACTTGCACAAGCGGTTCTGCGGCGACCAATTATTATCCGGCTGTTGTGGAAGCATTTTATCAAAATGTACCACTTTTAGTTTTAACGGCGGACAGACCGGCAGATTTTGTGGATATTTTTGACGGGCAAACGATTCGTCAAAAAAATATTTTCCAACAGCATTCTTATGGCGATTTCGAATTGCTGGAAGATGAGAAAGATGGTTCTGATGATTACAATTTCGAAACCATCAAAAAGGCGGTTGAACTTTGTATCGAAAAAAACGGGCCGGTTCACATCAATATTCCTTTGACAGAACCTCTTTACAATTTGTTGGAAGAATTGCCTGTAATGCCTGCGGTTGAGAAAACAATTCAGAAAAAGAATTATGAGATTCCGTCCAATCTTGTTGCAGATTGGCATACTTCGAAAAGAATTATGATTTTGGCTGGAACATTGCCTCCCAATCCGGAATTGGAAGCTCAACTCTCACAATTGGTTAAAAATCACACGGTTGTTGTTTTAACAGAAATGAATTCCAATCTTCAGCACGATAAATTTTTCGCTCATATCGACCGATACATCACTGATTTTACTGAGGAAGATTATCATACTTATGCGCCGGATTTGCTGATTACAATAGGTCAAAACGTCGTTTCTAAAAGAGTGAAACAATTCCTGAGAAAAGCAAAACCAAAGCAACATTGGCATATCGATGAATATTGGCAGCCTGATACCTATTATGTTTTAAGTCAAAAGATTGAAACTAAACCAGAAGTTTTCTTTTCCAAACTATTGAAATCTATCAATCTGGAACCAAGACCTTATTTCAATCTTTGGGATGTTCTGAAAGATAAAAAAGACGCCAAACACGGAGAATATCTTAACAAAGCACCTTTTTCGGATTTCTATCTTTTTAAACAATTATCGAATCAAATTCCTGAAAATTACAGAATTCATTTTTCCAATTCTTCGGCAATTCGATATGCACAATTATTTGAATATCAGAAATATGATGTGTATTGCAACCGTGGAACCAGCGGAATCGACGGTTGTACTTCTACGGCAATGGGGTTTGCAATGATGGAAGATGAACCCACGATTCTGATTACCGGCGATCTGTCGTTTTTCTATGATATCAATGGACTTTGGAATCAGTACATCCCGCCTTATACGAGAATTGTGATCTTCAATAATGGTGAAGGTAACATTTTCAAAATCATTTCCGGACCGAGTGGAACTAATGCTTTGGACGAGTTCATTGCAACGCAACATCATAGAAATGCCGAATTATTAGCCAAGAATTTTGGATTCGATTATACACGAGTTGAAGACGAAATTTCTCTTGACCGCGTTTTACCAAATTATTTCAAGCCAGCTTCTAAACCGAAAATCTTGGAAGTAATGACTTCAGGATGTAATAATGCGGATATTTTGAAACAGTATTTTGAATCTTTAAAGTAAGAACACTTCGACTCCGCTCAGTGTGACAGCTAATAATAACGCTTTATTTTAAGGTCGTCAGTCTGAGCGGAGTCGAAGACTTTTTGATTTTAATTAAAACTCCAAATCCGATTCCTCTTTCGGGAGATTAATGATTTTCTCAATCGGATAAATGAACATATCATCGAAGTCATTCAAGGCATTGATTAACTGAAAATGTGTGAATTCTTTAATATTATCTAAAGTAATTTCGGTTTCTTTGATTTCTTTTGACTGTAAAAGATTCTGCCTCATCACACCATTCAGAAGATAACTTTTCGGCGTGAACCAAGTTTTATCTTTCAAGAACAAAATATTAGAATAAGAAGTATCTGTAATCTGATTATTCTTCACAATAATGACTTCGTCAGCGTGACTTTTATCTTTCAATTTTTGTAATTGAGTTCTGTCAGCAGACTTAAAGTTATAGTCAATTTCATTATCAATAACCAATTCAAAATCATCTAATTCTGAAATCACATAAGGAATCATCTGCGTTTTGAAATTGTTCTCCAAATCATATTCGATTCGGAATTTGTAAAGCCCGTCTTCGTCGTGTTCCAGATTGAGAAATAAACTGTAAATATTGATTTTACATACTTTTCCAAAGTGTGAAAAAGTGTCGTTCATTCTTTTCTGATGAAGTTCTTTCAGGAAAATTTTCTGGTCTTCAACTTTGATGCTTTCAATAAATCGGGACATAGATTTTGTTTTTCATTTCTTCATATTCGCTGGCAAGGTCACTTTGATGGGTAATTCCACCTCCGCTTTTGAAAAACAGCCTTTCGTTCTCTTTTTCAATAAAACGTATCATCACGCAGGAATCCAGATTTTGGCCGTCAAAATAACCTGCAATACCTGTATAAAATCCTCTTTCATATGGCTCGGCTTCCAAAATGATTTCCAAAGTTTTGGGTTTTGGAGCGCCTAAAATAGAACCAGCCGGCAACAGTTTTTGAAGAATTGTCCCGATTTTATTTTGATATTCTGGTTTGATTTCGCCTTCGATTTCGGAACTCATTGTCAAGAGATTTTTCTGCTTGGTTTTGATATAATCGATTCTTTGAAATTCTTTCACCTGAACGTTATCCGCAACCATACTCAAATCATTTCGAAGTAAATCCACAACGGTATAATGTTCCGCTTTTTCTTTCGGGTCATTTTTCAGGATATTTTCTGCATTTTCGATTTCTGCATCAATTGTCCCCTTCATCGGATGTGTAAAAATTTTGTTGTCAATAATCTCCACGAAAGTTTCCGGCGAGAAAAAAACGAATTCATCTTTAAACAGAACTTTATATTTTGCCTTTGAAAATCTGAAAATATCTTCCAAACTAAGATTGGTTTCGATTTCAGTTTTTGTGGTATAATTTGTCAGATAAGAATTTCCTTTTCTGAGGTTTTCCTGAACGATTTCGAATCCTTTTTGATATTCTTCCAAAGTTTCAGGAAATGATTTCCATTCAACACTTCGACTCCGCTCAGTGTGATAATCTACATCGTTTGTAATGTTCGGAAAATTAATCAACAAAGCTTTATTTTCAATTTCATTTTTTGTGAAAATTCTTACTTCATCCATCAAAAAATTAATGAGAAAAAAGAAGGGTTCTTTTCTCTCTGAAAACTCGTCCATCTTTTGAAAATTCGGATTCTGAAACATAAAAACAAAAATATAAAAAAGATGATAGAGAAAAGATAAAAGACTTAAAATGTGATTTATCAATTTCAATCCTTTACTTTTGCAAAAAGTTTGAAAAATGACGACACCAAAACCTGAAATCGGAAATATTATCTCAGAAGCTTATCAATATTGGATGAGAACGCTGCCTTTTCAGCTGCTGTTTTCTGTGCTTTATTTTACCATTTTTATGTTCTCATCGATGTATGCATTTCGCTATTACGGATTATTCGAAGAAATTTTAAAGATACAGGATTTGTTTTACTCTGATACAAAAGTATTTGTGGAAAAGTATTCTGAAATTATGAAAACTGAAAACGCCCAATATTTTGCGATGGTGGTTATGGTCATAAAGTCTGTGATTTTCCCTCTTAATATAGGTTTTTTGAAGATCTACAGAAAACTGGATCTTGGTGAGCCGCCACATATTTCTGACCTTTTTGCGGGATTCCGAGGGCATTATTTCTTCTTATTCGTGATCTATGCATTGTTCTGGAATATCATCAATAATTATCTGCTGATTCTTTTTTTCATCTGGATTCCAATGCTGCTGCTGACGCCTTCTCTGGTTTTCTTCAAAAACTACAATTTTTTTCAGGCTTTCCAGATCAGTGTAAAGGTTTTTCGCAATAACATCTTGTTGTTTATCATGGCAACTCTGGCATCAATTATCATTTCTTACAGTGGAGTATTGATGTTTTTTTTCGGAATCTTCGTGACGTTTCCGTTTTGGAACGCTGTAATCTATGTGCTTTATAAGCATTTTGTCGCTGATTTTCAGGAATAATTTTTATTGAGTTCACCCGTTTAAGATTTTTTTTGTGTAGATTTGATAATCAACTACAAAATAAACTTTTATGGACAATTTCAGTGAATTTGACACCAGAGGTGTTTCGCCAATTAAAGAAACCGGTGCAATAATCTCTCACGCTTTTGAGAATTATAAAACAATTATTCTTTATTCTATTGTAACTTTGATTGGGGTTGCAATCGTTTCATCTATCGTATCATCTATTTTGCAAAGCCTTGTTGGGTATGATTCTTTGGAGGCTCAGGAAATAATTAATGATTCTTTAAGAAATGGTGATTATTCTGCGATATCTCACATTCCTGGATTTCGGGCGACAATGGGACTTTCATTCTTTGTAGGAGTTTTATTCTATCCTATTTACCCAGGCATTTTAAACGTTTTGAATAAAGCTAATTATAAGCAAAAAATTGAATTCTCTGACTTATTTATCGGATATAAACAAAATACTGGTAACATTATTTTGTTTTTAGTAATTGCCAATATTGCGATTTCTATTTTGTTTGTTATGTGTATTTTACCTGCTATTTTTATCGCTCCATTTTTCTTTTTGGGTCTTCCAATTGTATTTTTTGAGAATAAAAGCGTGGGTGATACTCTTAGCAAATCCTTCGAATTGACTAAAGAAAACTACGGTGTTCTCTTGGGTGCTTCTTTTTTAGGCATTCTAATTTCGTTTTGTGGCGTATTTCTTTGTGGGGTTGGCATTATTTTTACTGGATTTTTCTTTATAGCAGTTATGTATTCTGCATATTGCGCTATTTGTGGCGCACCAAGACAATTAACATCATAAAAATTTTAAAATAAACTATGTCAGATTCTGGTAAACCAATAGATTCTGTTATTATTAAACAGATTGCATTAATTCTTGTTATATGTGTTTTAGTTGGGTTAATTTGCTGGAATCTGGCATTATTTATTCCTTCTTTTTTAGGAGCCGTTACGCTTTACATTATTTGTAGAAAATTCAATTTTTATTTGATTGAGGAAAAAAACTGGAAACCCTGGCTTGCATCAACAGTTCTGATGTTAGGCTCTCTTGTTATTCTGATTTTACCCGTTTATTTTACGGTTGACCAATTGGTTTCCAAAATGGAAAATGCTCAGGTTTATATGCAGAAATTCAATGTGTTTTTGGAGAAGATTCATCACTTTGTTTATCAGAAAGTAGGGTTTGATATCCTCAGCAAAGAGAATATTACTAAAGTTACCAATTTTGCTGGAACATTTTCTACTAAAGCCCTGAGCACGACGTTCAATACTTTTACAGTGATTGTTTCAATGTATTTTATATTGTATTTTATGTTTGTAAAAGCCAGACTTTTTGAAAAAATTATTGCCAAAGCAATGCCTTTCAAGAGAACAAATACGCAAATGCTGGGAGATAAATTTGTAAAGTTAGTAATGGCAAATGCGATCGGAATTCCTGTAGTTGCTCTTGGACAAGGTATTGTCGCTACGATTGGTTATTATATTTTTGGAGCTCCAAGTCCGATGCTTTTATTTGCCTTAACTGCGCTTGCATCTATGTTGCCCGTTGTCGGCGCTGCGATTATTTATCTTCCTGTAGGGATTTTTATGATTGCCGAAGGACAGACAGGCCCGGGCGTTGGAGTTTTAATCTATGGTCTTGTGGTAGTCGGTTTGACCGATAATCTTCTGCGATTTACATTATTGAAGAAATTAGAAGACATCCATCCCTTAATCACCGTTTTTGGAATTATAATGGGTATGAACATTTTTGGATTTATGGGACTTATTTTTGGACCAATTCTGATGTCTATAACCGTTTTATTGATACAGGTTTACAGGGATGAATTTTCGGAAGAAGATACTCCTCCGCCATTGAAAATTCCTAATCAAGATGATGATGTAGATGTGACTAAGATTATAATTTAAATGGAAGAAATAAACCCTGAAATCCTTGTAGAAATTTGTACTGTGAAGATGCCTTTCGGAAAGTATCAAAATACAATTCTAGCAGACCTGCCCATTTCTTATCTAGAATGGTTTATCAGAAACGGAGGTTTCCCAAAAGGAAAATTGGGAATGC
Organism: Epilithonimonas hominis; assembly: GCF_003730015.1. Lineage (GTDB taxonomy): Bacteria > Bacteroidota > Bacteroidia > Flavobacteriales > Weeksellaceae > Epilithonimonas > Epilithonimonas hominis. The sequence goes on along the minus strand of NZ_RJTU01000082.1, from coordinate 25,150 downwards.
AACTCTCAACAATTTACGAGATCAAACTCAATGGTTTGATGGATCTATTAATTCCAATCCGTGGAAAAGTGGATTATCAAAAACCTAAGACTACGACTTACAGGTTTTAAATAAAAAATGTTGGAAACTGATTCCAACATTTTTATTTATGCTTTCAGAGCAGCAATCTCATCTCTTAATTTCGCAGCTTTTATAAAATCAAGATTTTTCGCTGCAGCTTCCATTTCTTTTTGTTTAGCTTCTACAATCTTCTCGATGTCATCGCTTCCATAACTGGCTTTGGTTTCCGCAACTTCCTGTAATATTTGTTTTTGAGTATATTTTTCATCTGGGAAATCTTTGCTTCTTCCCACAAGGTTTTCACTGATTTTTTTATTCAAAGCTTGTGGAACTTTGCCGTTGTCAGCGTTATATTTCATCTGCTTTTCACGACGATAATTAGTTTCATCTATCGTTGCCTGCATAGATTTCGTCATTTTATCAGCGTACATTATGGCTCGTCCATTTAGGTTTCTCGCAGCTCTACCAACCGTTTGAATCATCGACCTTCTAGAACGTAACATTCCTTCTTTATCCGCATCCAGAATCGCAACTAAGGAAACTTCTGGTAAATCCAATCCTTCTCTCAAAAGATTGACACCAACCAAAACATCGAACAATCCTAGACGCAAATCCTGCATAATCTGAATCCTTTCCAAAGTTTCAACATCAGAATGAATATATCTTGTTCGGATTCCAACTTTTGTAAAATACTTCGTCAGTTCTTCCGCCATTTTTTTGGTCAAAGTCGTCACAAGAACTCTTTCGTCCAGCTCTACCCTTTTATGGATTTCTTCAATTAAATCATCAATCTGATTCATTGTTGGACGGACTTCTATAACTGGGTCAAGAAGTCCTGTTGGTCGAATAATCTGTTCAATATAAGTTCCTCCGGTTTTTTCCAATTCATAATCTGCAGGCGTTGCCGAAACATAAATCACCTGATTCTGCATATCTTCAAATTCATTGAACTTTAGCGGGCGGTTGTCCATCGCAGCAGGCAAACGGAATCCGTGTTCTACCAAAACTTCTTTTCTACTTCGGTCACCTCCATACATTGCGTGAACCTGAGGAATGGTAACATGACTTTCGTCTATCACCATCAGATAATCTTTCGGAAAATAATCGAGTAGGCAGAAAGGCCTTGATCCGGGCAAACGTCCGTCCATATACCGGGAATAATTTTCTATTCCGGAGCAGTAGCCCAATTCACGAATCATTTCTAAGTCGAGTTCGGTACGCTCTTCCAAACGTTTAGCTTCTAAAGGTTTTTCAATTTCCTGGAAAAAATCAACCTGCTTAACCAAATCATCTTGGATCTGGCGAATCGCACTCTGCATGGTCTCAGGAGTTGTCACGAAAAGATTGGCTGGGTAAATATTAATAGAATCGAAGTCTGATAAAACGTTACCGGAAATAGGATCAAAACTCTGGATCTTTTCTATCTCATCACCAAAAAACTGAATTCTGATCGCCGTATCTGCATAAGCCGGATAAATATCAATCACATCACCTTTTACCCGGAAAGTTCCACGCTGAAATTCATTTAAAGCCCGGGAATATAACGCACTAACCAGCGAATGAAGCAACCTTGTTCTGGATATTTTTTCATTTTTATCTAATGTAATCAATGATTTATGAAATTCCGTTGGGTTACCGATACCATAAATACACGAAACTGAAGCCACAATGAGAACATCACGCCTTCCGGAAAGTAAACTTGCCGTTGCAGATAATCTCAATTTTTCGACTTCTTCATTGATGCTCAGGTCTTTCTCGATATAAGTATTGGTGGACGCAATGAAAGCTTCGGGCTGATAATAATCGTAATAGCTGACAAAATATTCCACCGCATTGTCCGGAAAAAATTCTTTAAACTCCATAAAAAGCTGTGCTGCCAAAGTTTTATTATGCGCAAGAACCAAAGTCGGTTTCTGAACCTGCTGGACAACATTGGCTACAGTAAACGTTTTCCCGGAACCTGTAACACCGAGTAGCGTTTGATATTTTTCACCGATTTGGATGCCATCTACCAGTTTTTCAATGGCTTGCGGCTGATCTCCCGTCGGCTGATATTCTGAATGAAGTTTGAATTGCATATGACAAATTTACGAAATAAAATATGGTTTCCTGTAAACCAAAAACCGTGTCAAATTATCTCATATTACAATAATTGATAAGGATTTTGCCTGCTTACTATCCTTATAAGTTTTATTTCTACTTTTAAAATATTCTTTGACGTCAAAATAAAGACCTTGCAGGCAGTCGGTCATTCAAAATTATTATGTTAATTTTGATGTATGCGAATAGAAAACGAAATCAAGTTAGGGTTCAAAGATGTGATGTTTCGTCCGAAGCGTTCCACACTCAAATCCCGTAGCGAAGTGACAATAGAGAGGGAATTCACTTTTCTTCATACTCAAAAAAAATGGAGCGGCGTTCCGCTGATTGCTGCCAATATGGACACGGTCGGAACTTTCGAAATGGCGGAAGCACTTTACAAAGAGAAAATTATTACTGCCATTCATAAGCATTATTCTGTTCAGGAATGGTCTGATTTTCTGAAAGATAAAAACGATGACTTCTACCAATACATTGCCTTGAGTACAGGAACCGGAAAAGCGGATGAAGAGAAAATCAAAACAATCTTAGATACCAATCCGAAAATTCAGTTTTTGTGTATCGATGTTGCCAATGGCTATTCTGAACATTTTGTAGAGTTTGTGAAAAAAGCACGTCAAAACTTCCCTGATAAAATCATTATGGCTGGCAATGTCGTAACTGGCGAAATGGTGGAAGAATTGATTTTGGCTGGCGCGGATATTATCAAAGTTGGAATTGGTCCTGGTTCGGTTTGTACAACTCGTATAAAAACGGGCGTTGGTTATCCTCAACTTTCCGCAATTATAGAATGTGCTGATGCGGCGCATGGTTTAGGCGGTCAAATCATCGGCGACGGCGGCTGTAAAGTTCCAGGAGATGTTGCTAAAGCTTTTGGTGGTGGCGCTGATTTCGTGATGATCGGCGGAATGTTTGCTGGACACGACGAAAGTGGTGGCGAACTGATTACAGAAAATGGAAAAACTTACCGATTATTCTACGGAATGAGTTCTCAAACAGCAATGGACAAACATTCCGGTGGCGTTGCAGAATATCGTGCTTCCGAAGGAAAAACTGTGAAAGTTCCATATAAAGGTCCAGTTGCTGATACAGTGAAAGATATCTTAGGAGGTGTTCGTTCAACGTGTACTTATGTTGGTGCATCTAAATTGAAAGAATTATCTAAAAGAACAACTTTTATCCGTGTTCAAGAGCAGGAAAATCAAGTTTTTAACGGATAATTTCTTTAGAATTATTTAAATTTTGATTTTCACAAAATTCAATATTGGTTTAAGTTTAATTATCATAAGCTTTATTGCTTGTGTAATAAGCTTTTACTTAGTTGTTTATCTTGGATTTATATTTATCCTTGGCTGTCATTTTATTTTGATTTCTGATTCTAAAAATAAATTTAAAATAATAAGTATTGTAGTTCCAATAGTTTTATATCTTCCGTCTACTATTTTATTTTTAAAGGCTTGCAATTACACAAGTCCAAAAATATTTCTTTTTCCTAAAAATTATATTGGGAAATTAAGAATTGTTTATGAAGAAAAATATGGACAAAAGATAAGAAAAGAAAATGGAAAAGAAATTTTTGAGTTTTATAAAAATGGAATTTTAATTCTTTCTGAAAAATTTAACGGAAGAATTAATCATCAATATTATTATGTTGACGAAAAAGGCATTAAAATCGAAATTCCTCAAGCAAATATCGATAAACAAAATCTTAGATTACGAAATGTTTCAATTCTAGGTTCGGGAACAATGAGTAATAAAGAAGTTAAAATTGGTGTATCATCAGATAATGATGTTGATGCAATAAAATATTCTGACTTCTATGTCAATAATAATAAAACGGAAGGCTTTGATTATAAATTGGAACAAAAGTTTGACTCATTAACCTTTACTGTCGTTGATAATTGCAGAAATAAATAACAAAAACCAGCCAAATTCGGCTGGTTTTTTATCAAAAATTATCTAGTTCTCTTCTCAATGCGACTGAAGCTTTTTTAACCTCTTGAATCCAATCATCAGCAGCATTTCCGTCTGCTCCGTCAGAAATATATTTCAAACATAGAAAATCGATTTTTTCCTGCTCAGACACTTTCGCCAATGCAAAAGCTTCCATATCGATGACATTGTATTCCGGATTGATATGTTCCATTTCGAATTGGTCTCCGGAACCGCAGATTCCGTTGGGGAGGTTTTTAATATTTAATCCATATTCCAGAAGAACTGGTTCGCCGGAAAGCGGTGTTTCAAATTTTTCAAAACCTAAAGCTCTAACATCCATATCTCTCTGAATAAAACGACTGCAGTTCACAACATTTCCTCGGTCAAAAGTTGTACTTCCAGCTGTTCCTAGATTGATAATCAAATCTGGTTTAATTTTTTGAATGGCTTTTGTAAGATTGTAAGTCGCTTTAACCTTCCCTATTCCTACAAAGATTTTATTATAGTTATCAAATTGGTTCCCCGCTTCAGATTCCAGTGCAAAAACCAATAAAATATTGTTGTAATTCTTTCCGTTGATTGTCATAATTTCTTTATAAAAAAAGCTTTTTGCGTGTTGCACAAAAAGCTTTATAATTAATTGATATTCTATTAATTAAGTCAACATTCCTCCGTCAACATTTAAAACTTGACCAGAAATGTAAGAAGACATTTGGCTTCCTAAGAACACACAAGCATTAGCTACATCTTCTGGTTGTCCTCCTCTCTTCAATGGAATTCCCTCTCTCCAGCTCTGAACTGTTTTTTCGTCCAATGCAGCAGTCATTTCAGTTTCGATAAAACCTGGTGCGATGGCGTTGCAACGGATATTTCTGGAACCTAATTCCAAAGCGATAGATTTAGTAAAACCAATAACGCCCGCTTTTGAAGCCGCGTAATTAGCCTGACCAGCATTTCCTTTCACACCAACAACCGAAGTCATATTGATGATTGAACCAGATTTTGCTTTCATCATTGGTTTGATAACCGCTTTCGTCAAGTTGAAAACCGAATCCAGATTAACTTTGATAATCGTATCCCAATCTTCTTTTGACATTCTCAACATCAAATTATCTCTTGTGATTCCTGCGTTATTTACCAAAATATCAATTGTTCCGAATTCTGCCAAAACATCTTCAACCAACTTTTGGGCAGCATCATAATCCGACGCATCGGACTGATAGCCTTTGATTTCTGTAATATTACTTAATTCTGATTCTAATGCTTTTGCTTTGTCTACAGAACCAGCATAAGTGAATGCTATTTTTGCACCTTCTTTGGCAAAAACTTCTGCAATTCCTCTTCCGATTCCACGCGTTGCACCTGTGATGATGGCAACTTTACCTTGTAGTAATCCCATATTTTTTTATAATGTTTTCTAATTTTATTATGGCAAAAATAATGCTTTAAATGAATTTTGCAGAGTTTAGTTCTTTTTTATCCATATCCATTCTGTCAGAAAACCATTCTAAAACTACTTTTTTAAATTCAATTTTATTAATTGTGTTTGAAGATCTTCTAGCTTTAAAATAATTTTCCAAAACCATTTTATTTGCCAATTCTCCTACTGTGAAAGTTTTAAATTCTTTTCCATTTTTAAAAAGAAATTCAAAAACACAATACAAAGAAATTCCTAAAATCAACGCATAAAAAAAGTTGTAAAAAGCAAGTATTATTGTTGATAACGAAAGAAATATTGATAAGTACAACACAATGTTTTTTGCTCGAAGAACATCCAGTTTGAATCCTAATTCTGTTTCAAGTTCTTTTACTTTCTGAATTCGATTTTTTCTTGGAATTAATTCTCTCAATTTTAAATCTGGTTTGATATTCTGATTTCCAATATTCAATTTATTCAAAACATTTCTCAATTTGTAAAAAGCTTGTTGACTTGTACAATCACTAGAACTTTCGTAATCAAATTTATTTGAAATAGCTTCGGTTAATTGTTCAATACTTTCAATAGAATTCAATTCATCTTGATTAAAATGAATTCCGTATTGCTTCTCAAAATCTGATAAAGCAAATTCTAAATCTTCAATTTCATATCTATCTAACGTATTATTTTTCATATCGAATTATTCACAATCAGAACAATTTATAATTTATTTAAAGATATTTTGCATCTTTTGAATGGTTATTTGTAATGTGTTTGATGAGGAATTTATTATCAAATCTTTCAAAGAAAATATACCAAGTTGTTTTTTGATTTGATTTGTAGAAAACATATTGACTTCCATAGGATTTCAATTTTTTAGGAGTTCTTTTAGCTGGAAATAGATTAATAGAATTTTTTATAGATGAAATCAATTTTTCTTTGTATTCTATTGCATTTTCCAAATTCGAAAAATAATCCTTTTCGAAAAGTTCAAGAACCAATGCATTAAAGAAATCCTCAACTTCCTTTTTGAAGAAGATTTCTATCTTTTCCATTTGAGATTTTGTAAAAATTGAGTTGTTTTCTGCGAAAATTCATCGATAGAATAACTATTCTCCAATTCCTTTTCAAATTGTTCTTTTGTTATTGTATTGATTGAAATATCTTCTTTACTTTCATTATAAGGCAAATCCAGAGCTTTGATAAAATGTTTCAAAGCACTAAGTTCTTTTTTATTTCTGGGTGTTATAATAATGGAAGTCATAACTATAATGATTATAGACAAATATACAATTTTTAATCTCTCAAATTTTAAAGACTATTATTCACAATCAGAACAATTTCACCCTTTAAAGTTTTGCTTTTCGAGAATTCAATTAACTCATTGATTGTCCCACGTTTAGTTTCCTCAAATTTTTTCGAAATTTCCCGACTCAAACTCGCTTTTGTTTCTTCCCCAAAGAATTCTTTGATCTGCTCAAGCGTTGTATTGATTTTATGCGGACTTTCGTAAAGAACAATTGTCTTTTTTTCTTCGGCCAATTGTTTCAATTTAGTTTGTCTTCCTTTTTTTTGAGGAAGAAATCCGGCAAAAAGAAACTCATTATTTGGTAATCCGGAAACCACAAGCGCAGGGATCAAAGCTGTTGCTCCGGGAAGGCAAATCATTTCCAAATTATCATCCGCACAAGCCTTTGACAAAAGATAACCTGGGTCTGAAATTCCCGGAGTTCCTGCATCGGTAATGATGGCAATGTTTTGACCATTTTTGAGGTCATCAATCACTTTTTGTGTAGCTTGATGTTCGTTATGTAAATGATAGGATTTCAGAGGTTTAGATATTTCGTAATGTTTTAGAAGAACGCCAGAAGTTCTTGTATCTTCACACAAAATATAATCCACATCTTTCAGAACTTTCACAGCTCGGAAAGTCATATCTTCCAGATTTCCAACAGGTGTTGGAACAAAATATAAAATACCGCTCATCTACAAAAACCTATTTTCAACCAAAGTCCACAATCTTTGTGCGTAAGAATCCACCTTTTTCCAATCTCTCTCGTAATAGATATCACTTAAAAATTCCTTAGCTTTTTCCAGAGAATTGAAAGAATTCAGAATGGAAACGACTTGGTTAAGTTCACTTTGGCTTCCATTAAATAAATACTGAGAAAAAGCAATCCGGTCATTCAAATCCAGCTTGAATTCTGGCTTTGGCTTCGGCGCTTCCATATAATCTGTCGGAACATTATTCTTTAAAAGACTTCCAGAATTTTGAACTGGAGAAGGTTTTTCGAGCTCTTCCAAATGATCATCCTCGAATAAAGATTTCGCCACTTTCAACCCTTTGATGTTTGCCAATTTGAATTTTTTATCGTGATGCGTTTCTTGATTTGGAGATTCGTAAACTTCCTGAGATTTTTCCTTCGGCTCCGTATCTTCTTTAGAAAACTCTACAATTTTTCTTCTGTTTTCTTCAAGTTCTTTCAGTTTAGCCTCTTTCTCTGCCAATCTTGCTTCATAATCATCATTTGAAGTTTCTTCTGCAACAAGCTTTTCTTTTGTCATTGCAAAAGAAAATTGGCTATCTTGCATCGGTTCCAGTTTTTCTGCTGGTTCTTCTAAAAGTTTTTCTTCCTCAGCTTTAATTTCCTCAATGGCTTCAACTATTTCTTCGTGATAATTTTGAGCTTCAATTTCATTGACAATTTCCGTTTCTGAAATTGATTCAACCAATTCTTCGTTCGAAGTTTCAAATTCTTCTTCGATGATTTCTTCCGGCTGGTGAATTTCTTCAGTTTTATCTTCCGAAATAATTTCTTCGACTAAATTCTCCTGAGAATCAATCTCAGCAAAAGAATGAACTTCTTCCACTTCAGGAACATTCGCAAAAATATCTTGTGTTTCTATCTCTTCTACAATAATTTCTGCAACCTTATTTTCATCTTCAAATTCTTCAACTGACAACAAATCCGAATTAGTATTTATTATTTGATTTTCAATTGATTGCAAAGGCTCACCTTCCGCTGACGAAAATTCAACATTCTGAGAAATTTTTAGAAAAGAAAACTTTTGATATAGTTGATTGATTTCATTTTCTTTTGCCAAAATATCTTCATAAGTATCAGATTTTGATAATTCTGACAAAAGATTCTTCATCTCTCCGAAAATTTTCTCGTATGATTCCCGCCAATTTTGCATAATATATCTTATTAATTTTTACTTAAATTTGATGAATATAAATTTAAGAACAATTTTGTTCCTAAAAAGGTTTCGTCAAGTTTTTCTTTTATAATTTTAAAACAATTTTTTGCTAAATTAATAATGTTTTTAGAAAATACAATTAATCATTCCAAACAAAGCGGTTGGATGGAAGTTATCTGCGGTTCTATGTTCTCTGGAAAAACGGAGGAACTCATCAGAAGGCTCCGTCGTGCGGAAATGGCAGGCCAAAACGTGGAGATTTTCAAGCCAAGAATTGACACTCGATATTCTGAAGAAGATGTAGTTTCCCACAACCAGACCAAAATCCGAAGTACAGCCGTAGAAAGCCCTTCCGAGATTCTTTTGTTGGGTTCTAATTGTGATGTGGTTGCGATAGATGAAGCACAGTTTTTCGATGAAAGCATTGTTGACGTAGCCAATCAATTAGCAAATAATGGAATCCGGGTTGTGATTGCCGGTTTGGATATGGATTTTCTTGGTCGTCCGTTTGGTCCCATGCCGAACCTAATGGCAACTGCAGAATATGTCACCAAAGTTCACGCAATTTGTAGAAGAACAGGAAATCTTGCCAACTATTCTATGCGGACTTCTGCAGGAAAAGAGTTAGTGGAATTGGGAGAAACCGAAGCTTATGATGCTGTGAGCAGAAGAATTTTTGTGGAGGAAGTTCTTAATAAAAATAAAGAAAATAATTAGTATATTTTTAGTATTCAATGAATTACACAGCTAAAGAAATTGCACAAATTACCAATTCCGAAATCATAGGAAAGGGCGAGATCAAAATCAAAAATTTGGCGTTTGACAGCCGGACAATTTATTCTACAAAAAACACCGCATTTCTTGCTATCAATACCAAAAAGAATTCTGGTCAGAAATATATCGAGACTGTCATAGAAAAGGGAATTGACACCATTATCACAGAACATAAGATTGACAATCATTCTGTCAATCAAATCATTACAGAAAATTCGGTTGAGTTTTTACAGACTCTTGCCAAATATCATTTCGAGCATTCTCACATCAATTCGATTGGAATTACTGGAAGTAACGGAAAAACTATTCTGAAAGAGTGGCTTTATCAATGTCTTTCTAATGAGTTTGTTACAGTTAAAAGTCCCAAGAGTTTTAATTCGCAAATCGGTTTGCCATTGTCATTATTACAAATCGATAAAAAACACGAATTGGGAATCTTCGAAGTTGGAATTTCGAAGCCCGGCGAAATGGAAAAACAAGAAAATGTTTTTCACCCAAAGATTGGATTATTGACTCATATTGGAACCGCTCATTCAGCAAACTTCAGTTCTGAAGAAGAATTAATTAATGAAAAATTAAAGCTATTCAAACAATCAGAAATTATATTTTTTAATTCTGATAACGAATTGACAGGCAATTTAATCAATCAATTATATTCAAGTAAAAAATTAATATCATACGGATTAAAAAGTAATAATGATATTACGATAATTTCTGATGTTAATGACCGAACTCAGGATATTAAAATCAAATATTTTGAGGAAGAATTTTCTTTACCAATTAATCAAAGAGATGAAGCGACTTTAACCAATGTTTTGGCTTTGATTGGAATTTTGAAACAGTTCAATTTATCAAATCTTAAAATCAAAGAAAAAATCGATGCGCTCAAAGCCATTGAAATGCGTCTAGAAAGCATTGAAGGAATTAGAAATAATCTGATTATCAATGATTCATACAATCTGGATTTGGATTCTTTGAAAATTGCTTTTCAGTTTATCGGCGAATATAACAAACCTAAAAAATCTCTGATTCTGACAGATATTTTGGATTCTAATGAGAATTCGGAAGAACTATATTCTGAAGTTTCTGAGCTGGTTAACGAACAAAAATTCGATAAAGTTTTTCTTATTGGCGAGGAAATTAGCTCGTTTTATAAATTATTTAATTCTGAAACTTTTACTTTTAATAATACCAATCAATTTATTGAAAGTAAAGTCATTAATGATTTAGAAAATCAATTAATTCTTCTGAAAGGTGCACGAAAATTCGAGATTGAAAAAATCAAGGAAATTCTTGAACTCAGAAAGCACGATACAGTTCTTGAAATCAATCTCAACGCCATTCTTCATAACATTAATTTCCATAAATCTCTGCTAAAACCTGAAACCAAAATGATGGCAATGGTAAAAGCAAATGCTTATGGATTAGGAAGTTATGAAATTTCTGAATTTCTTCAACATCATCATATAGACTATCTTGGCGTTGCATTTGCCGACGAAGGTGTTGAATTAAGGAAAAAAGGAATCACAACGCCAATTATCGTTATGAATCCTGAACAACACAGCTACGACAGTATTATCGAATATAATTTGGAGCCTGAGATTTATAGTTTGAGGGTTTTAGAATTATTCAATGAGCAGTTTATAAAGTCTGGAAATCAACAAAAATACCCGATTCATATCAAATTGGAAACGGGCATGCATCGTCTTGGTTTTAAGGATTTTGAATTGGATGAATTAACTAAAAAATTGAATACGATGAATGTAAAAGTTCAGAGTATTTTCAGTCACTTATCTTCTTCTGATATGCCGGAAGAAAAAGAATTCACTTTGAATCAATTAAAAACTTTTGAGAAAAATTCAACTTATTTAATTGATAAATTGGGGTATCAGCCAATAAGACACATTCTTAATTCTTCCGGAATTACCAATTTTACTGATCATCAATACAATATGGTAAGAATTGGAATTGGAATGATTGGAGAAACTTCGAATCCTGAAATTAAAAAACAACTTCAGCATTCGGTTAGTTTTAAAACTGTAATTTCTCAAATTTCGGAAGTCAAAACGGGAGCATCTGTTGGTTATAGCAGGAGATTCAAAGCTGAACACGATACAAAAATTGCTACAATACCTGTTGGTTATGCAGACGGAATTCCGCGCTTGATTGGAAACAAAGTCGGAAATATAGGTGTTAATAATAAACTCTGCCCAATTGTCGGAAGCATTTGCATGGATATGATGATGATTGATGTGGATAATGTTGTTGCAAAAGAAGGCGATTCTGTAACGATTTTTAATTCAAATCCAACTCTTGAAGAATTTTCAAAATATTGTGGTACAATTACTTATGAAGTATTAACTTCCATTTCTCCAAGAGTCAAAAGAATATATATAAAAAATTAGCAAATGATTAAGAAACTCTTTTATCTGGTTACTTTTCTAACTTATCTGATGAGTTATTCTCAGGTAAAAGAAAATCTTGTTATTCCCAAAAATCCAAAAATAGGGTTATCACTTTCTGGAGGTGGTGCAAAGGGATTTACGCACGTTGGTGTTCTGAAAGTTTTAGATTCTCTGGGCGTTAAAATCGATTATATTTCCGGAACCAGTATGGGAGCGATTGTTGGTGGACTTTACGCTTCGGGTTATACTGGAAAAGATATTGAGAAAATTGTAATGGATACTGATTTCTACTCATTAATTACCGATCCCAAAAGCCGACGAGAAGCTAGTTTCTTCAATAAAAGTGTTGATAAATATCTTTTTACAGTTCCTCTAAAAAATGGAAAAATTACCCTTCCTTCTTCAATTAGTACCGGTCAAAGAAATGTTTACCTGCTAAAAGAATTGCTAAGAAATGTTTCTAATATTGATGATTTTTCTAAGCTTCCTATTCCTTTTATGTGTATTGGAACTAATATAGAAAGTGGTCAAATGAAAATTTTTGAGAAAGGAGATTTAGTTTCATCTATTATGGCGAGTTCAGCTTTCCCTTCTCTTTTGGATCCTGTAAAAGTTGGTGACAGCATCTATGTAGATGGTGCTATGAGCGTAAATTTCCCTTCTAAACCCTTAAAAGATAAGGGAATCGATATTGTTATTGGGGTAGATCTCAATCAGCCTTTAGCTAAAAGGGAAAACTTGAATAGTGTTATTTCACTCATGAATCAAGTCATTGATTTTGGAATCAAAAAAGAAACAATAAATCAATATAAATACACCGATATCAATATAAAACCCGCTCTGTCAGGTATTACCGCTACCAGTTACGATAACAAAAGGCAAATCTTAGACAGTGGCTATGTGGAAGCTGTAAAGTACGTCGATATTCTAAAAGAATTGCCACAGCGTAATTTTGAGCGTATTAGATCATCTATTAATCCTGTTTATTCCAGTGTATACAAAATAGATAGTCTGGCTGTAGAAAACGCAAAAATCTATAAATCCAACTACATTCGGGGTAAAATGGGATTGACTCTCCCTTCTATGCAAACTTATGGAAGTGTCAATAAAATGATAGATAAACTGTACGCAACTAACAATTATAAGTTTATTAACTATGACATCGTTCAGCAAGATAACAGGAATTATCTAAAGTTATATGTTACAGAGGATGAAGCCAGACATTTTTTGAAATTCGGGTTGCATTATGACGAGATTTTTAAAACAGGTTTGCTATTGAATTATTCAGCGAAACGACTGCTTTTTAGAAACTCAAATTTATCTATGGACATAGTTATTGGTGATAATCCAAGATACTACTTTAACTATTTTATAGATAACGGCTATATTCCAGGTTTTGGACTTTATTCTTCCGGAATGAGCTTCGATATAAAAAACTTTTCTAATTATGCCATAGATAGCTGGAAATGGTTCCGTAACGAGGTTTTTATACAATCTATATGGAAAGACCGTTTCGCACTAGGAGGTGGTTTCAGTCACGATTATTTTGAAAGTGAAAAAAATGGACAAAATGATAAGGTTGAAAGATATCTTAATCCTTACGTTTTTCTGAAGAGCGATACTCAAAATGACAAAGATTTTCCAACAAAAGGATTTTACCTAAATGCAGAAGGAAAAATTATAGACCTTTTCAATTCAGAGTTGGAGAAAAAACCAATTACCATAAAAGCTGATATCAAGATGAATTTCTTTATTTCAAAGATGTTCACTTACCGTTTGAATCTTTATGGAGGAATCACGATAGGGGAAGAAACTTTACCATCCTTTTATCAATATAGAGTCGGTGGAATTTTTGAACAATCTATAGCCAATTATAAACAATTTGGAGGTTACCAATTCGCATCTTTGAACGACAACAACATTTTCATTGCATCCAATGATTTTCAGTTGAGATTTGGTAAAAACTATTTCTTAGTTGGTAATTTCAGTCTGGCAAATATGTTCAGTTCAATAAAATTTGATGAAGCCGTCAAACTCAATTACACTTCAATTGGTCTAACGGCAGGCTACAAATCTCCATTTGGGCAAATCAAACTCAACGTTAGTAAATCACTTAACAAACATAAAGGCGTATTCAGTGTCATTTTAGGACATTGGTTTTAACAAAATGATAAACTATTTTTTCGAAAATATCGATTCTCGAGATATTCATCCAGACACTTCAAAATGGTTGGAAAACCTTATTATTTCAGAAAACAAAAAGCCTGGAGAAATCAATTACATCTTTTGTGATGACGATTATCTTCTTAAGGTTAATCAGGATTATCTCGACCACGATTATTACACAGACATCATCACATTTGACTATGTGAAGGGAAAAACCATTTCGGGAGATATTTTCGTATCTTTGCCGCGCATTTTGGACAACGCTTCTACCCTATCACAAAACTTTGAATCAGAATTCAATCGCGTTTTGGCTCATGGGATTCTTCATCTTTGTGGGTACAAGGATAAAACAGAAGAAGAACAAACCCAGATGCGAGCAAAAGAAGATTTTTATATCAATCAATTTAAAACTTTTTAGGAGCTATTTCCCGCTTTCCGCTCATACTCCTCACGCCAATGCTTTTCCGAAAGCTAGTTGCGGGGTAACCGCTACAAAGGGAAGAATGAGCTTCGACGATTCAATAAAATAAATAAATAATATTGAGTCACTCGGGGCTAGTTCCAATATTATGGTTAATGTTCCACGTGAAACATTACCTTTAAAACATAGAAATATGATAAGCGAAATATACGACGTAATTGTAGTTGGAGCTGGTCACGCAGGTTGCGAGGCTGCTGCTGCTGCTGCCAATCTTGGTTCAAAAACACTCCTTGTTACAATGAATATGCAAACCATTGGACAAATGAGCTGTAATCCTGCAATGGGAGGAATTGCAAAAGGACAAATTGTAAGAGAAATAGATGCAATGGGAGGTTATTCTGGCATTGTAGCGGATAAATCTGCAATCCAGTTCAAGATGCTAAATCTTTCCAAAGGTCCTGCAATGTGGTCTCCAAGAACACAGAATGACAGAATGATGTTTGCAGAAGAATGGCGTTTAGCACTTGAAAACACACCTAATCTTGACTTTTTCCAAGATATGGTAAAGCAACTCATCATCGAAAATAACAAAGTTGCAGGTGTTATAACTTCTCTTGGAATCGAAATTAAAGCTAAATCTGTTGTTTTAACGAACGGAACTTTCCTGAATGGATTGATTCACGTTGGAGACAAACAATTAGGCGGTGGAAGAATGGGAGAACCAAGAGCCTTTGGAATCACAGAACAATTAGTCTCTTTAGGTTTTGAAGCTGGTAGAATGAAAACTGGAACTCCTCCACGTGTAGATGGAAGAAGCTTGGATTATTCTAAAATGGAAGAACAAAAAGGCGACGAAAAACCTCAAAAATTCAGTTATTTAGATACACCTAAGTTAACTAAACAATTAAGCTGTCATATTGTATATACCAACGAAACTGTACACGATATTTTACGCGAAGGATTTGACAGAAGTCCTATGTTTAACGGAACTATCCAGAGTTTAGGCCCAAGATATTGTCCAAGTATTGAGGATAAAATCAATCGTTTTGCTGAGAGAAACAGACATCAATTATTTGTGGAGCCAGAAGGCTGGAAAACTGTAGAAATCTACGTAAATGGATTCAGTTCTTCTCTTCCAGAAGATGTTCAAATAAAAGCAATGAGACATATTCCAGGTTTCGAAAATGTAAAAGTTTTCCGTCCCGGCTATGCAATAGAATACGACTACTTCCCTCCTACCCAACTGAACCACACCTTAGAAACAAAACTGGTTGAAAACCTTTATTTCGCTGGTCAAATCAATGGAACAACGGGTTATGAAGAAGCTGCAGGACAAGGTTTAATTGCAGGAATCAATGCGCATAATAAAGTTCACGACAAAGGAGAATTTATTTTGAATAGAGATGAAGCTTATATAGGTGTTTTAATTGATGATTTAATTACAAAAGGAACTGAAGAACCTTACAGAATGTTCACTTCCAGAGCTGAATATAGATTACTTCTTAGACAAGATAATGCTGATATTAGATTAACTGAAAAGGCTTATAATCTTGGTTTAGCTAAAGAAAACAGACTTAGAAAAGTTGAAGAAAAAATCGCTAAAAGCGATGAATTAGAGATTTTCCTTAGAGAAACTTCTCTTAAACCAGGTATCATCAATCCTATTCTTGAAACAATAGATTCATCGCCTGTTGACCAAGCTTACAGAGCAGCTCAAATCCTGACTCGTCCAAATATGACTTTGGAAAAATTAGAAGCTGTTGAAGCTATAAAAGAAATTGCTTCCACATATGCAGATGAAGTTAGAGAACAAGCTGAGATTAATATCAAATATAAAGGTTATATCGAGAAAGAAAAGGAAAATGTTGCTAAATTAAATAGATTAGAAACTATCAGAATTCCTGAAGATTTTGATTATTCAAAAATTACTTCTCTTTCTGCTGAAGCTAAACAAAAAATGAGTAAAGTAAAACCCAAAACTATTGCTCAGGCAGGTAGAATTAGTGGTGTTTCTCCAGCAGATATTAATGTACTTTTAATATATTTGGGAAGATAAAACTATTAATGTTCCACGTGAAACATTCCAAAGAACAATGTCATTTTTCATTGTTATTTTTGTTTAAAAACTTTTATTAAGAATGAAAATTAAAGACCTTTTTCTTACACAAGAAGAATTTGAAATTGTAGAAACGGAAACAAAAGGTGTTTTCAAAACCTCTCCTATTCCATCTAATATTTCAAGATATTATGAAAGTGAAGATTATATTTCACATCATCAGGATTCGGGAAGTTTGAAAGAAAAGCTATATAAATTTCTTCAGTCTTTTAATCTTAAATACAAGAAAAATATCCTGGTGGACAGAATTAAAAAAGACGCTAAGGTTTTAGATTATGGATGCGGCGCTGGAGAATTTGTAAAATATATTGAAAATGATTTCCAGACTTTTGGGTTTGAACCAAATTCCGATGCTAGAAATGCAGCAATCAATAAATCTCAAAAGGCAAAAATTATTGATGATTTAAACTCAATTGAAAATCAGAGTTTAGATGCAATTACGCTTTGGCATGTTTTCGAGCATATCGAAAATCAAAATGAGATATTAAAAGCTTTTCACCAGAAATTAAATGAAAAAGGATTATTAATTATTGCTGTTCCAAATCCAACTTCTTACGACGCGAGACATTATAAAGAATATTGGGCAGCTTATGATGTCCCAAGACACATCTATCATTTTTCAAAAAATGGAATGGAAAATCTGATTTCAAAAAATCCAAATTGGAAATTAAGAAAAATCAAACCTCTCCTACTCGACTCATTTTATATCTCGATGTTGAGTGAAAAATATAAGAAATCACCACTTTTTTGGTTAAAATCAATCTTTCATGGAACGATTTCCAACGTAAAAGCACTTTTTTCGAACGAATTTTCAAGTTTGATATATATTATCGAAAAAAAATAGAAAATCGATTTTTGATATATTAATGACGGTCAATTTTCGGCCAATTTTGTTCAAAATTTGTTAATAATTACAAAAATTAGACAATCTCAGTTATTTTTGATGTTTAATTAAAGTGGCTGAGAATCGTTTAAAAATTTTTATTTGAAACTTAGTCAAATATAAGCAAAATAAAAACCGACAATATTTTTGTCGATTTTTATTTTTATATGGAAAAGTAAATTTCTATTTGTTAATTGCAGCAACTCCTGGAAGTTCTAAGCCTTCCAAACTTTCCAACATTGCTCCTCCCCCAGTTGAAACATAACTTACTTTATCAGAATAACCAAATTGTTTTACGAAAGCAACACTGTCTCCTCCTCCAACTAATGAGAAGGCTCCTAATTTAGTCGCTTCTGCAATACTATCACCTAAAGCTATAGTTCCAGCAGCAAAATTTGACATTTCGAAAACACCAATTGGACCATTCCAAAGAATGGTTTTAGAATTGAGCAAAACGTCATTGAAAATTTCTCTTGATTTCATACCTGCATCCAAACCTTGCCAATCTTCAGGAATTTCCATTATCCTGCATTCTTGTCTATTGGCTTCATTATTGAAATCATCAGCAATAATTACATCTGTTGGAAGATATACTTCTACATTATGTTGCTTAGCTTTTTGTAAAATTTCTAAAGCTAAAGATAATTTATCATCCTCTACAATTGATTTGCCTATTTTACCACCAAGAGCTTTAATAAATGTAAACGACATTCCTCCTCCAATAATTAAATTGTCAACAACAGGAAGGATATTTTCTATAATCGTGATTTTAGTAGAAACTTTAGAACCTCCAAGTATCGCAGTTACAGGCTTTTCACCAGATTTTAGAACTTTATCAATCGCTACAAGTTCTTTTTCCATTAGTAAACCGAAAAATTTAGTAGAAGGAAAGAATTGAGCAATTACCGCTGTAGAAGCGTGTGCTCTATGTGCAGTTCCAAATGCATCATTAACATAAGCATCTCCTAATTTTGAAAGTTGCTCAGCAAAAGATTCATCACCTTTTTCTTCTTCATTATGAAAACGTAGATTTTCTAATAATAAGATTTCTCCTGGCTGAAGTTCAGCAGCAGCTTGTTCCCCCTTCTCCCCTATTGATTCTTCAACAAACTTAACTTCTTGCCCAAGAACTTTAGAAACCTCGCTTAAAATGTGTTTAAGAGAATATTTATCATTCACTTCTCCTTTTGGTCTACCGAGGTGCGTCATTAATATAACAGAACCCCCGTCAGCCAAGATTTTATCAACTGTAGGTTTTACAGCAACGATTCTTGTATTATCGGTCACATTAAGATTCTCATCCTGAGGCACGTTGAAATCAACTCTCACCAAAGCTTTCTTATTTTTGAAATCGAAATCTTTTATTGTTTTCATATTTAAATTTATATTGTTTTTTAATTGTAATATGCAATCGCTTCATTTTTAATAATCTATTTGTTTCCGAATTACAGCGATTTCATTAAATTTTAATTTAAGGTTTTTAAATAGGGATTCAAAAGTGCTCCTCTCTTTGTTTCACAAATTTAAAACTTATTCCCTCCTTTCGGAAATTTTATTCTCAAAAAAAATCCACAAAGTCATTTTACATTCATAAACAACTTTCTTTTTCTTTTTATAAAAAAATAAGATTGTAGTATATTGTTGTAGGCGAGAGTATGCGGATAAATAAATCTTGAATATTTTATCACAAGAAATGTAGATTAATTAAGATTTTTTTAACATTATTAAGGTTCTTTAAATCAATAAATTATTGATGTTATCAACAATTGTTGATAAATATAAAATCAACTCATTCTTCAAAACCATCTTGCGGATAAATGAAGGGAATCTCCAATAAAAGTTTTCTAAAAATTTTGTTAAAAAATTAGTTGGTAGTTTTCATTACAAAATTTGTTTAAAAACTAAAAGAAATATTTGACAGAAGTTATCCACAGGTTTTCTAACAATTTCTAACAATCTATTATCTTGTTATTAATGATTATAAATTTTGTTTATTTAATTATCATTATTAATTTTACATCGTTGATGTTTAGATAACTAATTTGAATTATTTTTGATAATTGTATTAAAATACTATGCCAACAATTACAAAATATGTAGTAATTTTATACTGAAATAAAAGAATAATATAAAATAGCAATGAAATAGCAGACCAGCTATTCCATTTTACCTTTAAAAATAATAAGTAAATAAAAATGAAAAAGATAGCAATAGCCGCAGACCACGCTGGTTTTGAATACAAAGAATTAATAAAAAAATACCTCGAAGGTAAGTATGAAGTTCAGGATTTTGGAACCTACTCTACTGATTCTGTAGATTACCCAGATTTTGTACATCCTGCAGCAACTTCTATAGAAAACGGAGAAAACGAATTAGGAATCTTGATTTGTGGAAGCGGAAATGGCGTACAAATCACAGCCAACAAACATCAGAAAATACGTTGTGCACTTTGCTGGATGCCGGGAATTGCAGCATTGGCAAGACAACACAACGATGCGAATATGATTTCTATTCCAGCGAGATTTATTTCAAAAGAATTGGCTATAGAAATTGTAGATAAGTTTCTGACCACAGATTTCGAAGGTGGCAGACACCAGAACAGAGTAGATAAAATAGCATTTTGCTAAAACAATAAAAGCCCTGAAGTGATCTCACTTCAGGCTTTATTTTAAAAGTTATATCTTTGCAATGCATTTCACAGAGAAAGTTCTTTCTCACGAAACCATAAAATTAATACAAAGGTTTCCAAAACTCCCCTATTTTACTTTATCTTTATTAAACAAAATTAGTCCGATTGTGGGATTATTTTTGTTGTTTGATAAAATGAAGTTGCATTATACTTAGAAAAAATGAAAAACAAAAAACATACATCTCATAAAAACGAACAGAAACTTCAGGATATTGGAAGAAAAATTCTGCGTTTTATGAATCAGAAAACTTCCAAAATCTACAATTACAAACAGATTGCGGAAGGTATAGATTATAAAAATCCAAGACAAAGAGAGCTTGTGATTCAGGCACTTCATAGACTTTTGGCAACTCAGAAAATCAAAGAAACCGAGAAAGGAAAATATATTGTCAATCTCAATATAGAAGGTACTTTGACAGGTGTTATCGATTTCAACCAATCCGGAAATGCTTATGTAAAAGTTGAAGGAATCAATGATGATATTTTCGTACATCAGAAAAATGTAAAAGACGCTCTACAAGGCGATAAAGTCCTGATTGTAACTTACAATTTCAAAGGTAAAAAGCTGGAAGGTTCTGTAGTAGAAGTTTTGGAACGAGCAAAAGAGGTTTTTGTCGGAACATTTCAGAAAATTGCAGACAAAGATTTTGGTTTTGTGGTTTTGGATAAGAAGAAATTGAATACCGATATTTTCATTTCCAAAAATCATTTCAATGGCGCAGAAGATGGTGACAAAGTCATCGCCAAAATGTGCGAATGGCGACCAGGAAGCAAGAATCCCGAAGGAGAAATAATTACCGTTTTAGGCGCACCTGGCGAACATGAAACCGAGATTCATTCTATTTTAGCCGAATATGGTTTGCCTTATAATTTTCCACCGGAAGTGGAACACGATGCAGACCAAATCGATAGAAGTATCAATGCTGATGAAGTGGCGAAACGTTGGGATATGCGTGATATTCTGACATTTACGATTGACCCGAAAGATGCTAAAGATTTTGATGATGCCTTATCTATTCAGAAATTGGAAAACGGACTTTGGCAGATTGGTGTTCACATTGCGGACGTATCTCATTACGTAAAACCAGGAACTATCCTAGACGACGAAGCTTACGCCAGAGCGACTTCCGTTTACTTGGTAGATAGAGTAGTGCCGATGCTTCCAGAGGTTCTAAGTAACGATGTCTGTTCACTGCGTCCGCACGAAGATAAATTCACCTTTTCAGCCGTTTTTGAAATGGATGAGGATGCAAAAGTTCATAAAGAGTGGTTTGGAAGAACAGTCATTCATTCTGATAGAAGATTCACTTATGAAGAAGCCCAGGAAAGAATCGAAACCAAGCAAGGCGACCTGACAGAAGAAATTTTGCAATTGGATAAATTAGCCAAAATAATGCGTAACGAACGCATCAGAAACGGCGCCATTACCTTTGATAGGAGCGAGGTTAGATTTAATCTGGATGACGAGAGCAATCCAATCGGTGTTTATTTCAAAGTCAGCAAAGATTCTAACCATTTAATTGAAGAATTTATGCTTTTGGCGAATAAAAAAGTATCAGAATTTATATCTTTAAATAAACGAAAAGAGCCGACAGGTAATACGTTCATTTATCGTATTCACGATGATCCAGATCCAGCGAAATTAAAATCACTCCAAGAATTTGTTTTTTCTTTCGGATACAAAATGGACTTGGCGAATACCAAAAAAGTAGCAGAATCACTTAACAGGTTATTGAGCGATGTCAAAGGAAAAGGTGAAGAAAATATGATTGAAACATTGGCAATGCGAAGTATGAGTAAAGCGGTGTATTCTACCGACCCAATTGGACATTACGGACTTGGCTTCGACTATTATTCTCATTTCACATCCCCAATCCGTCGTTATCCGGATCTGATAGCACATAGATTGCTTCAGCATTATCTAGACGGTGGAAAATCACCTAATAAAGAAGAAGTGGAAGAGAAGGCGAAACATTGTTCAGCGATGGAACGTCTGGCCGCAGATGCAGAAAGAGATTCCATCAAATATATGCAGGTTAAGTTTATGGAACAGCATATTGGCGAAGTTTTTACAGGTGTGATTTCCGGTGTTGCAGAGTATGGTTTCTGGGTAGAGATTCCGGAAAACGGCGCAGAGGGAATGATAAAACTCCGTGATTTGGTAGACGATTCTTATTCCCTAGATGCTAAAAATTATGCAATTGTCGGGTCCAGAACAGGAAATACCTATCAGTTGGGAGACGAAGTAAAAATCAAAGTAGTAAAAGCTAACTTGATTGCTAAGCAACTCGATTTTAAAATTATTGATTAAAATAAATCCTTAGAAAGCTCGCAGATTATTTTTGTAGACATTTTAATTAACCCAAAATAAGTTAAGTGGACAAAAATCTGCGAGATAAATCTAACTTAGTATAAGTTTATCAGGATTTCTTAAATTTTAAATCTCTATTTTTACAGCCGGTTCCGAAATTAAAAAACGAATGCTCGAACTCATTTTATACGCTGTCGGATTAGGAATAATGCTTAGCCTGGTCTTTATAGGACCTATATTTTTCCTATTGATAGAAACCAGCTTCTCTCGTGGTCCAAAACATGCTCTGGCTCTGGATTTTGGGGTAGTTTCGGCAGATATTCTCTGTATTATCGTCAGTTATTACGCCAGTGCAGACTTGGTGTACCTCATAGACAAGCATCCCGGATTTTACAAGATTTCTGCATTTCTCATCTTTATCTATGCACTTTATATGCTGATTTCCAAGACTAAAATGCATATGGAAGGCGAAGAAAAACTGATTAGCCAAAATTATTTGAAGACTTATCTCAACGGATTTTTACTTAACCTTCTTAACATTGGAGTGGTTCTTTTTTGGCTTGTAACCGTCATTTCGGTTCGGAATGCTTATCCCAAAGTTCAGGATTTTGTGCTTTACATCGGCATTGTTATCGGGACGTACTTACTCATAGATTTGTTCAAAATCATCCTGGCAAAACAGTTTCATGACAAACTGAATCAGCGTGTGGCTAACAAAATAAGAAAAGGTGTAGGAATTATTCTACTGATTTTCAGCATATTTATCTTCCTGCAAAGTTTCAAAAAATTCAACAGTTTCGAAGAGAAACTGGAGAAAGCAGAGAAACAACAGCCAAAAATCAGATAAAATGTTTTGGGCATCTTTGGACTCCGTTGTATAATAAAATTATTAATTTTTATGGCAGCTATCTCCGCCCTCCGCTATTATCTTTTTGCTCGGCATAGCCTCTCGCAAAAAGGATAACCGCTCAGGTCGGGCTGCAGATACGATGTAAAACAATTGAGGTCTTTAACACAAAATTTTGCACGGTTACAATCATCGAAATAGTTTCAATAATTCAAAAAATCGTCGCGACCTTTGCTTTAAAATTCTGAATTCAAAATCCAACACAATGCAAAACATTACTTTCCCCAAACCGTTAAAAAAAGGTTCTAAGATTGCCATTATTTCCCCAGCAGGTTCTGTAGAGATTCCACAATTGGATAAAACTTTAAGATTAATCAAATCCAAAGGTTACGAACCAGTTTTAGGCGAAAATCTCTACTCAAAATACCAAAACGGTTATTCATACGCTGGAACAGAAAAACAGCGAATAAACGATGTTAATTGGGCATTGAACGACCCAGAAATTTCTGCAGTCTGGGCTTCGAGAGGTGGTTACGGTTGTCAGCATCTCATTCAGCATTTGGATTTGACAGAATTCAAGAAGAATCCAAAATGGTATATCGGCTATTCGGATAACACGGTTATTCAGAGTTATTTACTGAGAAAAGGGTTTGCGTCTATCCACGGACAAACAGTCAAAACATCCAGTTTTGGTGTTACAGACCAAAGCTATGAATTGATTTTTGATATTCTGAAAGGTAAAAATCTTGCATACAAAATCAATTCGAATCCCAGTAATAGAGTAGGAGAGGCTTCGGGAATTTTAGTGGGCGGTAATCTCGCCTTGATTTATGCACTTCTAGGGACACCATATTCCTTCGATTTTAAAGATAAAATCCTATTTATAGAAGATATTGGTGAAAATTTTTATGCCCTGGACCGGATGATTATGAGTCTTGAATTAGCAGGTGTTTTCAAAAAAATCAAAGGATTAATTGTTGGCGGGATGACCAATATGGGAAAAGAAACAGAGAATAAAGAATACGAAGAATCCTATGATTCTTTTACATATCAACTGATTGCTGACCGAGTTTCAAAATATGATTTTCCAACAGTTTTTGCATTCCCGAATGGTCATATTTACGACAACAGACCATTGATTATTGGTTCAGAAGTCAAAATGAAAGTAGATAAAAAAGTACGTATGGAGTTTCATTAATAATAGTCCAAAATGGCAGACCATAATGAATTTGGAAAGATTGCCGAAGATCTTGCGGCTGATTTTTTAGTCAAAGCAGAATATAAGATTCTCGCTCGCAATTTCCGTTATCTGAAAGCGGAGATTGACATCATTGCTGAAAAGGAAAATCAAATCATCATTATCGAAGTTAAAGCCAGAAATACAGATGCTTTTCTTGAACCGCAGGAAGCGGTTAATAAAAAGAAAATCAAGTTATTAATATCAGCAGCCAACTATTTTATTGAAGAAAATAATATTAATAAAGAAGTGCGGTTTGATATTATTTCTGTGCTTCCAAACCAACAAAAAACTTTGGAAATCAATCATATTATTGATGCCTTCCAAAGTTTTGAAATATAATTTTGAGTAGAGGTTTTTAGATAGTAGCAATCTAAAACTAAAACTTCTGACCTATAATCTTAAACCTATTTTATCTCCACACACCCAACTCTTCCTCCTGCATTGCCGGTTGGTTGCGTATGAAAATCATCTACTCCTGCGTGGATTACAATAGCTTTTCCGATAATGTTTTTCATTGGATCATCGCATCCAAGGCACCATTTGTCCGTTGAAAATATCAGACGAGACTTTGGATTAGTTTCAAAA
>NZ_RJTU01000015.1 GCF_003730015.1 Epilithonimonas hominis | reverse complement strand
ATACCCAGCAAAAAGCTCCCAAAGCTTCCGTTCAACAGGGTTTTCATTGTTCGTGCTGCGCACGCAACGAAAACTTAGCTATTATCGGTAGTGGCTCTTTTCGTCCGCTTTGTTGAGCGTTGGCTTGGTGGCTCTTTTGCAATTTTGGCTTTGTGCTGCAGGCTTGTGCGAATTGCAAATGTGCCACCAAAAGCGTTGGATTAGGTTAATATATAGTCTGTTTTTTCTTCCAATTCAGTTTCAAACTTTGAAATTACTTCGTCAATGTCAGAATCTTTTTCAAAGGCTAAAATTAGTTCGTTTTCAAGTTGTGATGGTTTGTAAACTTTTCCATTCAACAGCTTAAAATGTTGATTAATAAAATTATCTTCAATTGGTTTAACCTTATAAAATTTATATTTTTCATTGATAAAAGCTACCAACTTTTCTCTGAATGTTTTTTGCGTATCTTTTTTGAAATTATTTTTCAATGTTGAATTTCTTGATAAATAAGCCGAAAGCACAAACAGAAAATTAATGTTGTATGATTGAACAAACAATGTGTCTCTGTCAAACAATCGGTTCTCAAAATGATACTGCATTATTGGTTTTCCTGTCTCGTTCAAATACGATTTAGAGAAATCAAAATCTTGGTTTACAAAAGCGGAAATGAAGAAATTCGGTGTAATGTTATATCCCTCCGTTTCATTTTCTCGGTATCTAATTCTTTGGTCTAAATTTTCGTTGTTAAACAAATCAATGTTATACTGAATTACATTCTTCGCATAAGTAAATTGTTTCGCTTTTGAATTTTTCCCTACGTTGTTTTGAGGTTTGTAATATTTACTATCTCCTACAAAATAGATTTCATCTTCGATGAGTAACGATTTGTATTTGTAAATATGGTCAATTTGTTTTCCGTCTGCGTGGCTTTTCAATTCAGGCAACAATGTTGTGTCGCCAATTAAATCATCAATCATATCTTCAAACACGATATTAAAATCCTTGATTAAAAGGATTTCTTCCATCTGTTTTTTGGATTGTGTTTGTTCACTTCGCTCGAAATACGCATAAAGCAACTTGTACAAACTAATCATTTTGTCTGAATAGTATTTGTATTTTATGCTTTTCAACAATCTGCAACCTTTACGCAAAACACTTTCAAATTTATGACCTTTGATGAGTTCATAGTTTTGCGGAGGGATAAAGTTAAACGAATATTTTTCTTTGATGAAATTTAATGTCGAGTAAAAAAGTATCAATAATTCTTCATCGTCATTTACTCTTTTTCTTGTTGTCGCTAAATCAACATAAATTGGCGTGTTATTTTGAATGATTGGCTGCTTTTTATTAATGGTTTTGTGCCAATTTATTTTGTTTTGTTGTGAGTGAGCTGTTTTCGCAATGAATGTAAATAAATCTTGGTTTTCCTTGTGAAATCTTAATAAACTTAAAATAATATCCAATTCAGTACTTGAATTTTCATCTAAATTGGTTACAATTTGATTGATAAATTGGTTTTCTGTAATCGAATTGTAAAAATGTCTTTTATTGAATTGCTGAATTGCTCGATATAGCCAAGTTGAAATTTCAAAAATGAGTTTGTCTTTTCCTGTTTCTTTTAATCTATTGATTATTCCAAGTGTTGGATTTATCAAGGTTTCAGGCTCAAATTCATCAAAGGCAAGTTCTTTTTCATTGATACGATTGATAAAAACTTTTGGAAAAATGATGACTGCATCGCCTTTTCCGTCATTTATTTGTGGATTGAAATAATACCCAACGAAGTTGATTTTTGATTCAATACCATTCACAGGGAAATAGTACCTTTCAGTTAAAACTTTTGAAAGGTCTTCCGTTTTGTAATGATATTCTTCAAATAATATTATCATTGTTAAGGTTCAATTCCGTTGAATTTCAAAAATGCTTTTACAACTTCTGTTGCGTTGTCGTTGTAAAGTTCGCCAAATTGAAAATCTATCGGATTGTTTTCTTCATATTCATATTTGAAAATCGAACTTTGAGTTCCGTATTCATCTTTATAAACTTCTGACCACAAGTAGAATAAAACTTTAGACCTGAATTGGTCAAATGTTATATTTCCGTCTTTTGGATTCACAAAGCGGTTTCCAAGTTGTTTGTCTTCACTGCCTGTAAGATTCTTGATTGCTGGATTTATAATCTCAATGAAATGACCCCAATTGTATTTCGTTGTATCGTCAATTTCAATGGTCATTTGTTTGGCATCTTCATAATTTACAGGTACAAATTCCCAATCCCAACGTCTTTTGAATGCACTATCCATCGGGAAAAGTGATTGGTCAGAAGTGTTCATCGTTGCTAAAATATAAAGATTGCTTGGCAAAATGATTTTATCTGAAACAATTTCAGTTCCAGTAAAAGCTTCTTTCAAATGGTTAGCTAAATCCTCATTGCAATCAATCTCATATTTTGATTTTCCTGTATCATCTCTATCCAAACATTGAAAAATATCTCCAAAAATTTGAGCACAATTTCCTCTGTTGATTTCTTCAATAATCAAAAAGTGTTGTTCATCAGGATTTTTCCACGCTTCGCAATATGCTTTTGTAAATGCCTGTGGAACGAATTTGTACTCAATATTTGAACCGTTCATCACAGGCTTATAACTACCTACAAAAGAATGATAATCTGTTTCGGGGTGGAAAGTTGTTCTTGTTCGGTTATGACCATTTGTTTTCAACTCAATTGCTCGACTTTTCCCTGTTCCGGGAGAACCGTAGAAAATGATTTGATGAGGAAGATTTTCTATATTTTGTAGGTCTTCAACATCTCCAACTTGATTGTTAGGCTGTTCTTCTTGATAAATTACCGTTCTTTTTGGAATTAGATTTAAAGATGTTTCAACTGCATTATTATAGCTCTGTAATTCAGCTAAATCTGCAACATTTTTAATGTTAAAACCATTATTTCCATCTTCCTTGATAAATCTATGCAAATCTGATTTTACAAACGATTTTAAAATTCTGAAAGGACCAACAGGCTCTACATTATCCTTATCATTTACAGTATTTCCATTTATCAATTTTTCATAAATTCCCTCTTGTTGAAAGTATAGTTCTGTATTATCGTCTTTTCTTATCTTGAACTGTGTTTCTTCTGAAAAGATAGTTAAAGTTGTTTGTATCTTCTTGTACAAATTTACATCAGGTGTATAGTTCGGAGTTTTTAAAATCCAATTATACAAGAGTTCCTTTAGCTCATCAGAAACGGAGTTATCTCTTTCAGATAAAACATTGTCTAATAAAATTAGATTTGTTGAAAACTCAAGTTTTTTGTCAAATCTTTTTCCTCCTGTTCTTTCACGAGTATTTTCTCCTGGATTATTGACAAATGTTACTTTCGCCAACTTCCAAAATAATTCTAATGTTACTTGAAGTGATTCAATCTGTGATTTGAAAAGAGGATTTCCGTTAATAGCGTTTTTGAAGTTAGCATCATTAACGACTAATGCTCCAAATAAATTCTTTGCACTTGCTAATAGCGCATCTTGAATTTCAATTTGAGTATTTGGTGCATTTACCTCTTTTGAATATGTTATTGAAGAGCTTTTATTGTCTGACAAGTATAAAGTATATAAAAGGGCGAACAATTCTTTTATTTCTCCCAAAGAAGATTTAATACCGTGTCTGAGATTAATCTCATTTCTCTCTTTAAAGCTATTTGGATACGTTTTCATTATCGTTATCTTTTTTAATTGTTTTGGCAATGGAATATGCTAACAAAGGCGGAACGGCATTTCCAACTTGTTTTAATTGAGATGATTTTGTTCCGTAAAATATAAATCTATCGGGAAAAGATTGCAATCTTGCTCCTTCACGTACCGTAATACATCTGTCCAAAATTGGGTGTGTAAACATTCCTGAAGATGGAGTATCGAATCTTGTTGTTATTGTTGGAGCAAATCCGTCTTCTTTAAGTCTCGTCCACGTACCTGAAAAAATGGATTTGGTCAATAATTCTTTAGGTAGAACTTCTTTCCCCATTCCTTTCGGAATCATTGATAGCTTTTTCAAAGCCAATTCACTATGTTTTGTTGCCTGATGATTATAAATTCCTTTAGAACCTTTTCTCATTAGTTTTTGATAATCAGATAATGGCTCACAAGGATAATTATCAATTTCTCTCCCTTCCCCAGATTTAATTTTTGGCAAATCATAAATCGCATCAGCAACAGTTGTTTTCTTACCATTTGTTTTTGGCAACAATAACTTTTCTGTTCCTTTTTTTCCTAAGAAAAATGCTCTTTTCCGATTTTGTGGAACTCCAAAATCGGAAGCTGTTAGAATATCTACATCTACTTCATAGCCTAAATCATTAAATGCACAAATAATCTCATTTTTAAAGAAACCATTTGACGTTGTGGTTATGTTAGGAACGTTTTCTAATAAGAAATATTTTGGTTTAAAAGCCTTTACAAATTCAATGAAATATTGAAAAAGATAATTTCGTTCATCGTCTAAACTTAATCTTTTTCCTTTTTGAGAAAAACCTTGACAAGGTGGGCCACCAACAACAATATCTATATTTTTATATTTCTTTGTCAAATCTTTCAGGTTCAACTTTTCTATATCTGTTGAAAAAACATCAGTATTAGGATGATTTAGCTTATAAGTATTTGCAATAGATTCATCGTGTTCTATTGCAAACACAGTTTCAAAACCAGCCATTGCGAAACCAAAAGAAAGTCCGCCAACTCCCGCAAATAAGTCAACTACTCTCATTTTATTGCAATATCTTGGATTCTATTTTTAGAAATTTCATAATATTCTTTGTCCAATTCTATCCCTACAAATTGTCTGTTATTCAGTTCACAACTTACTCCAGTAGAACCACTTCCCATAAATGGGTCACAAATTACATCTCCTTCATTTGAAAGAACTTTTGTAAAGTGATTTAAAATTTCAATTGGTTTTTGAGTTGGATGTTTTCCGAATTTTTTTTCACTTTGTGTAGTCAAAGATGATTCTATAAAGTCGTGAAGAACTTTATTTTCATTATTGAAAGTGCCTGTTGTTCCCTCATTGATAAAATAAACCCAAGCTTCAGTAGAATTTACAAAATGTAAATTCATATTTCTTGGCATTGGATTCGTTTTGTGCCAAACACCAACTGTTTTGTAATAGAAATTATTTTGTTCTGCAAGATTGATAATAGACTCAATTTTCATCAAAGACATAAATAACAATAAACTACCTTTTTTTCGTAGAATACGGTTGCTTTGTTTGAAGAATGCACTCATTTTCATTAACCATTCTTCGTATTCTAAATCATCCCAACCTGCATAGGCAAATTGGTTTTCTCTCATTTTAACAAGGTTTGTACCTCTTTTGTGCATAAAAGAACCTAAGTTGAAAGGTGGGTCGGTAAGTATTAAGTCAACACTTTCACTTTCAATATGCGACATCAGTTCTTCACAATCTCCATTTGCAATTTTAGAATTTGCTGTAATTGACTCAAATTGAGTTTTTGCATTGTCTATTTGAAGATTGGTAACTACGTTTTGATTAAATAAATTGTATCTTGGTGAATACAAATCATTTGGTTCTTCGACAAAATTATGTTTTATCGAAGGCTCATTCACAATATTTATATTCAATGTACTTTTCATTACTTTTATTTTTTTGAATATTTTACACTTTCCTCAGCAACCATCATAGCTAATAAGGCATTATCTTCATTTTTCACAACATCACATATTTGGTCAGCTAACCAAAGTGTCAACAATTCATCAGATTTTACATTTAAAATTTGAGCAATTTTTAAAACCGTTTCCTTTTTCGCCTGTCTTTCTCCACGCTCAATTTTACTTAATTGAGCTGTGTCCATTTCAAGTAATGGGGCAACTTCTCTTAGAAGTAATTTTTGTTTACTCCTAATCATTCTAATTTTATGTCCAAATTTGCTACTCATTTTCAAAATGATGACTTGTCATATTTTGGCAAATATATCAAAAATGATATTAGAAACCTATCAATTTTCATACATTTTTGGGTGGTGGGTGGGCTTGGTGGGAAAAATAAATGTGGTGCAAAAGCGTTGGAATTGTGCGGTTGGTTGCACCTCTTTTATTTTTTGAAGCGTTGGCAAATTTTACTTTTTGTCAGTCGGTTGAATTTGTGTCGGAGTGTTGTTTTGCCATTACCGATAACACCCAAATATACGAAAGTTTCTCTAGTCTAAAGAAAAATATTTATTTTTAATAATATCCCAGTTTCGTTAGTTTTTTTACTAATTTTATTATTCGCAATATCAATAGATTTTTAAACTATAAGTCAAAGTAGATATTTAAAATGCGAACATTAAAAACACTTTTATAATGGACTTAGATTTATACAATTTCAGTTTTGGTACTCACAGAGACAAAAATGTCATCTGGATTCGTTTTGAGAAAAATAATACCCTTATTAAGGAGCTTCGTAAAGACTTTCCATCTGCTAGGTGGAGCAGTACAAACCGAGCTTGGCATTTGCCGGATCTCCCTGCAGTGAGAGATGCGCTCAAGTTAACAAGAAAAGAATGGGGAAGCCAGATCAAGTCCGAAATAAATGAGGTAAATCAAAAAGCTTTTTCAGATTTTATAGACCAGCTGAAGCTAAAGGCTTATAGTAAGAACACAGTCCGAACCTACATCACAGAGTTTGGGCATCTGCTTCGGACTCTTCGGACTTTTCCGGTAGATGATCTTTCAGAAGATCGGCTGAAAGATTATTTTCTTTACTGCCTGGAAAAAGAAAAAATCAAGGAAAACCATCTGAACAGCAGGATCAATGCCGTCAAGTTTTATTATGAGCAGGTACGCAAAAAATCCAAAATGTTCTTTGATATCCCGCGTCCCAAAACGCCCAAGCTTCTCCCAAAAATGCTCTCCCAAGCAGAAGTACGCAAGATCTTTGACCATACTACAAACCAAAAACACCTTCTGATGTTGCAACTTTGCTACGGAATGGGACTCCGCGTGAGTGAGATTGTAAACCTGAAAATAGAACACATAAACAGTGGCAATATGCTGGTTCTCATTGCCGGTGCCAAAGGTAAAAAAGACCGTTATACCAATTTGCCAGAGTCTGTGCTGGTGCTTCTCAGAGCTTACTACAAAACCTACCGCCCAAAAGATTACCTCTTCGAGGGGCAGTACGGCGGAGCATACACGGTTAGAAGCGTGCAAAGTGTCTTCAAGCAGGCAATGGCAAAAGCAAAAGTCAACAAGAGCATTGGCGTGCATGGGTTACGCCATTCCTATGCCACGCATCTAATGGAGAGCGGCGCAGATATCCGATTTTTGCAAGAGCTTCTGTGGCATAATTCTATCAAGACTACACAAATCTACACCCATATCACAGATGTTTCAAAATCAAAAATAAAAAGTCCATTGGATTTTTTATAAAATAATAATGTAAAAAATAATTCCTTAACTTTACAATGAATTCTAAGCTCCATAAAATCATAACCTATAGAGAGCATATCCAATACAAGTCCATTACATATCCAGTAAAGTCCAATAGAATAGTAGTTGAGAATCTTAGTGGAGCAATAGGTAACTTGGTATTTGTAAACAGAGATGGCAAAACACACGTTCGCTCAAAACCTAAAAAGGTAAACCAATCCACTACTATCAGAGGTGCCGCTACTGGCTTTGGTGAAAACAGCAATCACGATCGTATCCTGAGAGAGTCTATCACAGACAAAATACAAATCAGAAACTACCGTTGTTTTTCCATCAACCACCGCACTAGGCTCAGGCTCACGATAGGAGAGTCCACCAACCAAGATTGTACCACAAAGATGGCGTAACTCAATCCGCAGCCAATGGTCGGCACGGTATTCAATAACGATTGGCAGTGGGATAGAGCCTCCAATTTCTATCCCGAGTATAACTTGAGTGGACAAAATACGATGACTGTCCATTTGCCTCAGCTTAAAATAGGCAAACAGATCATTTTCCCCAAAAATGCAGTGGAGGCAAACCTCAATATATATGCTTTCACAATAAACCCCAATACGCAGAATATACAGACCGAGATCCTTTCATCCCTATCGTTCAGTTTGGAAAATAAAGATATACCAGCACAGGATTGGATATTTGATATTCCCCAAGGTACTTTTTGGCCAATGATATTGGCAACCATCAGCTACACATCACCCAAAAACAATATTGCCGAGGAGCATAAGCATACCGGCACTTATCTCTGGGCAAAATCCATCAATTCATAAAAAAGAAATTTCCTCCCTTTAGGGTTGGGGCAAAGAAATTTCCTCCCTTTAGGGTTGGAGCAAATAAATTTCCTCCCACAAAAAAACTTTAATATTATTTAACAAAAACTTTGTTACTATGTAACGATTAATATTGTTATTTTGGTAAAGGTATTATAATTGCTAGCAAATCAGCATTTATAATTCATCATTCATCATTTATCACTTATAATTAACCTATGTCGGTTCAACCATATTCACTATTCTCCGATTTTGATATTTATCTTTTCCGTTTAGGAAAACACACCAGGCTTTACGAAAAGTTCGGTTCTCATAAGGTCGAGGTCGATGGGGTATCCGGTGTTTATTTTGCCGTTTGGGCGCCAACAGCCACAGACGTTGCTGTAATGGGGAATTTCAACAATTGGGATTCTTTTTCTCACAAGTTGTCAGGACGGTGGGATCAATCTGGGATTTGGGAAGGTTTTATTCCCGATTTGGATTTTGGTGAAGTTTACAAGTATGGCATTAGGACAAAAGACGGTATTTTATTAGAAAAAGCAGATCCATACGGACTTTGTTTTGAGAATGCTTTGCAGGCAGGATCTGCAGTTTGCACCACTTGGTACGAGTGGCAAGATAAAGACTGGATGGAAAAACGCTGGCGTTACAACAGCCTCGAAGCACCAATTTCTGTTTACGAGATGCATCTCGGTTCTTGGATGCGTGACCCAAATAATCCTCAACGTTTTCTTAGCTATGGCGAGATAGCAGACAAATTAGTTCCTTATCTCAAAGCCATGAATTTTACCCACGTAGAATTTATGCCCGTGATGGAATATCCATACGACCCAAGCTGGGGCTATCAGATTACAGGATTTTATGCCGCAACCTCCAGATTCGGTGGGCCACAGGAATTGATGTATTTGATTTCCGAACTTCATAAAAATAATATCGGTGTTTTTCTGGATTGGGTGCCTTCTCATTTTCCGGGAGATGCCAATGGATTGCATCGTTTCGACGGTTCTTTTTTATACGAACACGAAGATCCGAGAAAAGGCTTTCATCCAGATTGGAAATCCTATATTTTCAATTACGGAAGACCAGAGGTAAAATCTTTCCTGATTTCAAATGCAATATTTTGGCTAGACCGTTACCACGCCGATGGTTTGCGTGTGGATGCGGTGACATCTATGCTACATCTCGATTATTCCAGAAACGATGGCGAATGGGAACCGAATATCTACGGTGGCAACGTCAATCTGGAAGCGAAACAATTTCTGCAAGATTTCAATACCGCGGTTTATAAAGAATTTCCAGATGTGCAGACTATTGCAGAAGAAAGCTCCGATTTTCCAAAACTAACCAAACCTGTCCACGATGACGGAATTGGTTTTGGGATGAAATGGATGATGGGCTGGATGCACGATACATTGGACTATTTCAAAGAAGACCCAATCAATAGAAAATACCATCACAACAAAATCACCTTCACGAGCACCTATATGTATAATGAAAATTATATGATGCCGTTGTCACACGATGAGGTAGTGCACGGAAAAAGCAGCCTGATTTACAAAATGCCGGGTGACGAGTGGCAGAAATTTGCCAATCTCCGCGCTATGTATGTCTATATGTTCACCAATCCGGGAGCGAAATTGCTTTTTATGGGAGATGAGTTTGCACAAACCAACGAGTGGAATTTCACAAGCTCTCTTGATTGGCATTTGCTCCAGTATCTTGTTCATAAAAATCTTCAGGAGTTTGTTCGGGATTTGAATCTGATATACAAAACTCATCCAGCTTTATATGAACTTCAATTCTCGCCTTATGGCTACGAATGGGTTGATGGCGACGACAGAGATAACTCGATTTTTATTTACTTGAGGAAAAGTAAAAATGATAAAGAAGTTCTAATGACTGTTCTGAATCTGACACCCAATAGTTTCGATTACAGAATTGGTGTTGATGAAAATACAGATTGGAAAGTAATCCTCAATTCCGATGAAGAAAAATACAGCGGAAGCGGAGTAGAAGCTGTTATTTCTCAAAGATTAGAGGAAGGCTGGAATAATAGAAAGAATTCAATCATTATCAAATTACCGCCATTATCAGGCTTGATTTTGAAGCAACATAAAGTCATCAAGAAGTCAAAAATTGCCGACTTTTTGAAACGAAGAAAATAATTAGCAAGAAAAAAGATTTATGAAAATATTTCACCTTTCTATGGAATGTTATCCTGTCGCAAAAGTCGGTGGACTGGCGGATGTGGTAGGCGCTTTACCTAAATATCAAAACAAAATGGGGTTGGATGCCAGCGTGATAATGCCTTGGTACAACAAACCGTTTTTCTACAACCACGATTTTGAGATTGTGTTTGATGGTTTTATTCATCAGTCGTTTCATATGTATCAGGTTCAGGTTTTCAAGGAGAAAAGCAATGTTTTGGGGTTTGAACTCTATCTGGTGAAAATCCCGGGATTATTGGATAGGGATAATGTTTACGGCTATTGGGATGAGAGTCAGCAGTTTATTGCATTTCAGCACGGTGTTTTGCATTGGCTAAGTGCGATGCAGATTCGTCCGGATATTTTACATTGCCACGATTATCACACAGGACTTGTTCCTTTTATGATTGATAATTGCTACGAATTTCGTTTTCTGAAGGGCGTCAAAACTATTGGAACCATTCATAATGGCGAATACCAGGGCACTATGGACTGGCAGATGTCCAATTTTCTCCCTCATTTTGATGGTTGGAAGTGGGGGCTTTTAGACTGGAATGGCAGAATCAATCCTATGGCGGCAATGATAAAATCTTGCAATGCTTTCAACGCTGTTTCCCAAGGCTATTTGGAAGAATTGTTTTACAGCTTCCAAGGTATAGAACCTTTGATGAATCAGGAACGCCAAAAAGCTTTCGGGATTATCAACGGTATTGATACAGAAGTCTGGAATCCGGAAACGGATGATATGCTGAAGTTCAATTATAATAAAGATTACGCACAAGAAGGCAAGTGGGAAAATAAAAAAGTCATTTGTGCAGAATATGGCCTGAATCCGAATCTTCCGCTCTTTGGATTTATAGGCAGATTTGCCGGTGAGAAAGGAGCAGATCTTTTGCCGGAAATTGTCCGGAAAAGTATTCAGGAAACCAATGGCTCCCTTAATATTATTATTTTGGGATCAGGAAATCAACAAATAGAAAACGAACTGAAAGCTTTGCAGAGTCAGTTTAATATTAATTTTGCGTTGGATCTTGGCTATAAAGAATATTTATCGCACCAGATCTATGCTTCGGCAGATTTTCTGCTAATGCCAAGTCGTGTGGAACCATGTGGTTTAAATCAGATGTATTCTATGCGTTACGGCACCATACCTATCGTGCGTTACACTGGTGGTTTGAGAGATACAGTTCAGGATATCTCAACAGGTGGAGCGGGACTCAATTTTACTTTTCCCGGAGCAGACGATGCCGTGCACGCTATCAAAAGAGCATTGCATATCTACAGCCAAAAAGAACTGTTGAAGGGATTGATTTACAATAATATGTCCTTTGATTTTTCTTGGGAAAAGTCTGCTGAGAATTATTCAGAATTATACCATTATTAATTGGTGGACAAAATCTGAAAAGTGCCCCAAAATATTATGGTAATAGTGGCGTAATATTTGAAAACAATTCTTAAATTTATATAAACAACTAGAAAATAATATATAACCAGCACTTTTTATGAAAGATAGCGTAATCTCCATAGTTTTAGGAGGCGGAAGAGGTAGCAGACTGTTTCCTCTCACTTACAGCAGATCCAAACCGGCGGTTCCGATTGCTGGAAAATACCGTTTGGTGGACATTCCCATTTCCAATTGTCTCAATTCCGGGCTGAACAGGATTTTGGTATTAACCCAGTTTAATTCGGCGTCGTTGAACTCCCATATCAAGAATTCTTATCACTTCGATATATTTAGTAAAGGTTTTGTTGATATTCTGGCTGCTGAACAAAATGTGGAAAATGAAAATTGGTACCAGGGAACCGCAGATGCAGTTCGCCAGACAATGAAACATCTTGAAAAATATGAATATGAATATATTCTGATTCTTTCTGGTGACCAGCTATATCAGATGGATTTCAAGAAAATGATAGATTTCCACAAAGAAAAAGGTGGCGATATTACCATTGCCACAATTCCGGTAAATGCAAAAGATGCCACAGGTTTTGGAATCATGAAAGCTGACGAAGAAGGTAATATCACTGCCTTTACCGAAAAACCAAGTTTGGACGTTCTAGCA
Organism: Epilithonimonas hominis; assembly: GCF_003730015.1. Classification (GTDB taxonomy): domain Bacteria; phylum Bacteroidota; class Bacteroidia; order Flavobacteriales; family Weeksellaceae; genus Epilithonimonas; species Epilithonimonas hominis. The sequence goes on along the minus strand of NZ_RJTU01000015.1, from coordinate 62,707 downwards.
GATTGGAAATCTGAAACCAGTGAAGAAAGTAAAGCTCAAGGTAAAGAATATCTCGCATCTATGGGAATCTATGTATTCAGTAAAAATGTATTAAGAAAACTATTTGCTGAACACGAAGGCGATGATTTCGGAAAAGATTTCATTCCCGCATCCATTGGAAATCTCAATGTACTGAGTTATCAGTATGATGGTTATTGGACAGATATCGGTACTATTGAATCTTTTTACGAAGCCAATCTGGATCTTGCACAAGATCTTCCGCAATTTAATCTCTTCAGCTCTAACCCCATTTATACAAGAGCCAGGATGTTACCTCCGACTAAAATCAACGGGTCTTATGTGAGCAAGACAATCTTCGGTGACGGATGTATTATTCTAGCAGATAAGATAGAAAATTCTATTATTGGAAACAGAACGAGGGTAGATCGTGGGACGACTATAGTGAACTCATATGTAATGGGTGCAGATTATTATCAGACTGCTCAGGAAGTGTCTGATAATGAATTGAGTGGAAAAACCAATATGGGAATAGGAAAGTATTGCTATATTGATATGGCTATTCTTGATAAAAACTGCTACATTGGAAATAACGTGAGAATCATTGGCGGAAAACATCACCCTGATGGTGATTATGATACCCATTCCATCAAAGATGGTATAGTGGTCATTAAAAAAAATGCGGTCATACCTGACGGAACGAACATAATGTAATTATTACGATATTAAACCTTTCGGAATCGGAAGGTTTATTTTTTATATTTGGCAAATTATTTGTCTTAGAATTTATTCATATATCATAATTAATGAAGAATATTTTTTTATTTATAGGATTTTTATTTTTTTCAACTGTATACGGACAGTTTGATAACATCAATGCAGGAGAAGTTTTAAGTTATAGAATTCATTATGGCTTTATTACAGCAGGAAATGCAACGCTTGCCACTACTAAAACATCATATAACGGTCAGCCAGCATTTTATGTAAAAGGAACAGGGAAAACAAGTGGCACTGCGAAAGCTTTTTTTAAGGTAGAGGACAGTTATGAAAGTTATATCAATACAAGAAAAGAACCGCTTTTTTATGTCAGAAATGTGGCAGAAGGCAGCTACAGACAGCATTTGCAGACCACCTTTAATCCTAATAATAATTCGCTGGTTTTGGTTGATAAGATCCATACGGACAGACCCGCAAAAACAGTAAATGTGCCAGACAATGTCCAGGATATGATGTCATGTTTTTATTATCTCAGAAGCCTGCCATCAGAAAACCTGCGAGTAGGTAGTGTAGTGCGAATGAATGTCTGGATAGATGATGAAATTTTTCCGTTTCAGCTGAAAGTTGTAGCGGCTGAAAAACTATCCACCAAATTTGGTAAAATAGAATGCTTAAAAATAGTCCCATCTGTAATGAGCGGCAGGGTTTTTAGAGAAAAAGAAGGAGTAACCATGTGGGTTTCTAATGACCAAAACAGAGTTCCTATTCTGATAAAAGCCGAATTGGCAGTTGGATCACTGAAAGCAAGCATTGATGGTTTTACCAACGTAAAATATCCATTAAATTTTAAAAAATAAATATACTCAAAAACCACTCTTGTAAGGGTGGTTTTTTTTGATGCAGATCATCATCATTTCGCCAAGAAATTGTTAAGTAATAAAATGATGTGGTGAATAAAATAATTCCAATTCAATAGCCTGAATCACTTAAATGTATTGAAACAACAAGTGAGAATGCAATTCGGTAGAGGATGCTGCAAGTGGAAACTGCAGAATGATTTTAGCAAAATGGATATATTGTCAGAAAAACGGGAAGTGTAGCGTTGCATTTTTTGTTGATGAAAAGTTTTGAAATCATTAAATTTGCTTTGTGAAGGATTACTACTACTTTCTCGGAATTCCTAAGGATGCTTCTGCAGAAGATATCAAAAAAGCGTACAGAAAATTATCCCTGAAATATCATCCGGATAAAAATGATAATGATGAGTTCTTTTCAGATAGATTCCGAGAGGCTCAGGAAGCATACGAAACACTAACTGATGCGGACAGAAGACGACTTTATGATCAGAATCTAAGCAGTCAGCAGAGAAATGTAAAAAGTATTCTTCCTCCGAAAATTAAGAGTTTTTCCGCAAGTAAAATCCGAGCAAAAGTAGGCGAGGAAATCACAGTTTATTGGAATACTTATGATGCTGACCTTGTGAAAATTGTGCCTTTCGGTTTAGAAAAACCAAATGGAGAAAGAACAATTAGGATTAAAGAGTTTGATTCTCAGGGGAAATTCCAGATTCTCCTTCACGCAACCAATACGGTTCTTCACAAGACCATCGTTCAGGGTATCACCATTACTGAGCTTGCAGATTCAGAATCCAAATCTGAGGAAAAAGAATCGTTAAACAATTCAAGTGACTCGTTACCAAAATCTCCAAAAAAAGAAAACCAATCTAAAAGACTGGTTTCTGTTCTTATATTTATCGCACTGACTGCGCTGATAATCTGGCTGATGTTTAGCTGATTTTAGCTCTTCCAGGACATTTTTTACAACGTTTTCCTTTCTTGAATTTTTTGCAACATTTTTTCTTTTCGCAATACATCATTTCGTCGTTTCTGTAAGCGGGCTCTAATAGCGCTATCTTGAAAGGTATAATCTGCTGAATCATAGATGCAAATATAATTAATTTAGAATTAATACAAATAAAAATAATTAATTACGACGATGATTTCTGTCAGGTCAGACTTTTTTCATTTTACTTTAGATGAGATTTCATAACTTGGGACCAAAGTCTGTAACCTTCCGGTTTCATATGAAGCATGTCGTCCAGGAAAATATCCGTCCGGAGTTTTCCATTGGCATCATTCATCACTTTAGTTATGTCAATGTATTTTGCTTTCTTTTGCGATTTAAGATAACTTTTTATCAGGGCATTCACTTCGGTCACTTCCGGCCAGAATTTTTCACGGCTTGGAGAATATTTGATAGAAACATACGCCACCGGAACTCTAGGATACTTCTGACGTATTTTCCCAAAAAAGGTTTTGAATCTTTCAAATACTTCTGCTGCAGTAGGATTGTCTGTTGCAATATCATTTTCTCCACAGTAGATTACAATTTGTCTGGGGTTGTAAGGATCTAAAAGATCATCCGCATAATAATTCAGATCGAGCAACCTTGAGCCACCAAAACCTCTGTTAATTATGGTTTTTCCGGGAAAATAATCATTCACATCCTGCCATTTAGTAAAGGATGAACTTCCTACAAAAAGAATTGGTTTGGTGGGGATTCCTTTGGTGTCATCGATTGTTTTAAATTCCTGAATGTCTTTCCAAAATGGTTTATCTTGTGCAGAGAAAAACAGGGAGTTGAGAATCATTGCCAAGAAGAAAAGCTTTTGGAAAAGTAATTTGTTATATTTCATTTTTAAATCTTTTTGAAGTCTCAAGGTAAAAAAAAATCAGTTGCGTAAGCAACTGATTTCAAAATTTTAATATTTGTTTTAGACAATTAATCCACGATAAATTTTGTGTTCAATTCTCCTGTTTTCAAGATGTAAACTCCTTTTGGTAGATTTTTTAAAGTGATTGTATTTCCATTTTGGAATGGATTCTCAATTGTTTGAACATTTTGTCCAACAGTATTATAGATAAAAACTTTTTTGAATTGTTTCAAATCTTGGTCTCCAGTTATATTAATTATATTTCCTTTCACAGGATTTGGTGCAATAGTCAAATTTTTAGAGAAAGATGCATCGTCTATACTAAGTGCAGATCCCCAAATTGCTGTGATCCATTCAGGATGATCTATAAATGGATTTCTGTTTTTTTGATAGACATACACAGCATTGTTACGATCGATTTCTTTTTGCGAAACGGGATCTTGTGCAGACCATCTTAATAACATATTAATGTACCAGCTTTGAAATCCGGGAAATTTGTTTCCATCAAAAGGACTTCCGGAAACATTTAGATTATAAAAATCAGAAAGATTGTTTTCATATCTCGTTATGAAATATAGATGCATCCTTGCCATATCACCTTTGAACTCATTAATAGGTTCAAACACTGTCCCAAAAAATCCAGGAGTCTTACTGCTACCAATCTTTGTTCCGTTCAAAAATGTTTGTGAAGCTGTACCAACCTCTCCATAGTTGTAATTTCCTCTTTTAGAGTTAACATAATAATCTGTGGGAATAACAAAGTTTGCGTCATTCGCCATTGGTGTTGCATTTTGCCCTCCAAAAAAAGATTTTGGTAAAGAATGTTCTCTATTATAACAAAAACCTTCATTGTTTTGGTTGGTGCTTCCACATTGGTTTCCTCCTGCACTAACTTGTCCAAAATTAAACTGATAAGGATCGTTGCTTACACCTGGCGTATTAGCGGCAGGATTTTCAGAATACATATCAAGGATTGTATTGTCGTTTTCATAGTATTTGTCTCTATCTGTTGTCTGGAAAGCTTTCCAAAGACCTGTACTGCCTGATCCATAGCCCATATCCTGATGACCATTTGTAATGATTTGTCTCAGCTGAGTTTTTAATGCACTTCCGGTAAGTCCGTTGGCACTGTCATAATAGCCGGTTGGTATTTGTGCACTTAGCAATCCTGAGATACCAGCTAGTAATAAAAGTAAAGATTTTTTCATTTCTGTAAATTTATTTTTAGTAAAGTTATAAAATTAATTATTACATCTAGTTTTAACGATTTTTAATTGATCAAGCATTAATGAAAAATAAAAGACAGAAAATATCTTCTGTCTTTTATAGATGTAAATTTACTGTAATTATTCAATAATAAATTTAGTGTTTAACTCTCCGGTTTTTAGAATGTAAACCCCCTTTGGTAAATTATTAAGAGTAATTGTATTTCCCGCTTGGAAAGGATTTTCGATGGTCTGTACATTTTGTCCAACCATATTATAAATAAAAACTTTTTTGAATTGTTTCAAATCTTGGTCTCCAGTTATATTAATTATATTTCCTTTTACAGGATTTGGAGCAATAGTCAGATTTTTAGAGAAAGAAGCATCATCTACAGCCAAAGGAGATTTGCCCCAGATCATTTCAACCCACTCCGGATGATCAATAAACGGATTTCTGTTACCTTGGAAAGTGTAAGAAGCATTATTGCGGTCAATTTCTTTTTGAGAAACAGGATCTTGCTCACTCCATTTTAACATCAGATTAAGATACCATAATTGCAGACCTCTATTTTTAGAACCATCTAGAGGGCTAGATGCTGTTTGGTATTGGCTAAATGATGTGAGATTATCTTCGTACCTTGTAACAAAGTACAAAGCCATTCTTGCAAAATCACCCTTGAACTCATTAATAGGTTCGAAAACAGAACCACTGTAACCAGGAACTTTGCTTGGTCCAACTTTAGTTCCGTTTTTGGAAGTCCAAGTTGCTGTAGAAACTTCGCCATAAGGATAATCTCCTCGTTTGGAATTGGTGTAGCCATCCGTTGGAACTACAAAATGGATATCGTGTGACATAGGAACTGCATTGATGCCGCCAAAATAGGTTTTTGGGATTGAGTGTTCCCTGTTATAGCAGCTTCCTTCTCCGGAATAGCTTCCGCACTGGTTGCCACCTGCAGATGCCTGTCCCCATTTGAATTCGTAAGGGTCATTGCTCACACCGGGAGTATTGGCTGCAGGATTTTCGGAATACATATCGATAATGGTTCCGTCATTTTCATAATACTTATCGATATCAGTTGTTTTGTATCCTAGCCATAATCCTCCAGTGCCACTCCCGTAGCCCATATCTTTTGCTCCATTAGTAATTATTTGAGCAAGTTTTGTTTTCAAACTGTAGCCCGATAGGCCTGTAGTTCCGTCATAATATCCTGTTGGAATCTGAGAGAAGCCAAATCCGAAAATCCCAACAAACACAATAATAAAGCTTTTATTCATTGTCCAAAATTAAGACTTTAAAATTATAATATTTATAATCTGTTTGTAATAGATGATTGAATTTTTAAGCAAAATTTAAGTTACTGTAATAAAATGTTAATTAGTCCTGAGGTGAGAAAATTCAGGAGTCTATGAATAAAATCTAAGAGTTTTAATTGGTAGTGCTGATGTATCTTTTATTCACCTTAGAAAAAATCCACGAAATGGATAATCCGAAAAAGAATGCGATTGCTGAAACGGTAAGGTAATTCATCAATTCAATTTTTACGGGAAATGCCAGATTTTCGCTAGCTTTGAAAAAGCCTGTGCTGATCTGGATGTAGCAAATAACAGAGCCCATAATAAGACCGCAAATGACTCCCGCAGATACGATTAAAAAGCCGGTAAAAAAATAAATATATCTTAGATTTTTAAGATTAAACCCGAGTGCAATCAATGATTTTGCCTGATCTTTTTTGTCAAGTTGTAAAATCGTGATCGCTCCGGCGAGATTGAATGTGGTGATGAAAATGACTAGTCCGAAAATAAGATAGATCATCAGTTTTTCCGTATTGATCATTTTCCAAAATGCGGCATTTTCTTCGGATTTGGTCTTTATATCTGCAATATTTCCAATTTGTTTTGTAAGGTTGGCTTTTATGCGTTCTGCGTCAGCCGGATTTTTAAGCTTAATAACAATCTGATAGCAATCATTTTTGTGCAGATCCAAAAGCTGTTGAGCAAGCTCTATCGGTGCAATAATGTAATTGTCCAATTGGTCATTTCCCGGGAAAACGCCTGTCACATAGATTTCTCTCTTATTGAAAATATCATTTTCACTTTGTATAATTCCTTTTCCTGGCTTAGGCATCAAAACTGTTGCAAAGTCCTGACTAGAATTCACAGGAAGAGATAATCTGTTGTCCAGGCCATTTTCCATAATCACCTCATTGCTGTACTTGAAGTCCGGATATTTTCCGTAGAAAATGTTTTCGTTTATAGGATTAACATTGGTGTAAGCAGAATCTACACCCCGCAGATAGGCAATCTCACCATTGTCTTTATAGCCCAGATATACCTTTTCTTCTATAAGAGATGAAAAATAAGCAACGGCAGATTCTTTCTTCAGTACACTTCTTATTAGTCCGATATCTTTTAAAACTTTTCCTGTCTTGCTTTTGATGGTGAGGTCTGCATGCAGATTGGCTATCATCTGCTTATTAATATCTTCCAGACCGGAAAAAACAGAAATAATAATAAACATAGCTGCCACAGCCGCCACCATTGCAAATGCTGCAAGCCAGGTGATGAACGTGACTGCTGTGCTTCCTTTTTTCGCTATAAGGTAGCGCGACGCTATGTAAAAAGCATTTTTCAATACTACAGAATTGGATTATCTCCTTCGCCTTTCAGTTCTTTTTCGATGCGTTCTACATCATCCAGACTCGTGTCTATATAGAAAACCAGTTGGGGGATGATACGAACCTGTTTTGCCATTTTCTGTCCGATATAATTACGGTAGAATGCATTGTTTTCATTGATTTCCTTCATAATAGGCTCTCGAAGTTCAGCTGGGAAAATACTGAGGTATATTTTTGCGATTCCAAGATCCGGTGTTACTTTAACATCCGAAACAGAAACCAAAAAACTCTGCTTGCTGTCTGAAGCCTGTTTACGGAAGATTTCTGCCATGTCTTCCTGTATAATCTGTGCTACTTTTCTTTGTCTGTTGCTTTCCATAAGTTTTGCAAATTTAGTATTTTGTTTTGATTTTATAAGGACAAATATAAAGCTGCAAAATGTGGAATTATTTCAGAAGCCACATCAAAGCTTTTTTTAGCTCTCTTTTCCAACGTTTATTACACTTGTCATTCGCCGGAAAACTGGTGTAACCATCAAAAAGGTTTTGCCCGTACTGCATATAAAATCATTGGGTTTTTTTTGGAAGTTTGATAATATGGTGGCAGATAGGTCCAAATCTTTCTGTTGCTGTTCAGCTGACGGATTTTGAAATGTTTGCTAAATATTCAGACACGGGAGTTCGCTGTATGCTTTTTTTCCTTCAGAACAGTCAAGGATTTGTTACACTATAATTTCCTTCCAAATCTTTTTTGAATTTGAATTGAGCATCTAAAAGTTTCCATCCATTAAAATAGGAAGCCATAAATCTGATAATCTGGAAAGTTACCTGAGAATACATATTACTGCTTATCATTATGAATATTAAAATCGATAATAATCTAAATGCTAACTTCTTCAAATTATTCTTGTCTTTTTGTGTAATGCTTGACGAAATTTACGGTTTTTTGGGCTATGTTATTAGCATCGTCCGAACTGATATTATTAAAGGTATGGTTGGCATTATGTACTACAAAATACTGATGCTTGATTTTATGATTTTGAAGCTTTTTAACCAAATGTTCAGATTGCCTCACATCTACAACATCATCTTGATTTCCGTGAAATATTAATGTCGGAACGGTGTGTTTGGTAACATAATTCGCTGGCGAGAGCTTTCTGAGAGGTTTTATTGCTTCATATTTCTGTTTTTCCACATCAAAGCCTGTAAGCTCCAATATTTTTTTATTTCTGGTTATATAAGTTTTTGGATAATAAAACTTAAACCATTTCTGAATAACAGGATGGGCATCTGTACGGAAAAGTTTATTCAGGTACCGGTTGATTTTTTTGGCTGATAGATGTCCAATTTCAAAGGGATATTTTCTGGGGTGTTTTTATAAATAATATCCCGATGCAAATTATAGTTTAGCGCTGGCTTTGGTAAACTGACATTTGAATTAATAGTTTCAATGCTTAGTTGGTAGCTTATGATACTCAGAATAATTAAGGAAACAACAAGTAGGATACTATATTTTACGTTCATCAAAAATTTATTGTGTATCAAATATAGAAAATATGTCTATAATATTATGTTAAATGTGGATGTATAAAAAAAAACATTTTTAGTTCATCTTTTCCAGTCTATCTTTTGTAAATTTGAATCGCTTTTTGGGAAAATTAATCCCAAAAAGAAATTAATAAAAATCTATTTTAGTAATGACAACAAAATACGAAAAGATCCCAAGCTCATTGTTCGTAAAAAACAGAAAAAAGTTTGCAGAAAAACTACTTCCAAATTCTATAGCGATTTTTAACTCCAATGATATTTATCCCATAAGTGCAGATTCTACAATGCCTTTTCAGCAGCATCGTGATATTTTTTATTTAAGTGGTGTAGATCAGGAAGAGAGCATTCTTGTAATTTTTCCTGATGCTTATTTGGAAGAGAATAGGGAGATTTTGTTTGTGCGTGAAACGAATGATCACATCGCAGTTTGGGAAGGAGAAAAGCTTTCTAAAGATCAGGCTTATGAATTGTCAGGTATTAAAACGGTGTATTGGCTCAGTGATTTCGACAAAGTTTTTAAAAACCTGATGTATGAAGCAGAAAATGTTTATCTCAACAAAAATGAACATTATAGAAATTCCGTAGAGACAGAACTGAGGGAAGATCGTTTCATCAAGAAAGTGCAGGCAGATTTTCCGATGCACAATTATAAAAGGAGTAATCCAATTCTCCAGCGTTTGAGAAGCATCAAAGAGCCAGAAGAATTAGCTTTGATTCAAAATGCTTGTAATATTACCGAAAAGGGAATCAGAAGATTATTAGCTTTTATCAAACCGGGCGTATGGGAATACGAAATTGAAGCTGAACTGATTCACGAATTTGTAAAAAACAGAAGTCGGGGATTTGCTTACACACCAATTATCGCTAGTGGGAATAATTCAAACGTTCTCCACTATATTGCTAATAACCAGCAAACTAAAGATGGTGATTTGATTCTTCTGGATGTAGGAGCAGAATACGCCAATTATGCCAGTGATCTTACCAGAACTATTCCCGTAAACGGAAGGTTTACTGCTAGACAAAAAGAAATCTATAATGCCGTATTAAAATGTAAAATTGAAGCAGAGGATCGTCTGGTAGCGGGGAATAATTGGTACAGATTCCACAAAGAAATGGGAGAGGTTTACACTTCAGAATTGCTGCAATTAGGATTAATTGACAAAGCTGATGTTCAGAACGAGGACCCAAAATGGCCTGCTTACAAAAAATATATGATGCACGGAACTTCCCACCATATGGGATTAGACACGCACGATTATGGAATCTTAACCGATGATTTTGTAGAAAATATGGTGTTTACCAATGAGCCAGGATTCTACATTCCTGCAGAAGGTTTTGGAGTTAGAATTGAGGACGACTATGTAATCCAGTCATCAGGAAAACCATTTAATATGATGGCTAATATTCCAATTACTGTGGAGGAAATTGAGGATGTGATGAATTCTTAAAAATAAATTATGCACAAAAAATCCCGATAATTTTTCAATTATCGGGATTTATATTTATTACTAATTCATACAGTCAATTATCATCCATCAACAATATTCTATTTCTTGAAAAACTCCATCAGGTCAAGATAATTTTTCTGATTTACACCGTGGCCGGACATATATTCTCTGAACGAAAAGTAAGCACTTAAATCATATAAAAGGTCAGCAGCTTTTCTTCCCCATTCCAAAGGAATCACACCATCTTCTGTTCCGTGAGAGATGAAGAAACGCATGTTTTCGTATTTCTTTTTATTCCTATCGATGTTTTTCAGAAGTTTTTCCTCAGGATAAGAACTTAGACAAGCCACTTTCGAGAACAGATCTGGATAGTGTAATGCCAAAGAATAAACAATCATTCCACCTTGGCTGAAACCACAAAGATGCGTTTTGTTATCCGTCAATCCGTATCGGTTTGTGACGCCCATTATGTTTTCCAAAACGAGTTTTACAGCTTCGTTTGCTTCATTTTCGTCTACAAAATTTTCAGCATTATTGAAATCGATATCAAACCAAGCATAACCTCCATAACTGGAATCTTTCGGCGCTCGGAAACTGATAACCAACCAATCTTCCGGCAAAGTTGGAACAAAACTGAAAAGGTCTTCTTCATTACTTCCATAACCGTGAAGCAAAAATAAAACGGGCGTTTCTGGGGTGATATTTTGAGGTTCTCTCACGAGATATTGTAAATCCATTCTGCAAATATAATTAACAGATTTCAGAATTTTGAAAAGTTTTTATCTATAAGTTTTGTGTTGCTATAAAAACCGTATTTTAGCACCACGAAAAATTTCTAAAATGGACAAAATACCTAGTGTAGACCTGCGTGATTTCCTTTCGGACAACCCGGAACGCAAACAGAAATTTGTAAATGAAATCGGAAAAGCTTACGAAGAAATTGGTTTTGTTGCCTTAAAAGGACATTTCCTAGACGACAAACTCGTAGACGATCTTTATGGAGAAGTCAAAAACTTCTTTGAACTCCCAACAGAAAAAAAACTGAAGTACGAGATCCCCGGAATTGGAGGACAACGTGGTTATGTTGGTTTTGGAAAAGAAACCGCAAAAGGCTTTAAAAAAGGAGATTTGAAAGAATTTTGGCATTTCGGACAGTATGTTTCGGATGATTCAAAATACAAAAGCGAATATCCTGATAACGTCATCGTAGAGGAACTTCCAAAATTTAATGAAGTTGGTAAAGAAACTTACCAGATGCTTGAAAAAACAGGGAAATATGTTTTGAGAGCTTTGGCTTTGTATCTAGATTTGGATGAATTTTATTTTGATGATAAAATCGCGGAAGGAAATTCTATTCTTAGACCAATCCATTACCCGCCAATTACAGAAGAACCAGATGATGCGGTAAGAGCTGCTGCTCACGGAGATATCAATTTGATTACGCTTTTGATGGGTTCACAAGGAAAAGGTCTTCAGGTTCAGAACCACGAAGGTGAATGGATTGATGCCATTGCAGAACCAGATGAGTTGATGATTAATGTTGGCGATATGTTGTCAAGACATACGAATAACAAATTGAAATCGACGATTCATAGAGTGGTCAATCCGCCAAGAGAATTATGGGGAACTTCAAGATATTCAATTCCATTTTTTATGCATCCAGTAAGCGATATGCCTTTGAATGCATTGGAAAATTGTGTGGATGAAAATAATCCGAAACTATATCCAGATGCAACAGCCGGAGAGTTTTTAAGAGAAAGATTGATTGAATTAGGTTTGATAAAAATCTAACTAAAATTTATATTTAAACAAAAATACCGTTGAGTTTTCAACGGTATTTTTTTATTCTGATTAGTAAAAGCACTTCTACAATCAAAAAAATAGGCTAGATCAAATGCCTAGCCTAAATATTTATTTTAAAATTAAATTTCTCTTTTTACAACTGCGACAGGATTCAGTTTAATTAATTTCATCTTGTCTAGAAGAATCATAATGCAATAAGTAACGTCAATTTCGTGCCATCTTACCCCTCCGAAGTTCGCTCTTCCGCCGTGTTTGTGGTGATTGTTATGGTAAGCTTCTCCCATCATCAACCAATCAAATCTTAACAGATTTTTGGAAGTATCAGACACTTTGAAATTCACATAACCGTAGATGTGACCAAACCAATTGATGATTACACCGTGGATTGGCGCCATCATATAAGCAACTGGTAACAATAACCATTGCCACCAAGCCGTTGCGAAGAAATAGAAGAATAGCGTGTACAAAACTGCCCATCCAATTCTGGAACCCCACGAGCTAGCGAATCTGTCAAAAGCTTTCCATTGCGGAACATTTTTGGTGAATTTGTCTTCTATTTTTGCTTTTTGCTCATTGATTTGTTGGTAGATTTTTTTAGTTCTCCACATCATTGCAAAAAGATTCGCATCATATTTTGGGGAATGTGGGTCTTTTTCTGTATCTGCATATGCGTGATGCAATCTGTGCATTACACCATAACCATAAGCGGAAAGATAGTTAGAACCTTGGGTGATCCAAGTTAAAACATAACATAATTTTTCGCCAAATTTTGACATCTTAAACGTTTGATGCGCTGCATAACGGTGAAGGAAAAATGTCTGAAAAAATAATCCAGAATACCAAAGTACTATGATAAAGATGATAACTGCCATTATAAAAAATGTAATTGAACTAATTAAGTATTTGTGAATTTAGATTCCTTTTACAATGAAATAATTTTTCTTTCCTTTTTGAAGAAGTAGAAATTTTCCATCAATTAAATCACTTTCGGAAACCGAATAATCTTCGCCAACTTTGGTTTTGTTAACGGAAATAGCGTTCCCGGCTAATTCTCTTTTAGCTTCGCCTTTAGATTTTAAGAAACCTGTTTTTTCAGAAATTAAATCAACGATATTGCTTCCAACTAATTCAGATTTTGAAACTTCTTTTTGAGGAACACCATCAAAAATCTGAAGGAATAATTCCTCGTCTAGACTTACCAAATCCTCTGCTGTAGATTGTCCGAAAAGAATCTGAGAAGCTTTCAAAGCTTTTTCATATTCTGTTTGTCCGTGAACCCAAACTGTAACTTCTTCTGCCAGTTTTTTCTGAAGTTTTCTTTCGTGAGCTGCGGTTTTATGTTCTTCAATCAAAGCTTCGATTTCTTCTTTTGGAAGGAAAGTGTAGAACTTAATGAATCTTTCTGCATCGTCATCCGTGGCATTGAGCCAGAATTGATAGAATTTGTAAGACGAAGTTTTCTTAGCATCTAACCAATAATTCTCACCACTTTCAGACTTTCCGAACTTGGAACCATCCGCTTTTGTAATCAAAGGAACTGTTAAAGCGTAAGCTTCACCTTGTGCTTTTCTTCGGATTAATTCTGTTCCGGTTGTGATATTTCCCCACTGGTCAGAACCTCCCATTTGAAGCTTTACACCATCGTTTTGGTAAAGGTGAAGGTAATCATAGCCTTGTAAAAGCTGGTAAGTGAACTCTGTAAAACTCATGCCGTCAACTCCAGAATCTCCGGAGAAACGTTTTTTTACAGAATCTTTTGCCATCATATAATTCACAGTGATGTGTTTTCCAATATTCTTAGCAAAATCCAGGAAAGTAAAATTCTTCATCCAATCGTAATTGTTGACAAGAATGGCTTTGTTATCGCCTTCTCCATCAAATTCTAAGAATCTGGATAATTGATTTTTCAGACAATCCACATAATAGAGTAGTGTTTCTTCGCTCAAAAGATTACGTTCCGCAGATTTTCCAGAAGGGTCACCAATCATTCCTGTTGCGCCTCCAACCAAAGCAATCGGCTGATGACCGTGCTGCTGGAAATGGGCAAGAATTTTGATTTGGATAAGGCTTCCGATATGCAAAGAATCCGCAGTTGGGTCAAACCCAATGTAAGCTTTTGTCATCTCTTTATCCAGTTGTTCCTCCGTTCCCGGCGTCATATCAGAAAAAAGTCCGCGCCATTTTAGCTCCTCTATAAATGCATTCATTGTCTTAAAAAATTTCGGACAAAGATAAGAATTACAAGTTGTAAATGGGTTTAACTTTTAAAATTGTTGAATGCTAGATGCTATTTAGTTTCGACTAAATTAATTTAAATTGATAATATATTTTAGCAAATGATTATAATGATTTAAATCATAATTAAACTGTTTTCTCGATAATTATTCCTAACTTTGTCGTTAGCACACATTGCTAAATACGGAGGTTATAATACAAATGAGCTAAGATGAATAAAATTTTAAATGAAAAAGTATGTCTAATCCTTACTTTTTTTTTCTGTTCTTTAATGTATTCACAATTGAGACCAAGTGTCATTTATGGTGATTACAATACTTATTGGACTTCCCAAAATAACTCGGCAACTTATGTTACTGCACAAGATACCAATAACCTTCTTGGGTTAACGGTTGGAGGAGTGACCTATTCTACGGATGTCAATAATGCAACATTGACAGCTAATGGAGTCAGTTTTGTGAATGAAAGCTACAGATCTTTTCCAACATCAATTAATACAACTAGCACGGCTACCAACTTTTTGATTGGTATTCCAAGGTATGTGAATGGTGTTCTTCAAGATCAAACTAATACGCCTTCCTTAAGCTGTAGTATTTCTTTAGGTTATTATTTAAGAGATGGAATTAATGGTCTGGATTTAAGTACAGCAGTTTTCAATATTCCTAAACAAGAATTAACTTTTTTGGTCAATGTTTTGGCTGATATTAATCCAAATTGTATCACAGATGATATTCCTGATATTATCGTAACGCAGGTCGGTGCGCCTAGTTCAAGTTTCGATGTTTTTAAATTTACTGATGCCAATGGTAATACTGTAGGTGTTCAGAAAGATGTGAATTTTTCTTCCGTATCTCCTTCTGGAAAGGCTCTTTGGAGTTTTTATTATGCAGGCAATTGTCCACATAATTATAACAGCAGATCGGGATTTTCCGGGACAACGCGTGATGTCAGAATTCTGACTTTTAAACTGAGTGATTTTGGAATTACATCAACCAATTATACCAGTGCAGTAAGATTTGTACAGGTTTTATCTGGAGATAGTGATGTTGCTTTTTCGGCTTATAGTACTAATTCTTTATCACTTTATTGCCTAGAAAATGCAATGACATCTGGAACAACTTCTGATACAAAAATGGGAATTACTTCTATAGGGAGAGCTGGTACAGATGCAAATGCTAATAATTGGCCTATGGTGAGAAAAGGTGGTTATATTGCTTTGGAATCCAACAAGAAGCCTTTTGTCATAAGTCGGGTAAGCACAGCCGGACTTGCAAATATTACTAATCCAGTTGAAGGTATGATGGTGTATGATACAACTGAAAACTGTTTGAAAGTTTACGTCAACGCAGCAATTGGTTGGAAATGTTTCAATAAAAAAACTTGTCCGTAATAATGAAAAAGATTTTAACCGCTTTGGTGTTTACAATTTGTAAACTCAGTTTTTCGCAGGTCATAATTGGAGATAATGTTGGTACAGCTACGGATAAGACTTCTGTTCTTTTAGAATTTTCTAGCACTCAGAATAAAGGAATTATTCTTCCGTACATTACAGATAAAACAGGACTTAACACGCCAGGAAGCATTATCCTAAATGCAACTACACCAAGTGCTGCCAGAGTAGAATATTACAACGGAACTACTTGGGTTGATTTGAGCGTTCAGACGGCTAATGTTTCTTCATATTTGGGTATTCAGCCAACTGCTAAAGAAAATACCAATGCTAAAGTTGTTATTGGTGCTAATACCTCTGCTGCAGATGGTATTTTGGTTTTAGAATCTACAAACAAAGCGATGGTTTTACCAACCGTTTCTTCTTACAAAAATATTATCAATCCTGCGCCAGGAATGATGGTTTTACTGAATAATGGAGGAATCGAAACACTGGCTTTTTATAACGGAAATCAATGGAGTTTTTGGAGTTATTAATAATTTCAAACCTTTTATTTTATTTTTTCTAAAGTTGATTTGAATATTAATCACGTAACTTTGTATGCATGAATCAGGACACTATTTGTGCGCTGGCAACAGCTAACGGAATCGGGGCGATTGGAATCATCAGAGTTTCCGGGAATCAGTCTTTTGAAATTGTCAACAAGATCTTTGAAGGGAAGAATCTGGAGAAAGTAGATTCTCATACAGTTCATTACGGTTTTATTAAAGATGAAGATGAAACGATTGATGAAGTGATGATTTCTGTTTTCCATGCACCAAAGACATTCACTACAGAAAATTCCGTAGAAATTTCTTTCCACGGCTCGCCTTACATTGGTAAAAAAATTCTTGAAGCCTTAATTAAAAATGGGGCAAGAATGGCGAAAGCAGGAGAGTTCACAATGCGTGCATTTATGAATGGCAGAATTGATTTGTCTCAAGCTGAATCTATAGCTGACTTGATTGCCTCCGAAAATGAAGCGTCCAGAAAAGTAGCCCTTAATCAATTAAAAGGTGGAATTTCGAACGAAATTTCATTCCTGAGAAATGATTTATTGAACTTTACGTCATTAATTGAACTAGAACTTGATTTTGCCGAAGAAGATGTTGAATTTGCCGATAGAACTGCGCTTAAATCCTTGCTTTATAAAATAGAGGATAAACTAAATTCTTTGATTGAGAGTTTCCAATACGGAAATGCAATTAAAAATGGAACTGCCGTTGCAATTATTGGAAAACCTAACGCCGGAAAATCTACACTTCTGAATGCACTTTTGAAAGAAGAAAGAGCAATTGTAAGTAACATCGCAGGAACCACTCGTGATACGATTGAAGAAATTCTCCATATCAAAGGTCACGCTTTTCGATTAATTGACACTGCTGGTTTACGCGAAACTGCTGACGAAATTGAAGCAATTGGTGTGAAAAAAGCTAAGGAAAAAGTAGAAAATGCTGAGATTTTGGTATATCTGGCTGATGCTGGAACTGAAGATCTTTCCGAAGATGTGGAAATGATAAAATCTCTATTGAGAGATGATTTAAAACTGATTATCTGTGCTACCAAAATTGATGAAGTTGTCCCAACTCATTACGAAAAGTTAGAGCAGATTTTTAGAAATAATATCTCAACCGATTTTGATTTCATAAAAATTTCAGCTGTGGAAAACCAGAATATTCAGGATCTTAAAAACGAATTGTCTTCCTACGTAGAACATTTGAAATCTGAAGAAGGAAATGTCGTGATTACCAACCAGCGTCATTACGAAGCTTTACGAAAATCCCTGAATTCGGTTAAACAAGTGGATGAGGCAGTAACTTCACAAATCACAACAGAACTTTTAGCCTATGAACTGAGAAATGCGCTGGAGCATCTAGGGGAAATATCCGGTGAATTTACAAACGATGAGGTTTTGGGGAATATTTTTAGTAAGTTTTGTATCGGAAAATAACCGCTACAAAATAAAAATCTAACAAAACAAACTAAACTATTATAAAGCCTTTATTTAAGGGCTTTTTTTATTTCTGTAAAGATAGTAATATTTTGCAATACTTTGTTATTTTATGTAAATATTTGTACCTTTATTGTATCTTTGTAAGTGAGGTACAAAATAGTACTATTTTTTTTGGTTTATTGGTTTACACTTTTAAACACTTTATAACAACATTTAACAAGATCGTACAGAATGAGCAGTAATATTTCAATTCAAAAAGTTTGTGAGTATTGTGGGAAGGATTTCATAGCCAAAACAACCGTTACAAGATGTTGCAGTGATGATTGTGCAAAGAAAGCCTATAAAGCCCGAAAACGAGCCGAAAAGATTAATAGTGCTATTGAAGTAGTAGAAGTAAAAAAGCAAAAGAAAGTTAAGCTAATTGAAGATCTAAAAGAAAAAGAGTTTTTAAATGTAACACAGGTTTCAAGATTGATTGGATGTTCAAGGCAAAATGTTTATAAATTGATTAACTCGGGAAAACTGAAAGCAAGTAATATTTTAGAAAAGAAAACAATTGTAAAAAGGCAGGATTTAGAATTGTTATTGAATAGTACAAAGGTGGATCATTCTAAAAAGCTGGTCTTTGATGTTTCGGAATGTTTCAGTATTTCGGAAGCGCAAAAGAAATATAATATTTCGGAATCGGCATTGCAAAAGATTATCCAGCGTGAGGAAATTCCAAAGATAAAGCAGGGTAAATTTGTGTACATTCCAAAGGTTTTAATTGATGAGGTCTTTAATACGAAAAAAAAAGATGTTTTTTAACCCGTCACAACCGTCACAACCGTCACTAATTTTTAAATTTGAAGTAATAAAGGACAAATGGGAATCAAAGTATCATTAAGACAAAAGACAATTTCTGACAACAGGAAAAGTTTATATTTAGACTTTTATCCAGCCGTTTACAATTCTGAATCAGGAAAAGAAACAAGAAGAGAGTTTCTGAAAATGTACATTTATGAGAATCCAAAAACCAAAACGGAAAAGGATCACAATAAAAATACATTGGTTACAGCCGAAGCAATACGCCAAAAAAGACAAAACTATTTTGATAAGCCCGAAGTTTACAGCGAGTTTGAGAAAGAAGTATTGAAGCAGAAAAAGAAAGACGAACTTAATTTTGTGGAATATTTTGAAAAGTTAGCCAACAAAAGAAAAGCTTCCAATTATGATAATTGGATTTCTGCACTTAATTATCTGAAAAACTTTACAGGTGGAAATTTGAAATTTGCAGACCTCAGCGAAGTATTTTTGGAAGAGTTCAAAGAATATCTTCTAACTACAAAAGCCAATAAACGGACAAAAGCGACACTTTCCCAAAACTCAGCCGTTTCATATTTTAATAAAGTTAAGGCAACCTTAAAACAAGCGTACAAAGATGGCATTTTAAAAACGGATCTTAATGCTAAAATAGAGCCAATAAAAGCCGCTGAAACTCGCAGGGAATATCTTACTATAAATGAATTAAATGAGTTGGTAAAAACGCCTTGCAACAATCCATTATTAAAGAATGCAGCTTTATTTTCTGCCTTAACAGGGTTGAGGTTTTCCGATATTCAAAAGATGGTTTGGAGCGAAATTGTTTTTATCGAGGGACAAGGTTATTTCCTTAATTTCAGCCAAAAGAAAACCAAAGGAATTGAAACATTACCAATATCAGATCAGGCAGTTTCTTTGTGTGGAGAAAGAAGAGATCCAGCAGATAAAGTTTTTGACGGTTTGGAATATTCTGCATACAGTAACAAGCATTTAGCCCAATGGATTGGAGCAGCAGGAATCACAAAAGATATTACTTTTCATTGTTTCCGCCATACGTTCGCAACGCTTCAATTATTTAACGGTACGGATATTTACACCGTTTCTAAAATGTTAGGACATAAAGATTTGAAAACAACGCAGGTTTATGCAAAGATCGTAGATGATGCCAAAAGAACCGCAGCTAATAAGATAAAGTTGGAATTATAATTATTTAAAGGACAAAAATGATAACAGAAAACGTACAAAACTTATTTGATTTTATAAATTTTCTACACTCAAATAAAGACTATTTATTGAGCAAACAAAATTTGATTGATGAAACAAATGAATTACTTCAAACAAGAAAATCTATAAAACCTAATGATAATTATAAGTCTAAGATTGAATATGATAAAATTCAAAAAAGGATTTCTGAAAAATTTGATATTGTTGATGCTGAAATAATATTTCCGTTAAAAGAAAAAATTATCGAATTAAATATTGCAGATATTTCTACACCAATAATAAATTTAAACGCTAAATCTGATTTGTTTGAACTTCAAAGAAATTTTAAGGAAGATGATTTGAAGCCAATTTTTGAAGCGAAACAGAAATATTTGGATTTTAGAAATGAAACAAAATTTGATTATTATTTACAATCTTTTTTCTTTGAGTTAGATAGAACCTTAAAAGAATTTTATGATTTTTTTAAAGATGATGATTTCAATGAATTTAGCAAATTGCAAACAAATGTTGTAACTATTGAAAGTCTGGACAAACAAGGAATAGAAAAAGCCGTAATGCAGTTAATTAGTAATCGAAATGAATTACATTTTGAGAAATTTTCTGACTTTTTGGACTACTTAAAAAATGAGGTTAAGGATTTAGATTTTGATGAACGACATAGCGAAGTAAAAAGAATGCTTGAACAGCAAAAAATAAAGTTAGAAAACAGCACTTTTCAAAGTGAAATTGATGAGGTTAAAATATTTTCTGAAAACGCAGTAAAAGACTTTAAGCACAAATTAATGTTATCATTCAAATATGAAAATTATAAAACGAAAACAGTAGGATTTATGCCAACTCATTACAATTATGTATTAGGATTGATTGAGTACGAAAAGCTTTATGATATGGCAAATCATAAAAATTATTCAGATACAATAGTAAAAGAGCAAAATCAAAAAGCAGAATCCATTCCAGCACCTCAGCAGGAACAGCCTATAAAATTTACAGCAAAAGAGTATGCATTGGCTTATATTTTTGATTTGTATGCAAATGGTAGACAAATACCGATAAATAGAATTGAGGGAAGTTTGAGTAAAAAAGAGATAGAACAATACGGAAAAGATAACATTCAATTTATAAAGCCAGACACTTTTTATAATGCCGTAAAAGATTTGAATAAAAATTATAATGTATCTATCATCAAAGATTTACAAAACATTTCGCAAGATTGGTTAAATGCAGTGAAGTCATTAGCAAAAGATTGGAAGAAAACAAAAGCGTATTTAACAGAAAAGGAACTTTACAGGGAATAATGGGGAAAAATCCCTGAATTTCCCCACGAAAATCCCCAAATAATTTTGATGCATAATTTAAAAACAAAGGATTATGCACAATTTAGTTTTAAGTCCAATTGATCCCGAAATACTTATTAATAGTATTGTGGATAAGGTTACCGCAAACATTCTTACAGCAGTAACTAACAAGCAAACAAAAGCCGATGTAGATGAACTTTTGACGGTTCAGGAAGCTGCAGAACTTTTAAAACTTTCAAGACCTACTATTTACAGTAAGGTTTCAAGACGTGAATTACCTTGTATGAAGCAGGGTAAACGTTTGTACTTCTCACAAACGGAATTACTCAATTACATTAAGGAAGGTAAAAAGAAAACTTTTGCTGAAATAGAAGCGGAAGCAGATGCGTATTTGTCTAACAATAAAAAAGGGTTGAACAATGGGATCTAAATTGAACAACCCTAATTTTTTTAAAGGACAGGGTAAAGATACGAAAATAAGCGGACAAATGACAAAGGTTTTTAACGCCTTTTCTACACAGCCAAAAACTATGAAAATGGTTTCCGTTCAGACAGGTATAGATAGGGCTAATATTTGCCGTTACGTTGCAGAATGGAAGGAGCAAAATTCTATTCAGGAAGTCAGAAAAGGACTTTGCAGAATAACCAAACACAGAGCAGGTTATTTAACAACAGATCCAACACTTTTTAACAACGTAAATTCTTAATGATGAGCAATAATATAAATGCCAATTTTGAGGATTTGCGCAATCCTGGAATTATACAACAGCATATTAACGAACTTACAAAAGTTTGTGCAGCCGTTCCACATAACGAAATATTAACCAATCTTATTGAACAGGTTGAGCCGTTGGATTTTCAAACAATAGCTTTTCCGCAGATTGTAGAGATATTGGGAAAAATTCAAAAGCTGGAGCAGATAATTATCAATCCTGATGGATCATTTAATACTGATGAGAAGTTTAAAGCTGATTTGGATGAATGGAAAAGGCTGCAAGGATCATTGGAGCGTTTAAAGGTTACAAGAAAACATTATCTAATATTATCCATTGATGAGGTTTTGAGATTAGCAGAATGTAACCGCTGGGGTTTGTGTAAAAATCAGGATTTCATTTATCTATACAACGGTACTTTTTGGAAAGAATTAGACAAAGAAACGTTTCAGAAATTTTTAGGATTAGCAGCCGAAAAAATGGGAGTTGAAAAGTATGAAGCAAGATACTTTCAATTTAAGCAAGACTTATTTAAACAATTTCTTTCTGATGCTTATTTGCCAACGCCTGAAGTAAATGAAAACGAAGTACTAATAAACTTGCAAAACGGAACATTTGAAATATCTGCAAACGGCACGAAATTAAGACCATTTAAGCAATCTGATTTCATAACCTATCAATTACCATTTGAATATAATCCAAAAGCAAATGCACCATTGTTTGAAGCGTATTTAAACAAAGTATTGCCCGATGTTGAACGCCAAAGAGTGTTAGCAGAATATTTAGGCTATGTATTCATAAGGCAGGGAGTTTTAAAGCTGGAAGCTGCATTGGTATTGTATGGATCGGGAGCAAATGGAAAAAGTGTATTTTTTGAAATTGTCAATGCATTATTGGGGATTGATAATGTTAGCAGTTTTTCATTGCAACAGCTTACTGATGATACAGGATATTATAGAGCAATGATCTCTAATAAATTGGTAAACTATGCAAGTGAAATAAACGGAAAGCTTGAAGCTTCACTATTTAAAGCAATGGTTTCAGGGGAGACAATTCCAGCACGTTTGCCGTATGGTAAGCCAATGCAATTGAATCAGTACGCCAAATTTATTTTTAATTGTAATGAATTGCCAAAAGATGTAGAACATAATAACGGATTTTTTCGCCGTTGGTTAATTATTCCGTTTGATGTTACCATACCGAAGGAAGATCAGGACACAGAATTACATAAAAAGATTATCAAAAATGAACTTTCAGGGGTTTTCAATTGGGTATTGGATGGGTTGAATAGATTATTGAAGCAGAAACAATTTTCTGAATGTAAAGCAGCCAAAGAAACGCTGGAACGATACAAGACTGAAAGCGACAGCGTAAAGATGTTTATTGATGAATATGATTATAAAATATCGGTTTCAAAGGAAATGCCTTTGCAAGATCTGTACAAAGAGTATAAGTATTATTGTGAGAATTTCGGAAACAGAATCTGTTCACAAAAAACATTTAGCGACAGGCTAAAAAATGCAGGTTTTGAGATTATCAAAAAGAATTTCGGGAGGGTTGTAAATGTGGAAAAGTGACGGAAGTGACGGAAGTGACACGAAAAAAATAATCTTTTTTTTATGGAATCGGAATACAAATATCAATTAGAGAAAGGAAGCAGAAAACATCTTTGTCCGCAGTGCAATAAAAAAACCTTTGTAAGATTTATTGATGTTGAAAGTAGGGAGTATTTGCCTTATGAATTTGGAAGATGTGACAGGGAAAGCAAATGCAATTATTATTTGAATCCATACGCAGAAAAGTATCAGCAGGATCAATTTACAACAACTTATAAACCTCAGCGAAAATCAAATTATGTTGCAAAATGTTCCAAAAAATCAGATCCTATTTTCTTTGATTTTGAAACTTTCAAAAAGACTTTGCAAGGCTATGACAAAAATACATTCATTCAGAATCTATTAAGTAGGGTTGCTTTTCCTTTTGATGTAGATGAGGTCACAAAAGTAATTGAATTATACAGATTGGGAACAACCTCAGCAGGTGCAATTACATTTCCGTTTATTGATATTAATGACGGAATAAGAGCCATACAAGTAAAGCAATTTGATAAGAATAATCATACCACCAATACCAATTGGTTACATTCTATTGAAGCTAAAAAATACGATGTTTTGCCTAAATGGTTAGATGACTACATTAAGCAAGATAAAAGGGTTTCTTGCCTATTTGGGGAACATCTATTGAAGCGTTATCCAAACAATCCGATAGCATTAGTAGAAGCACCAAAAACCGCTATTTATGGAAGTCTTTATTTTGGAATGCCAGCAGATGAAAAGCAATTGATTTGGTTAGCAGTTTATAATAAAAGCAGTTTTTCTTTTGACAAATTGAAAATATTACAGGGTAGAAATGTTTTTGTATTTCCCGACCTATCCAAAGATGGTAGCACTTTTAGAGAGTGGAGAGCCAAAGCAGACCAATTTCAAAGACAAATGAAGCAAACAGGATTTGTTTTTTCTGATTTGTTGGAGAGGTTCGCAAGTGTTGAAGATCGGGAGCAGGGTAATGATTTAGCAGATATTCTTATTCGGCACGATTGGAGAGACTTCAGGGAAAGGAGTGACGGAAGTGACGGATATGACGGCAAAACAAAAACTTATTTTGATTATACAAAAGCCGAACGTTTAACCTTTGGTCTTTTATATTTCAATGATGAAGATTTGAGAGAGTTAAGCAGCAGAGTTTTCGCCGATAAGTCAGAATTAAGCTTTAATGATGCAATGCAGATACTTTTCCATTTGGAAGGATTAAACCAACAGGATGCAGATGATTTGCTGGATGTAATGAGCATAAAAAAAATAATAATCTATGATTGTGATAAGTGGATATTTAGAAATAATTGAAAATGAAATACTAATAAATAAATAGCAAAAAAATGGAGAGAAACGAAAACGGAACATTAAAGAAGGGGACTGTATTGAATCCAGCAGGACGACCAAAAGGAAGTTTAAATAATACGACAAAAGAAATTAGAGATTTTTATACTGATTTTCTCAATGGTAACAAAGAGAAGATTAAAGCGGACTTTGAAGATCTTGAGCCAAAGGAGCGTTTAAAGTTCATCATAGATATTTCAAAATTTGTTATACCTACACTAAAGGCAGTTGAATCCGATATTGAAGTAAAAGGAGTTTTTAATGTTCCAAACATTCCTGACATTGGAAATAGAAAAAAACAATTGTTATGAAGAAAGATAGTTTACAAAAGTTTACAGATTTTGAAACAAGATTTGGAGATTTACTTGAAAAAGATCAGTTGGATATTATAGATTTTAATAATTTTTCAAAAGACGAGCAAGAGCAAATAAATGAAAGACTTACAAATTTACTGAATACCACAAAATTAGATGATCATGATAAGTTACTCTATAAGTTAGATAAAGTTTTACATCCTGTAGCTAAAAATCAAATTTGGGAACGGAATCATAATACTATAACCGCCACAATTTCAAATTTAATGCAAGAATACGGACGAATGCCAACGGCTTCAGAAATAGCCAATAAATCTGAACTGAGCAGACAGACGGTAACAAAGCATTTAAAAGAATATGGAAGTAATTCTTTGTATTTAGAAAAAAAAGAGCAGTTTGTATTTATGACAGATAAAGTATTGGCAAAGGTATTTCAATTTGCAGTAAATGGGGATATTGGAGCAGCAAAACTTTATTTTAATGTTATGGGATGTTTAAATGCTGGATCAGGAAAGACTATTCAAAATAATAACTTCATTCAGATTAATAATACAATTTTGAAACAGGAAACAATTGAGCAGTTAGAGCCTGAACAGATAAAAGAGATTGAAGCAATTGTTTTAAAAAATCAGATTATGTAAATTTCAAAATTTTAAAATGATATGTTTATAGTGGGTTGGAATTATTCCAGCCTTTTTTTTGTTCACTCAGCGAAATTTCACGCTCAGTACATACATTTAAGAATTGATGTTTTTATGAAGATAAGAATTGATGAAGGAAAGTTAAAAAGATTGACTAAAATAAAAAACACCCTAAAAAAATCAGAGTGTTTAATACCATTATCTAATAATTCAATATACTTCAAAAAGTTTTATTGTGCTTTTTCCCATAAGTCGCCAAGCCTATGTTTTTCAGTAAACTTATTAATGCATTCCACAATAGATTTTGCATTTTCGTAATGGTCAAAAACTTCCCTTTGTATTTTTCTATCTAATTCCTGAAATTCGGGACTTAATACATAAGATTTAAACCACGCAGAAAGACCAAAAGCCGTAGATGTTTCCATATCGTAAAGGATCTCTGAACTCATTGCAATCTCATTAATTACCTTATCAATTTCTGAGCGTTCAATTTTCTGTATTTCATCTTTGAAATATAAACTTTGTAGATTTTCCATATTTTTAAATTTAAAGGTTAAGCATTTTTTTTTAATAATGATATGTTAGTCGGGAAGTACTGTAAATATTTCCCAACACCTCATCAATTTTATTAGTCTATTTTGCTATTTTTTTACTGAAATTGTACCTTATTTGTATCCTTAAAATGTAACTAATTGATTATCAATATTAGTTACTTTATGTATCGGAAAATAAATATGCTTCCTCTAGTTTAATACATCACTTTTTTTAAAGCAAAAATTAGGTATAATATCTCGGAGCTGAATATTTATGCGAAAGTTTTCATTTAATAATCTCATTCTATAAAATAAGTATTATTATTGATCTAATTGGTATTAAATCAATTAACTAGCGGAAATTTCAAGAATTTCATCAATGTTAGAGCGTTTATACTCAGAGTAAACATGCGAGTGAAAATCATTCAGCTTCCGGAGTAATTCCAAAAGTTCGGCCTTTTCATTATTTTCGAGTTTCCCGGCAAGAATTCGAGACGTCATATTCACTTTATCAACGGAGCGGTGGAAATAATCTTCACCTTTTTCGGTGATGTTCAAACGCTTACTTCTTTTATCTTCGCTGTCGTTTTTTTCTTCAATTAATCCATATTCCAGAAGACGCTTGATGATTTGAGTTCCGGTTTGTTTTTCGTGACCGTTTCTTTCGATTAACTGAATTTTAGTCAGATTCGGTTCGTCCTTCAATCGGTAAAGGTAGGTGAATTCTTCATTGGCCAATTCAGGGAAATCATTCAACCCCTTTCTAATTAATTGTCTGGAATATCGTCCCAAAAGCAGAACCTGTTTGCAGATTTCATTTTCTGTAAAAGAAACCTGATGCTGTTCATTTTTAAAAAGTTTGGTTGGGCTCTCTTTTCTGTATTTTTGATCATTAAGCCAAAGACGGAAATCCTCAACATTAGAGTGAGGTTTATAAGCTTCGGAATTTTCAAATTCTTTAACCTGATGAAGCAGATCAATGAAAAAATCAGTATTCATAGCGCAAATTTAATCTAAGTATTTTAAATATTTTTTATAATCTAATAAAGAGGTGGAAGCATCTAGATCCTCCAACTAAAGCTTAACAGTTCCCATTCCGCCATCAATTCCGAATATCTGTCCTGTAATCCACGACGATTTATCTGAAACAAGGAAAGCTGTCATTTCCGCAATTTCTTCAGCCGTTCCCACTCTTTGCAACGGATGTCTTTTTGCAGAAGCTTCTCTTTTCTCAGGTGTTGCTAAAAGCTGTGCTACCAGATTCGTGTCCGTTAAAGAAGGTGCAATCGCATTAACCCTGATTTTCTGAGCCGAAAATTCTGCCGCCAGACTTTTTGTAAGACCTTCCACCGCGTTTTTGCTCGCCGCAATCGAAGCGTGAAAAGGCATTCCCAATTTTGCCGCTACAGAACTGAAAAGCACAATCGAAGCTGAATTTGATTTTTTGAGATTCGGCAACAGTTTCTGAATTATTTTTACCGCTCCCAAAACATTGATCTCAAAATCATTCTTAAAATCATCTACAGAAAGTCGGCTAAATGGTTTTAAATTAATGCTTCCCGGTGCATAAACCAATCCGTCGATAATTTCCGGAAAACTGATTTCTTCTAAGTTTCCCGAAAGAATATCCATTGTGTGAAATTCAATATTCGGATGATTCAGTTCTGGATTTTCCGTTCTGGAAATTCCGATAATTTTGTTTTGTTCTGCGAGAATCTTTGCTGTTGCTAAACCGATTCCCTTTCCGCAACCGATGATAACGATATTTTTCATAATGAATTTATTTTTATGTTTTGGAACACGAAGGTTTTTATTTTGAGACACTTCGACAAGCTCAGTGTGACATCTCTAATACTATTCGTTTAATTATCTTTTAATTTTAAGGCTGAGCTTAGTTTATCCTTAGTCTGACGAAATAAAGTGTCTATTTACAAAGCTTTTTTGCTCTTTTGAAGCACTCTATCTTCAAACAATTCTTTTGTGTCTTTTGTGGTAAAATTTACCTTTTAGAAATTTTATTATTGCTGATAATTCTCTGTCTGCTGCATTTAAAGCGATCAATCTCTTCGCTTCTTTTTTTCAGGTGTTTCTGGCTTACTCCGGAATTCACTCTTTTTCTCCATAGCTTAAAACTTGATTCTTTCAGTTCCGAACGCATCAGTTCAATCACTTCCGCTTCGCTGATTCCGAACTGAAACTGTATGGCTTCAAACGGCGTTCGGTCTTCCCACGCCATTTCGATGATTCTGTCGATTTGTTGTATGTTGAGGTTTTTATTCATTTTTTTATAAATATTCTATCAATTGCGTCGGGCTTTAGCCCGATGTTGAAGTTTAATTTAAAAAAGGCTTTAGCCGAAATATATTTTTAAGTTTAGGCTAAAGCCAAACATTCTATTCTTTTTGAAAGCTAATTTTTTTTTTGCTTTGCTGAGTGAAACGCCTTTGCGAACCTAAAAGCAGTTAGTATTTTAAAAAAAATCTTTGCGAGCTTTGCGTTAAAATCAACTCAAACTTCCAATAAATTCCTTCGCTGTTTTAAAATGCTGTTTTCGTTTTTCTTCCGGCATTTTCTCCAGTGTTCTCAGCATCATTCCCAATCTTGGATTTTTAGCAAAAAAATCTTGATGGTCATTAATAAAGTTCCAAAACAGAGCATCCCATTTTTCATTCCATTCTCCGTCCGGATAATCGCTCATTTTTTTAATATAATTGCTTCCGCTGATGTACGGTTTCGTGCTCATTTTTCCGCCGTCTGAGAAACTGCTCATTCCGTACACATTCGGAACCATCACCCAGTCGTAGGAATCGATGAACATTTCCATAAACCATTGATACACTTCATCAGGATTGAACTCAGCAAGATTCATAAAATTGGCAAAAATCATCAGTCGTTCGATGTGATGCGCGTACCCGGTTTTCAGGACTTTCTGAAGCGAACGGTCAATCGGGCGAATTCCTGTTTTGGCGGTGTAAAAAGACTCCGGAAGTTTTTTGTCGTGCTTCCAATAATTTTTATTCCGCTGATGTGTTCCCTGATACACATAAACCCCACGCACAAATTCTCTCCAACCCAAAATCTGGCGGACAAAACCTTCCAGAGAATTCACCGGAATATCGTTTTCTTCTGCAAATGAAATCGCTTTTTCCAGCACATATTCAGGTGTTAAAAGTCCGACATTCATTAAAGGAGAAAGCACGCTGTGATGCAGAAAATGTTCCTTTTCGACGATGCTGTCTTCGTAAATGCCAAATTCAAGAAAACGGTTTTCAAGAAACTGTTCCAGCCATTGTCCTGCTTCCTTAAAAGTAGTCGGGTAGAGCTGTTCATCCGTAAGCGTTCCGTAATTCTTGGCAAAATGCTTTTCGGTATATTGTTTTGCTTCCTCGTAAAATTCATTGTTTTTCGGAAAATGAATTGCGGGCGCTTTTTTATTTTTCGGATATTTTTTCCGGTTTTCGGTGTCGTACGTCCATTTTTCGCCCAAAGGTTTTCCTGCTTTCATCAGAATATTTCGGGTAATTCTCTGCTGCTTATAAAAATCAGTCTGATGATAGGCTTTTTTATCTTCAAAATAATCTTTCAGGTCTTCTTTGCTGTTGATGAAAAGCGGACTATCCAAAATTTCGAGTTCCAGTTTTGTTTCCTTTAATCTTTTTTCCAGCCAGTTGTCGCAGACATCCGTTGTTTTTATCGTTGTAAAATTCTCTTTTTCAAGTTTTGGAATTAAATTCCGGATGTCTGAATATTTCGCTGAACTTTCAATATATTCAACTTCAAAACCTGCTTTTTTTAGCTCGTTTTCATAAAATTTCATAGTTGCCCGGTGAAACGCAATCTTCTGTTGATGGAATGAATACTGTTTAAAAAACAGAAATTCCTCCACCAAAAACACAGGCTGGTTTTTATCCAGATAATCCGTATTCTCAAAAAGCTGATGCGGAAAGATCAATTGGGCGGTATGTTTTACTGTTTTAGCCATAAACGTCTGAATTTTTGATTGAAATCATACATTTCTGCCTGTTTTTCAGGGTTGAAAGTCCGGTCACGATTATCATTTCCGACTCCGGCGAGATACATCCAGTTTCCATAATTGCTGTGAACATCATAATCGATCAGCATTTCCTCAAAATAAGCCGCTCCGATTCTCCAGTCCTGTTTCAGGATTTTGCAGAAATACGAAGCGACATTCTGTCGACCGCGATTGCTCATCCAGCCTGTATTTTTCAGTTCAAGCATATTCGCATTCACGAAACCGGAATCCGTTTCTCCATCTTTCCATTTTTGAATCAATGTTTTATTGTTTTCTGCGAAATATTTCTGATGATTGATTCCGCTTTTCCGGAAAATCAAATCTTTATACTGTAAAGAAATATATCTGAAAAAATCCCGCCAGAGCAATTCGAAAATCAACCAATACGTTGAATCATTGGCTCCGAATTCTTCCTCGTATTTTTTTATCTCGTGGTAAATGGTTACCGCAGAAAGACTTCCATCCGACAGCCAAGCCGAAAATTTCGAACTGTAATCTGTTCCCACCAAACCGTTTCGGGTTTGCTTGTATTCACTCAAGTTCTGCGTTTCCGAGAAATAATGATGCAATCTTTTCAATGCTTCATTTTCTCCGCCCGAAAAAGGAAAAGCTGTTCTTTCATCCGTTTCAAAATCTTCAAAACCGAGCGATTTTAACGAAATGGTATCGCTTTTAAAATGAATTTCCGGTTTATCGTACATCAAATCTTCCGATTCAAATTCAGGGCGGATCAGCAGATTTTTTTCAATTTTCTGCCGGAACGCGGTAAAAAGCATCGGAATTTTATCCAACGTTTTAAAAACAAAAAGCGGATGAACCAGAAATTGAGAATACGATTTTTCCCAAACGGCAGCCGGAACCACACTTCGGATTTTTGCCTGAAGATCGGTTTCTTCCTTCGTCCATTCTTCCTGACAGAAAATCTTCACGATTTCAAATTCCTCGGATATTTCTTTAAAAACATCTTCCGTTTTGCTGTACTTAACTAAAAAAGGAATCTTCTGTTTCGCTAAATTCTGCTTTAAATTTTCTACACTTTTCAGCAAAAATTTTGCACGGTATTTTCCGATTTTTTGGAACCGAACTGTTTTTGAGCAAAAAATTCAGTGTCAAAAACATACACCGCAAGAAAAGGCAACTCTTCCTGCATCGCATTGTATAAGGATTCTGAATCTCTCGTTCTCAAATCTTTGGTGAACCAGAGGATGTTGATTTTTTGTTTTTCCGGCATCTTTCACTGCAATATTTTACTTCGTCCCAGTTTTTTTTCCACTTTTTCCGCCAGTTGAAGGGCAGTCCACAGACTTCACTGATTTTTGACGGTAATTGTGAAGGCATTTTTAAGATTTTATGAAGTTCTTGAAATGATTAATCGCCACATCTTTCGCTTTCAAATCGTGCATCATATTATACAGTCCGAAAAACGTTCGGTTCAGGTAAATGAAATGTCGGGAACCGCGGTTGGTATTCATTCCCTTCATATCACTTGCTTTGGCATATTTCTGTCCCAAATCGGCAATTTCCTGAAAGAATGATTCATCTGAAAAATCGAATTTTTCCATATTAAACGGTCTCGTAAACAATTCAAGCAATTCGTAGAATAATTTGGCAAAAAACTCTTTTTCTTTTTCTGAATCTTCTGCTCGAAGAATTTCCAAGGTGAATAATTTCTCACGGAAAATTTCAGGATTTTTTAAATTTTCTTCTTTAGCCAGTTCGAAATACGGAATGTAAAAATCTTCCGGAATCTCTTTGATACAGCCAAAATCAATAACCAATAATTCATTGTTTTCCGAAATCAGGAAATTTCCCGGGTGCGGATCGGCGTGAACTTTTTTCAGAATATGCATCTGAAACATATAAAAATCCCAAAGTGTCTGTCCGATTTTATTCAAATCTTCCTGAGGATTCTGTTTTTTAGTAAATTCCGAAAAATGAATTCCCGGCATCCAATCCATCGTAATGATTTTCTCACACGAAAATTCAGGATAATAATGCGGAAATTTTACATTCGGAAGATGACTGCATTCTTCTGCAAAGTGCTGACTTCTTTTTAGTTCCAAGTTATAATCTGTTTCCTCAAATAGTTTGTCTTCCACTTCCTGAAAGTAAGATTCCGAACCTTCTTTTTTGATGTTGAACATCTTCATCGCAATCGGTTTTACCATTTTAAGGTCGCTCGAAATGCTCTCTCTCACACCGGGATACTGAATTTTCACAGCCAGTTTTTTGCCGTCTTTTTTCGCGGTGTGAACCTGTCCGATACTCGCAGCATTAACCGATTCTGCGGAAAATTCATCAAAAATATCTTCCGGATTTTTCCCGAAATATTTTCTGAATGTTTTCTTGACCAAAGCACCAGACAAAGGCGGAACGGAAAACTGCGAAAGCGAAAATTTCTCCACATATTCCACCGGAAGAATGTTCTTTTCCATACTCAGCATTTGGGCAACTTTCAGCGCAGAACCTTTTAATTCTTTCAGTGAGTCGTAGATGTCTGTTGCATTGTCCTCATTCAGGATTTTGCGGGCTTCATCTTCATCTTTCGTGATTTTATTTCCGTAATATTTCAGGTAGTTGACACCGACTTTTGCGCCGGCTTTAAGCAGGCTGCTTGTCCGTTCAATTTTTCCCGTGGGGATTTTATTTAGTGTTTTCATTTAGTTTTTCTTTAATGTTTCTTTAAATAAAAACTTCCCGAGGTCAGCCAGTTTTCTCAATGGCTCGTTGTCCATCAGTTCAAAACCCGTATCGACGGTTTTTTCGATGAAAATATCCGTTTTTACAAAATCGGGAGAAGTGTCTTTTTTCCAGAAATCAATGGCGGAAACCAAATGGAGCCAAAGTGCTTCCTGTCTTGATTTTTCGTTGAATTTTCGGATGTCTTCTTTCGCTTTTTCAATCATTTCCCATTCGTTGAAATTGAGAGTATTAACAAATTGTTTGTGGGTTTCTCGAAGATTCTGAAGCGTTTTGATGTTCTGAATTTTATTGCTTCCTAAAATAGATAACACTAATGAACGGTTCATCGTCATATTTTCAAAGAAAATGTAATACACATTCAGGAGTTTTTCTTTTGTTGTCACTTCGCTCGAGGAATTCACTTCCGAAGCGAGTTCCAAAGATTTCGTGAAAAGATGATTCAATATTTCTCTTTCGATTTGCTCGAATCCTGAGAAATAATGATAAAACTCTTTTTCCTCAAAATCGTTTTCTTTGGCAAAAAGATAAACGTTTTTAGGTTTTTCTCCGTGATGCAAAAGATAATCTCCGTATAATTCAAATATTTTTTCCTGCGTGATATTGGCTTGTTCTTGCATAATAGAATTTATTTATTGACAAATTTAGTAAATATATTTACATTTAATTAAAATAAAGTATAAATTTGTACTATATAAACCATTTAATTTTTGAATTATGTTGACGATACAGGCACAATCGAATATACCTACAGATTTTGGAATGTTTACTGTTTATGCATTCTCAGAACACGAAGAAGACTGGAATCCGCACTTGGTTTGGGTAGCAGAAAACACAGATTTCAGCAAAACGGTAAACGTGCGTTTTCACTCGGAATGTATTACAGGTGAGATTTTTCATTCTAAAAAATGTGAATGCGGACAGCAATTAGACGCGGCAATGAAATATATGTCGGAAAACGGAGGAATGATTATTTACCTTCGACAGGAAGGGCGTAATATAGGAATCATCAATAAGTTAAGAGCATATGCGCTTCAGGAAAAAGGTTTTGATACGGTGGAAGCCAATTTAAAGTTGGGTTTGCCTGCAGACGGAAGAAATTTTGATGTAGCGGTGGAAATGCTTAAGATTCTGAATGTGAAAGAAATTAATTTGCTGACCAATAATCCGGATAAACTTAAATCTCTGGAAAACAGCGGAATTATTCTCAATCACAGAGTTCCTTTGGAAATAGAATCTAACGAGGTGAACGAAAGTTATCTTTCAAAAAAGAAAGATTATTTTGGACATCTCTTAGAAAAGGTATAATTTTCTCATTACGCTGAGAAACAAATTCCAGTCACCAAAACCAATCTTATGAAAAAAATTCTGCTTACCGGCGCTACCGGATATATCGGGAAACGAATGATTAACGTAATCGCTGCACAAGGTTATCAGGTAATCTGCTGCTGCAGAGATAAAAACCGTTTTTCTAAAAGTGTGGATATTGATGATGCCCAGATTGAAGTGGTGGAAGTGGATTTTCTGAAACCCGAAACACTGGAAAATATTCCGAAAGATATTTCGGGAGCGTATTATCTGATGCATTCGATGAGCAACAGCAACGATTATGCAGAAATTGAAAGACAATGCGCCGTTAATTTTTCAAATTATATTGAAACCACCGATTGTAAACACATTGTTTATCTTTCGGGTTTGGCGAATGAAAAAGAGCTTTCTCAACATCTGAGTTCAAGATTTGAAGTTGAAAAAATCCTGATGAAATGTAAAGTTCCGGCAACAGTTTTAAGAGCGGGAATTATTATTGGTTCAGGAAGTGCTTCTTTTGAGATTATAAGAGATTTGGTTGAAAA
Organism: Epilithonimonas hominis; assembly: GCF_003730015.1. GTDB lineage: Bacteria > Bacteroidota > Bacteroidia > Flavobacteriales > Weeksellaceae > Epilithonimonas > Epilithonimonas hominis. The sequence goes on along the minus strand of NZ_RJTU01000015.1, from coordinate 27,998 downwards.
ATTACCGGTGATGGTGGCTCCGAAATGGCTTCACACAAAATGTCAGCCGATCGGAATTGCCAATGTTCTGGATTTTCTGATTTTCACTTTATTTAAAGAACAGGCGTATCACAGAAATTTTGATATTGGATGTGGTAATGTATTGACCTACAAAGAAATGCTTTTGGAGTTTGCCAAAATCAGAGGACTGAAAAGAAAAATTTTCACCGTTCCCGTAATGACTCCGAAATTGTCTTCTTACTGGCTGTATTTTATTACTTCAACATCCTATAATTTAGCTTCTGCATTGGTTGGAAGTATGAAAATTGAAGTTATCTGCAGACCGGAAAGCCTTGCGGAAATCAAGCAGATTACAGGAGTTCAGCCATTTTCTTATGATACGGCGTTAAGAAGAACTTTGGCTAAAATTCAGGACAACGAAATTGCTTCAAGCTGGAAAGACAGCTTTATCAGCAGCAGAAGCGATTCCAGTCTGAAAGATTATCTTGATGTTCCAAAATACGGCTGTTTTGTAGATTTAAGAACTGAAGAATATGATGACCGTGAAAAATGTCTCCATAGAGTTTTTTCTTTAGGCGGTGCAAACGGATGGTACGGTCAGAGTCTCTGGAAGGTTCGCGGATTTATGGATTTATTGGTTGGCGGGCCGGGATTGAGACGCGGAAGAACACATCCCGACAAATTGCATGAAGGCGATGCACTGGATTTCTGGCGTGTTCTGTATGCCAACAAAGAAGAAGGAAAACTGATTCTTTTCGCAGAAATGAAACTTCCCGGAGAAGCGTGGTTAATGTTTAAAGTGTATAAAGGTAAACTTTGGCAAAAAGCGGTTTTCCGTCCTCACGGATTAACGGGAAGACTCTATTGGTATTCTGTATTGCCGTTTCACGGGATAATTTTTAACGGAATGGTGAGAAGGTTGGCAAAAGGTGTTTAAGATTTTTTGAAATGATATAATATAGATTCATTCTTAACGAAACATTTTATAATTTTGCCGAGGTGAAAAAACTGATCTCGATACTATTGCTTAGTTTATACTTGGTTTCTACAACCGAGCTGTATCAGTTTTTGAAAATTCCGATTCTTATTGAGCATTATTTAGAACACAAACAGGAGAATCCGAAACTCACTATTGGGTTATTCTTCAAAATTCATTATGATAATCCGGTAAAAGATTCAGATTATACCAAAGATCAGCAGTTGCCGTTTGTTTCCCACGCAGCGCATCTTATCATCGTATGTACACCTGCGACACCCTTTACGTTTCAGTTGTCCGACAAAGAATCCAACCCGATTATTAAATCCAAACAGACTTTTTACAAAAGCTTCTTTTACAATAAAGATATTCTCAATTCCATTTGGCAGCCGCCGAAATCTTGTTGATTTTTTTCTGAATTTCTCTCAAAAATATTTTTGAGAACGTTTTGATATTAAGTTAATCAACGATAGGTTCATTAATTTTTTATCAGACGGTCAAACTTATTTATTCATAAGCATTTGCTAGAATAGTAAATTAAAATAGAGATATTAATCTGTAAACCAGTTATCTATCATCTATCATCTATCATCTATTATCAATTATCTATCATCTGCTAATAAGCTCAACAAAACATTATGCTTACAAAAATCATTGAGTTTTCTGTAAAGAATAAACTCATCATTGCGCTGTTGGTTTTGGGATTGATAGGCATTGGTTCCTATCAGGTCACCAAACTTCCGATAGACGCAGTTCCCGACATTACCAACAATCAGGTTCAGGTCATCACCATTGCTCCTTCGTTTGGAGCAACAGACATCGAAAGACTTGTGACATTTCCCATAGAACAGGCGAACAATAACATTTCAGGATTAAAAGAAATCCGCAGTTTTTCACGATTCGGTTTATCGCTCGTTACCATCGTCTTTGAGGATGATGTAGATATTTACTGGGCAAGACAGCAGGTTGCAGAAAGGCTGCAGCAGGTTCAGAGCCAGATTCCGCAGGGAATCGGAACCCCCGAATTAGGTCCTATTTCCACAGGTTTAGGCGAAATTTTCCAGTACGTGATCCGTCCCGAAAAAGGCTACGAGAAAAAATACGACATTACAGAACTTCGCATCATTCAGGACTGGATCGTAAGAAGACAGCTTCTCGGTGTAAAAGGCGTTGCCGAAGTCAGCAGTTTCGGAGGAAAATTAAAGCAGTACGAAATTGCTGTCAATCCCGACAGATTAAACGCTTACGGAATCACCATCAACGATGTTTTCGATGCTTTAAACACCAATAACCAGAACACAGGAGGAGCTTACATCGAAAAAGGCCCCACTGTTTTATACATCCGGAGCGAAGGTCTGATCGGAAATATTGAAGATATAAAAAATATAGCAATTGCTTCCAAAACCAATGAAATTCCGCTGTTCATAAGAGATGTTGCAGAGGTGAAAACCAGTTTTGCAACACGATACGGTGCAATGACGTTCAACGATCAGGGAGAAGTTTCCGGAGCAGTGGTGATGATGCTGAAAGGCGAAAACAGCAATCAGGTCATTAAAAACGTGAAGGAAAAAATCGCACAGATCCAGAAAACCCTTCCGAAAGGAGTAGTGATAGAACCGTTCCTTGATCGTACCAAAATGGTAAACAACGCCATCGGAACCGTAGAAAAAAACCTAACAGAAGGCGCATTAATTGTTGTTTTTGTTTTGGTTCTGTTCCTAGGGAATGTACGAGCAGGATTGCTTGTGGCGTCCGTAATTCCCCTCGCAATGCTTTTTGCCATCTGTATGATGAATCTTTTCGGAGTCAGCGGAAACCTGATGAGTCTCGGTGCACTAGATTTTGGATTGATTATCGACGGTGCGGTGATTATTGTAGAATCCGTCTTGCATCAGTTCAGTCATAATTCAAAATTCAAAAAAATATTCTCCGTTGGAAAAGAAGAAATGGACACCATTGTTACCGATTCTGCCGGAAAAATGATGAACAGTGCTGTCTTCGGTCAGATCATCATCCTTATTGTTTACCTTCCGATTCTTACCTTACAGGGAATTGAAGGAAAAATGTTCAAGCCGATGGCTCAGACGGTGGCTTTTGCTTTATTAGGCGCATTTTTACTTTCGTTAACCTACATTCCGATGATGAGTTCTTTGCTGTTGAGAAAAAGAAGCTCAAAACCAACTTTATCATACCGGATGATGAAAAAAGTAGAGAAACTCTATCTTAAAACACTGCTTAAAATCTTAAGAGTTCCGAAAATGGTATACTCCATTGTAGCAGTACTTTTCGTATTGGCAATTTTCATTCTCAGCAGAATGGGAGGAGAATTTATTCCTTCCCTTGAAGAAGGAGATTTTGCGGTAGAAACCAGAGTTTTGCCGGGAAGTAATCTGAATACAACCATTGAAAGTACCCAAAAAGCCGCTCATATTCTGAAATCGAGATTTCCCGAAGTACAAAAAGTCGTGACAAAAATCGGAAGCGGGGAAGTTCCTACAGATCCGATGCCGATGGATGCAGCCGATTTAATGGTGATTCTGAAAGATAAAAAAGAATGGACTTCTGCATCTACATTTCCGGAACTGGCGGATAAAATGACCAAAGAATTACAGGACGTTCCCGGAGTAACGGTAAGTTTCCAGTTTCCGGTGCAGATGCGTTTCAATGAACTGATGACGGGAGCAAGACAGGATGTCGTGGTGAAAATTTTCGGTGATGATCTGGACGTTCTTTCCCAAAATGCTCAAAAACTCGGGAAAATTATTGAAACCGTAGACGGAGCGCAGAATCTTTACATCGAACCGATTGCAGGAATGCCGCAGGTAACCATAGAGTACAACCGTCCTGTTATTGCACAGTATCATTTATCCATTTCCGACATCAACCGGATTGTGAATGCTGCATTCGCAGGGCAGAGTACAGGTCTCGTTTTCGAAGGCGAAAAACGTTTTGATATGGTTGTTCGTCTCGATTCCAAAGTCCGTAAAAATGTGGATGATATTAAAAATCTGCTCGTTCCGACTCCGTTTGGTAATCAGATTCCGCTTTCCCAGCTCGCAAAAGTTGAGGTAAAAAATGGACCCAACCAAATCCAGAGAGAAAATGCACAACGCAGAATTGTCGTTGGATTTAACATCAAAGGAAGAGACGTTCAGAGCATCGTAGAAGAACTTCAGACTAAAGTAAACAAAGAGATAAAACTTCCGACAGGTTATTATATGACTTACGGAGGTTCTTTTGAAAACCTGAACAATGCAAAACAGCGTCTGATGATTGCCGTTCCGGTTGCTTTGGCACTTATTTTTGTGATGTTGTTCTTAGCATTCGGCTCGGTGAAAGAAAGTCTGCTGATTTACACCGCAATTCCACTTTCAATTATTGGCGGCGTATTTCTTCTGGCTTTGAGAGGAATGCCTTTCAGCATCAGTGCAGGTGTTGGATTCATCGCTCTTTTCGGAGTGGCAGTTCTCAACGGAATCGTTCTCATCTCAGAATTCAACAGATTATATAAAAGCGGAATCCGGAATATCGTAAGAATTGTAATTGATGGCGGAGAGTCCAGACTTCGTCCGGTTCTGATGACGGCTTTCGTGGCATCTTTAGGATTTATTCCGATGGCATTAAGCAACGGAGCCGGAGCGGAAGTTCAGCGTCCGTTGGCAACTGTGGTGATCGGAGGCCTGCTCGTGGCAACCTTTCTTACCCTTTTTGTACTTCCACTTCTTTATGTAACCATTGAAAAAGGATTTAAAATGAAAAATAATCACAAAAATATAACGGCTGTATTCATTTTGCTATTCAGCTTTGCAGGATTTGGACTTAAGGCACAAACGCCAATCAATCTTCAGACTGCGATCAATACCGCACTGGAAAATAACAGAAATCTTAAAAACGAAAAGCTGAAATCTGAATATTCCAAAGCTTTAATAAAATCGGCTAATGATATTCCGCAGACTGGTGTGACGTTCGATTACGGACAGATCAACAGTGCATACAACGATATGAAATTTGGCGTTTCCCAGAATATTGCTTTTCCGACGGTCTATAAAAAACAGAAAAATGTATACAGCGAAGAATGGAAAAAATCTCTGCTGAATGTTTCCCTGAAAGAATATGAACTAAAAAAAGCAGTCAGCCTTACCTTTTACAACATTCTGTACTGGAAGGAAAAAGAAAAACTGCTGAATGAAATCCTGAAACTGTACACCGACTTTTCAGACAAAGCGAACCTTCGTCTGAAAGCCGGGGAGAGCAATATTCTGGAAAAAACAACCGCTTCAAGCCAGAAATCGGCGATAGAAATTCAGTTAAAGCAATTGCAGCAGGAATTAGTAGTATTAAAGATCCAGTTTCAGTGGCTTTTGAATACAGAAACAGATTTCATTCCCGAAGATTCAAAATCTTTTGTCAATTCTTTAAACGAAAAACTGGCGGATCATCCTTTACTGAAAATCTGGGAACAGCAGAAAAACATTTCCACAGAACAGATTGCGCTGGAAAAAGCAAAAATGCTTCCCGGACTGCAATTGGCGTACAACCTGAACAGTTTTAGAGGTTTGGGTCCGGACGATAAGTTATATGATGCGACACCTCAGTTTCATTCGGTGCAGTTGGGTGTTTCGCTTCCGATTTTTTCAGCAGGTCAGAAAGCGAGAATTGAAGCAGCAAAAGTTGAGTTGTCTGTTGCAGAAAGTGAGCTGAAAAATGCGGAATTCAACTTTCAGAATCAGCTTAAAAAAGCCAGAGAAATCTGTCAGTCCAATCTGGAAATTGTTTCAAAATATGAAAGTTCCGACCTTAAAAATGCAGACGTCATTACCGAAACGGCGAAAAGACAATTCATCGGCGGTGAGATCAATTATCTTGAATTTGTGATCCTCGTAAATCAGGCAGTACAGCTTAAAAACAATTATACCGATGCAGTGTGGAAGCTTAACCAAAGCGCCATTGAACTGGAATACCTTACTTTAAATCCATAAAAAAATGAAATCAATTTCAATATATACCTTGTTAATCAGCTTTTTTGTCTTCGTCCAATGCAAAAAAGAAGAAGCACCAAAACAGGAAAAAAGCTTCCCGAAGGACGAAAGTGTAGTGACTTTAACCGATGCTCAGTTAAGAAATGCACCGATAGAAACAACCACACTTTCATTACAAAATATCGCTTCTACCCTGAAATTAAACGGAATGATCGATGTTCCGCCACAAAATCTGGTTTCTGTAAGCATTCCGCTTGGCGGTTATCTGAAATCCAGCAATCTTCTTCCGGGAATGCCGGTTTCCAGAGGTCAGGTGATCGCAGTGATTGAAAATCCGCAGTTCATTCAGCTTCAGCAGGATTATTTAATGGCAAGATCCAAAGCGCATTTTGCAGAACTGGATTACAACCGTCAGAAAACCCTGAATCAAAGTCAGGCAAGCAGCGACAAAGCGATGCAGCTCGCCCAGTCTGAAATGAACAGCCAGAGAATTCTGATGAACTCATTGGCGCAGCAGCTCAGACTCATCAATGTCAATCCTGAATCTCTAAAATCAGGAAGCATTACGAAAAGTGTTCCTGTTTACAGCTCCATCAATGGTTTTGTAAGCAAAGTGAATGTGAACATCGGGAAATATGTAAATCCTTCGGATGTGCTTTTTGAGCTCATCAATCCCGACGATATTCACCTGAATCTTAAAGTGTACGAAAAAGATCTGGAAAACCTGAAAAAAGGACAGCGTTTTGCAGCGTACACGAATGCAGATCCAGACAAAAAATATTATGGGGAAATCCTTCTCATCAGCAAAGATATCAGTCAGGGCGGTTTGGCAGAAGTTCACTGCCATTTCGATCAATACGACCACAGTCTCGTTCCGGGAATGTATATGAATGCCGAAATTGAAACCAGCACCTCTTTTTCCAATGCGGTTCCGGAAGAAAGCATCGTGAATTTTGAAGGCAAAGACTTTGTGTTTGTTGAGGTTAAAAAACAAACGTACCGATTGACTCCGGTGACTTTGGGAGAAACGGAAAACGGATTTACACAGATTCTCAATTTTGATGATTTTGAGAATAAAAAGATCGTGACCAAAAATGCCTACACGCTTTTGATGAAACTTAAAAATACGGAGGAAGAAGAATAAAATATTAAGTTTAAAGTAATTTGATATAATTAATCGTCAGTTAAAAAATGTAAAGTCTGTGTAGACTGATTTTCAGAATTAATTTAAACAATAAAACAAGCTGAACAATTTATATAACATTTTAGCATTATAATCCGGATTAATTTAAAAGTCATTTTTAAAGGAAGATTTTATACCTTTGATTGGGTGAAAAAGCTGATTTCCATATTATTACTGTCCTTATTCTTGGTTTCTACAACCGAGTTGTATCAGCTTTGGAAAATACCTACTCTTGTGGAACATTACTGGGAGCACAAACAACTTAACCCGGAAATGCCGCTGATTGCGTTTTTCAAAGCACATTACGATCATCCTGCAAAAGACGGAGATTATGGCAAAGACAGACAACTGCCGTTTGTAATTTATTATTTTAAATGAAAAAAAATAATCATAAGTGTTGTTCATTTTTACGGAGCAGGAATCAGAATCAGTCCGAAGAACGGTTTATTCGGCGTAGAAAGACTAAATATGTTGGAAATAAGATACGGACATTACACAAAATCCATCGGGATGAAATCTGATACTATTTCGTTAAATTTAAGGTTTAAATAAAAAATTCAGAATGATAAATGTCTGTCAAAAATTATTCGACGGGCATTTTTAATATTAATAATATCTTTGTGTTTATATTTACTCTATGAATTTTCAAAAAATATCTGACCCCGAATTCCGAAAAGAAATTGAAGCAAGCAAAGCTTTAAAATTGTTTCCTGCGGGTAGCGTAATTCTTGATATCAATTCTTACATCAATTATATTCCGCTGGTGCTCTCAGGAAGCATAAAAGTAATGCGTACTGATGAAGACGGACGGGAAATTCTTCTTTATTATCTAACTCCCGGCGAAAGCTGTATTTCTTCTATACTTTCCGGGCTTACTCAGGATACTTCAAAAGTGAAAGTTGTAGTAGAAGAAAACGCCGAGATTCTTATGATTTCCCTTCAGCAGGCGAAAGACTGGCTCAGGAAATATCCGGAATGGACGGATTTCATCTTTGGACTTTACCAAAGAAGATTTGAAGACTTATTGGAAGTGGTCAATGCAGTTGCTTTTCAGAAAGTGGATGCAAGATTATTACATCTTTTAAACCAAAAATCGCAGCTTTATAAATCCAAAGAACTTTCTGTAACCCATCAGCAACTAGCAGATGAACTTGGAATCACTCGCGAGGCGGTAAGCCGTGTTCTGAAACAAATCGAAACCGAAGGCAAGATAAAACTTTCCCGAAATAAAATTACGCTATTGTAACTTACATCACTGACGGATATTATTCCTGAAGGTAAATTTGCATCATCAATTTAAACAATCATTAAAATGTTAGATGCAATAAAAAACCTTTTCGGGATGGATAAAACCGATTACGCAGAACTTGTGAAAAAAGGAGCTTTGATTTTAGACGTTAGAAGCAAAAGTGAATATGACGGAGGACATATCAAAGATTCCATTAATATTCCTGTAGATCAGCTTCAGAAAAATCTCTCGAAATTAAAAGACAAAGACAAAACAATAATCACTTGTTGCGCTTCCGGAATGAGAAGTGCTTCTGCTAAAAGTATTTTGCAGAATAATGGCTATAAAAATGTTCACAATGGTGGTGGCTGGTCAAGTTTAAACAATAAAATCTAATACTGATGGAAGCACATTTTTATAACGTCGATGTAAAGTGGAAAAGTGATCGTAAAGGTGAAATCTCATCATCAGAAATTTCTCAAAAATTAGAGGTAGCCACACCACCACAGTTTCCTAAAGGAATGGAAAATATATGGTCTCCGGAACATCTGTTCACCGCAGCAGTAAGCAGTTGTTTAATGACCACATTTTTAGCAATTGCAGAAAATTCCAAGCTGGATTTTGTCAATTTTGAATGCAATTCTAAAGGAAAATTAGAACAGATTGATGGAAAATTTCTGATGACCGAAGTGATTCTCGAACCTGTAGTTACTATTAAAAATGAATCTGAAAGAGAAAAAGCAGAAAAAGTTCTTCAGAAATCTGAAGCCAATTGTTTAATATCCAATTCCGTAAAATCTAAAATTACAATGATTTCTGAGATCAAATTAGCATAAATGTTTCCATGTATTTTTCAATTAATACCGCCTTTTTTGGCGGTTTTTTTGTCAAGTTCCATCAAATATTTCTTTATGTGATAAAGGTTACTGTGCAGCATTTTGCGTCATCCTATTTTTGCTTTAAAATTAGAGAAATGAGAAAAATAGGCCTACTTATTTTATTATTGACAACCTATTCAGAAGTTTTTTCACAAGAGGTTATTTATATTTCAAAAACAGATCTGGAAAGTAAAATAATCGACAATAATCTTCAGGTAAAAATGGTAAAAAAAGAAGCAGAGCTCGCCCAAGCCGAACTTTTAGGAACAAGAGCAATGGATCTTCCGAATGTGAATGCTTCTTACACATTTTCCAATACCAACAATCCTTTGTATGCCTTTGGTTCAAAGCTCAATCAGGCAAGGATCACAGCAATGGATTTCAATCCGGATAACCTTAATAATCCTAAAAGCATCTCCAATTTTGCGACAAAAATAGAAGTTCAGCAACCAATCATCAATATGGATGCGGTGTATCAAAAAAAAGCCGGACAAGTAAAAGTTGATGCGCTCAACATCAAAACAGAAAGAACCAGAGAATACGTTCAGTTTGAGTTAAAAAAATCCTATATGATGCTTCAGCTGGCTTATAAAATGCTCGAAACCCTTGAAAATGCTAAGCAAACTACACTTGCCAATAAAAAAGTAATCGACAATTATTACAAAAACGGTATGATTCAGAAATCTGAAGTGTTATATATGGATGTAAGGATCAGCGAGATAGAAAGTCAGATTCAGACAGCAAAATCCAATGTAAAAAATGCTTCGGATTACCTTTATTTTTTACTGAATGAAAACTCTGATAATAAAGTGCTAAAGCCCACAGAATCTTTGCAATACGCAGAATATATCGTTGATTCTAATCTGAGCGTAAACGACAATAGAAAGGATTTACAAGCTTATCAAAAATCTCTAGAAGCTTACGGCTGGATGATAAAATCTGCAAAAGCCAAGTTTCTCCCAAAACTCAATGCGTTTGGAAGTTTTGAAATGTATGACAACAAACTTGCCCAATTCAATGCCAACGGTTATCTCGCAGGAATTCAGCTTTCCTGGAATGTCTTTGACGGACTCAAATCGAAAAGCGAACAAGAAAAATATAAAGCAGAGCGTTCCAAGGCAGAAACGGAAATCGAGCAATATACCAAACAAAGTCAGCTAGAACTCAGTAAAGCCAATCGCCAGATAGAAGACGGACAAACGAAGGTCAGTTTTACAAAGCAAGCTTGGGAACAAAGCAAAGAAGCCTACAGAATCCGCAAAAACCGCTACGATCAAGGTTTGGAAAAATCCGCAGATTTGCTTTCCGCAGAAACATTGATGTCCCAAAAAGAGTTAGAATACGAACAGGCTATTTTTGAGTATAACACCGCCTGGGAATATCAAAAATTCTTGAAACAATAAATTTTAGGAGCTATTTCCCGCTGTCCACTGTATCTTTTTCTTTTTGCCAAAGCTTTTTGCCATTTCAAAAAAGAAAAAGTATGCCGTTTCCATCGGGGCTAGTAAGCATATTCTGTTAAAAATTATAATTCTAAATCAATTAAAATAACATCCATTGATGAAATCGCCATTAACAATTTTGTAAACAAAAAACTACAAAGATGGGCGATTGCATATAGCCGATGAAAACAATTAAATATCTACTTATGAAAATATACCTTTATTCCACCTTGATTCTCAGCGCACTTCTGATAGGGAGCTGCTCCTCAGACGAAAAAAAATCCGCACAGAATTCCGATGCGCCAATTTCTGTTACAGTCAGTCATAGCACATCAGGCTCGGAAGGTTCATCTGCCACAGCAAGTGGAAAACTGGTGGCAAAAAATTCAGTCAATATTTCTACCCGAATGATGGGTTATATCACTTCAATGAAAGCTGAAGTCGGACAAAACGTTCAGGCAGGACAACTTTTGGTAAGTATCAATGCCACAGATATTCAGGCAAAAGGCGGACAAGCCAGTGCGCAGATTTCCCAAGCTCAGGCCAATTATAATATGGCTAAAAAAGATTACGAAAGATTTCAGAATTTATATAAATCTCAAAGTGCTTCCCAAAAAGAACTAGATGATATGAGGGCACGCTACGAAATGGCAAGTGCAGGTTTACAGGCTGCGAAACAGATTAAAAACGAAGTGAATGCACAGTATCGTTACACCAATATTACTGCGCCCATTTCCGGAACCATTACTGCAAAATTTGCGGAACAAGGAGATTTGGCAAATCCTGGAATGCCTTTACTGACGATAGAATCGCCGTCATCTTTGCAGGCTCAGGTTTTGGTTTCTGAGCAGAATATCACGATGATTTCCAATGGAATGCCGGTTGATGTCAGCTTAAAATCAATGAACAGAAACGTTTCCGGAACAGTATCAGAAATCAGTAAATCAGCAACGAACACAGGTGGACAATATATGGTGAAAATCAATATTCATAATGCTTCTGATTTGCTTCCGGGAATGTTTGTGAATGCGCAATTCCCTTTCAAAACATCAGGGAAAATAAATCAGGATTTGAATGAAACAATGATGATTCCTACTTCAGCTTTGGTAGAAAACGGTCAGCTTACAGGCGTTTATGTGGTCAGTTCGCAAAATACAGCCGTTCTTAGATGGGTAAGAATAGGAAAAACATTAGGCGATCAAGTAGAGGTTTTGTCCGGTTTGAACTCTAAGGAAACCTACATTGTTTCTTCAACAGGAAAATTGTATAACGGAGTAAAAGTTCAAGTAAAGTAATTCAAAGTTCAGGATTTAAAGTTCAAATTCAATAATACTGAACTTTAAACCTAGAACCTTAAACCTAAAATTATGGAAAAAGGATTCGCAGGACGTATCGCCGAGTTTTTCATCAATTCAAAATTGACCATTCTGTTGATGATTGCTTTGATGATTATTGGCCTTTATAGTTCGACATTAATACCGAGAGAAGAAGAACCGCAGATTATTATTCCGATGGCGGATGTAATGGTAGGTTATCCCGGAGCAAACCCGAAGGAAGTGGAAAGCCGTATCGTAAAACCTCTGGAAAAGATTATTTCCAACATCAAAGGTGTAGAACACATCCATTCTATGGCGATGAACGGACAGGCTATGATTATTGTCCAGTTTTATGTTGGCGAAGATACGGAACGTTCTTATGTAAAGCTTTATGATGAGCTAATGAAGAATAAAAACATCTTTCCGAAAGGTGTGATGGAACCAATGGTGAAAACCCGTTCCATTGATGATGTCCCGATGCTCGGCTTGACTTTGTGGAGTGACAATGCTAATTACAATGACTTTCAGCTTCGTCAGATCGGAGAAGAATTATCTTCCGAAATCAAAAAAATAAAAGATGTTTCTCTTACCAAAACCATAGGTGGCAGAAACCGCCAGTTACAAGTTGTTTTAGATAAAGATAAAATGGCGGAACTGAACGTCGATGCAATTTCTGTAATGCAGATGATTCAAGCCAATAACGGAAGTTCACAATCCGGGAAATTTGATTCAGGCGATTCTGAATATCTTTTGACTACAGGTCAGTTTCTAAACTCTGCCGAAGATGTTGAAAATCTGGTTATCGGAACTTCTCAGAATATGCCGGTCTATCTGAAACAGGTCGCAACAATAAAAGACGGCGCTTCTGATCCTGCCAATTATGTAAGTTTTGGTTATGGAAATGCAGTAGAAAATGGCAAAAAATTCAAATCGGAATATTCTGCCGTTACGGTTTCGGTTTCCAAAGTGAAAGGTGCCGATGCGATGAAAATATCGGAGCAGATTCTTACCAAAGTAGATGAGTTAAAGAAAAATCTGATTCCAAATGACGTACACGTAGAAGTTACCAGAAATTATGGAGAAACAGCTTCTCACAAAGTATCAGAATTATTGATGCACCTTGGCGTTGCGATTTTGGCAGTAACAATTCTTGTGATGTTGGCAATGGGCTGGAGAGGTGGTTTGGTGGTTTTCTTTTCAGTTCCATTGACGTTTGCTTTAACCTTATTCAGCTATTATATCTTAGGATATACATTGAATAGAATCACGCTTTTTGCATTGGTTTTTGTGGTCGGAATTGTGGTGGATGACAGTATCATCATAGCAGAAAATATGCACAGGCATTTTCATATGAGGAAATTACCGTTCAAACAAGCGGCAATTTATGCCATTAATGAAGTCGGGAATCCTACTATTTTAGCAACTTTCACCGTCATTGCTGCGATTTTGCCAATGGCATTCGTATCAGGAATGATGGGTCCCTATATGTCACCAATGCCAATTGGAGCTTCGATTGCGATGATGCTTTCCCTTTTTGTGGCATTAACGGTGACGCCTTATCTCGGTTATCATTTATTAAAGGTAAAAGATGAGCAACATCATAAAGAAGAACAAGGTCTGGAAACAGGCAGAATTTACAAGATCTATAAAAAAATTGAACAACCGCTGTTAGATTCAAAATCAAAACGATGGACGATGATGGGAGTAACTGTGGTTTTACTGTTGGTTTCTGTAGCAGCGTTTTTTACCAAATGGGTAGCGGTAAAAATGCTTCCTTTTGATAATAAAAATGAAATTCAGGTAGTAATCGATATGCCGGAAGGAACAACGCTGGAAAGAACCTCTGCAGTTACTCAAGACATTGCGCAATACCTGAAGACAGTTCCGGAAGTGGTCAATTATCAGAATTACGTGGGCTCTTCTGCACCAATAACTTTCAATGGTTTGGTTCGTCATTACGATATGCGTGGAAGTAGTAATACGGCAGATATTCAGGTCAATCTTTTGCACAAAGAAGACCGTGATAAACAAAGCCACGATGTAGCGAAAGCAATTCGTCCGCAAATACAGAAAATAGCGGCCAAATACGGAGCCAATGTAAAAATAGTGGAGGTTCCGCCCGGACCACCGGTTCTTTCAACAATTGTAGCAGAAATCTACGGCCCTGATTATGAAGGACAAATAAAAGTAGCGAAACAGGTGGAAGATATTCTGAAAAAAACCGATGATGTCGTGGATATTGACTGGATGGTGGAAGCGCCACAGAAAGAATTCAAGCTAGTTCCGGATAAAGAAAAGGCTATGTTGAACGGTGTTGCACCACAGCAGATTGTAGGCAATATAACCTGTCTGATGGGAGAGTATCCAATTGGAAATCTTTACGATGAAAAATCGAGTGATCCTGTAGATATTGTAATGAAATTGAAAAATGCCGATAAATCTAATATTCAGGATATTATAGGACTAAAAGTAAAAGGGCAAATGGGAATGGTTCCTGTGGGCGATTTAGTAAGAGTAGAGGAGAAAGAACTGGACAAAACCATTTACAGAAAAGACCAGAAAAGAGTAGTTTACGTCCTTGCTGATATGGCAGGAAAACTGGAAAGCCCGGCTTATGCCATTCTCGGAATGGACGAAAAGCTTAAGAAAATCCAATTACCAAATGGCTATTCGATGAATGAACTTTATATGAATCAACCAGAAGATGAAAGCAATTATACCGTAAAATGGGACGGAGAATGGCAAATCACTTTAGAGGTCTTCCGTGATCTGGGAACTGCTTTCGCCGTCGTAATTATCGTTATTTATATGCTGATTGTCGGGTGGTTCCAAAATTTCAAAACACCGATTGTGATGATGGTTGCGATTCCGCTATCATTGATTGGAATTGTGCTGGGACATTGGTTGTTAGGCGCATTTTTTACGGCAACATCTTTTATTGGAATGATTGCATTAGCGGGAGTAATGGTAAGAAACTCTGTACTTTTAATCGATTTTATAGAAATCCGTCTCAAAGAAAGAATTCCTATGAAGCAGGCAATAATCGAAGCCGGAGCTGTGAGAACAACACCAATTTTATTAACGACAGGAGCAGTTGTAATTGGAGCAGTCATCATTCTTTTTGATCCTATTTTCCAGGGATTGGCTATCTCATTGGTTTTTGGAGCAATTGTTTCTACATTGCTTACACTGGTAGTTGTGCCATTGGTTTATTATGCTACTGAAAGAAAAAAATGGGAGAAAAGATCCGAATCTGATGATAAGTTTTTTGAAGTATAAACCTTTTAAGTTTCCAATAATTAAATATTTTATTTTATGAAATTATTATTAATCACAGCAATTGAAGAATTTGAAAAAGATGTTATTAACATTCTTAAAAATTCGGGAGTAAGATCATTTTCTTACCAATCTGTAAAAGGTTTTAAAAACGATAAAAACGAAACCAACAACTGGTTCGGAAGAGATGATATTGCTATAGATTCTCTTCTTTTCACGGTTTTTTCAGAGTATAACTGTGTGGATAGCATTTATAAAAATATACACGAATTCAACTCCAAGCAGGAAACTCTTTCCCAGATTCACATTGTAACAATCGATTCAGAAGATGAAAATTTTAAGTAAAAAGAGAGTACCATCGCTTATCGGAGCACTAGTAGGAGCCATTGCAGGATATCTGTATTATTACTTAGTCGGTTGCAGCACAGGAAGCTGTGCAATCACATCCAATCCTTTTAATAGTTCTATTTATGGATTAGTAATGGGCTATCTCCTGGTATCAGTTTTAGATAATAAGTAAAAAAAATAATAAAATTATATGCAAACAAGAATAGTACACGCAGTCGCTGGAACTTTCATTTTGGGAAGTCTTCTTTTAGGGATTTATGTAAGCTCAAACTGGTTTTGGCTTACTGGCTTTGTAGGAATTAATATGTGGATACACGCTCTCACCAACTGGTGTCTGATGTATTGGATGTTAGATAAACTAGGAGTCAGCAATGCAAAAACAAACTGTATTAAATAACATAGATAAAACCGGAACAGTTGTTCCGGTTTTTTTGTTTTGAAATTAGCAAATTCGTTTTATATGTTGATTGAATGCCTGTGGGTAACAGTGTTTGAATAAGTCGAAGTTAATTATTAAATCTATTTATTTTTATTAATATTATTATTTTTATTTGGCATATAAATTGAGTTTATTGATTTATTATTGAAATTAATCATTAAAAATAATAATTATGGCAACTACTAAAACAACAACAGCCTCAAAAACGAAAACGGCTACAAAAAGTACAGCTTCGGCTAAAAAAACACCTGCAAAGAAAGATGCAGCAAAAAATCTGAATGACCTTTTCGAAGACAGTTTGAAAGATATCTATTGGGCAGAAAAAGCGTTGGTAAAGGCATTGCCTAAAATGATAAAAAATGCAACCAATGAAAAGCTAAAAACTGCCATTGAAAAACATCTTGCCGAAACAGAAAATCAGGTGACCCGGCTAGAGGACTGTTTCAAAGCGATAGGTAAAAAAGCACAGGCTAAAAAATGTGATGCAATGCAGGGAATTTTAGATGAAGGTGACAGCATTATTCAGGAAACAGAAGCCGGAACAGTGAGAGATGCAGGCATAATTGCTGCCTCACAAAAAGTAGAACATTATGAGATTGCCACTTACGGAACATTGGCTGCCTATGCAAAAATTCTCCAGGAATCAGAAGCTTTAGAGATTCTTTTACAAACATTGGAAGAAGAGAAAAAATGCGATGAGCTACTGACTCAACTGGCAGATACCAACCTTAATTCCAAGGCAGCAAAAGAAAAATAAGTCTAACTTATCAGTGATTTTCATAAACTCAGACTTTGTAATCTTTCTCAGTATTAAAGTGACTTATAGAAATTACGGGAAAAGAAATGAAATTGAAGAGCAGTTAGCTGCTCTTTTTTTATGAGTGAGATCATAAAAAAACCGAATATAGTTTCATAAATTGAAAGTGTCGTAAAATCAAACTATATAACAATGAAAGCAAAACAGATACCTGGAGTTCCTGTCCAGAAAAAAGGCGCTTTTCACGATACCGAAAGTAAGAGAAGCTTTGAGTCTGAAGAACATGTTGCAAACCATTTTGAGATTCTGAAAGATCGTTTTTTTTCTATCCATCGGTGGAAAGAATATGGTGGGGATTTATCCGCAGATTTCAGGCTATTCGATTGCGTTGGATCTTATGTGGAAAGGATGCCCAGAAAAGGAGATTATATCAGGATTGATATTCCCGGTCCTGGAGATATCAAAGCCAAAGGTTATGATTGGGTAGAAGTGATGAAGATAGATGACAGATGTTATGGTGACGAGCTGGAAAGGTATCTCCTGGTCTGTCGTCCGTCAGCGGTTCCACAGAGTAATGAAGAACATATTGCGCATTTTTATGCCAGAGAATCATCCTCTTCATTTATCATCTCCAGAGGTATAGATTATATAAAAGCGGGAATCTATGGTCGTAACGAAGTTCCTAACATTTCCAGAACTGGATTCTTTGGCAGGATTAGAAATTTATTGGTGTCAATAGGCGGTTTTTTTCAGCTGACCAAAATACAATGGAAAAGTCTTGCAGACGGATTTCTTGATTTTTAAAATTAAAAACTTAAATGCTATTAATCTTGTATTCATTGCTAAATCAGAAGATGGAATTACTATGAAATCACTAATAGTAATGTCTTGTCCTTTGGCAGCTTTTCTTGGCGACACCGAAAACAATTACCTTAAAAAATATATCAAGTAAATAAGCAAATAATCATATCGTCTTAGGATAATAGCGGAATAAAAGTAATAATCTAAACCTTAATTAGAAATACTTCCAGAAGTGCATTAATTTGTAATCAGTACAAATAAACATCGGTTGTTTTGTCATAATATTTATCTAATTTTAAGTTTCTAAATAGAAGGTTATGCACCACCAATTGGAAAAACATTATGTCAATAGAGTAGGCTGGCTCAGAGCATCGGTCTTGGGAGCCAATGATGGCTTGCTTTCTACCACCAGTATTGTCATTGGTGTAGCAGCTGCTTCTCCGGATAGGAACACCATCATTCTAGCGGCACTTGCCGGGATGATTGCCGGAGCAATGTCTATGGCTGCCGGCGAATATGTATCCGTAAGTTCACAGGAAGATACCGAAAACGCAGATCTTTTGAGGGAAAAACGAGAGTTGGAAGAGATGCCTGAAATCGAACTTCAGGAGCTTGCAAAGATATATGAGAAGCGCGGCGTCAGTAAAGAAACTGCTTTGCAGGTGGCAACAGAACTCACTGCACACGATGCTCTGGCTGCGCACGCTCACGATGAGCTGGGAATCAATGAGATCAGTCAGGCAAAACCTTTGCAGGCTGCTCTGGCATCATTCGGATCTTTTGCTTTGGGTGCGTTGTTGCCGTTTGGTGTTTCACTTTTGGCGCCTATCAAGCAAATGGTCTATTTTCAGTATGGCTTTTCTATAGTTTTTCTGATGATATTAGGCGCTGTTTCCGCAAGAACAGGCGGTTCTAAAATTGGGATTGCCGTACTCAGAATTTGTTTCTGGGGAACCGTAGCGATGGGCATCACAGCTTTTGTCGGACATATATTCGGAGTCAGCGTATCCTGATGGGCTGACAATTATCACTCCTATCCTGCTTTTGCAATTCATTTTTTTTGCATAAATAATTTAGTCTTTTGAAGTTTACACAGCACATTCTTCTGGCATTTTATCTGGTGCTGAAACCTCTGGCTACTGTGCTGGATTATGCGGTGAGCTATGATTATATTTCCAAAGTCCTTTGTATCAATAAGGATAAGCCACAGATTCATTGTAACGGTAAATGTTACGTAGGAAAAGAACTGGCAAAAAATGAATCGCAAAACGATTCTAAAACCAAGAACTCCGTACAGAAAGTGTTGGATTTTTATGTTCCGGAAGCTGTAGCAAAGATAGCTGTGCTCCTGAAGCCGACTTTTGCACCACTTCATTTCAATTACCAAGCAGAGTATTCTTATTTGTTTCTATCACACATTTTCAGACCACCGGTTTTTTAATTTAATTTTTTTGGCAATCCCCTTTCCACCGCATATCCTGCGGCTCGGGTCGGGCTATCCACTCATATCTTTTGCTTGCCCAGGCTTTTGTCCTTCGCTGTAAGCAAAAGGATAACCGTTGCTATCCCTATTGCGGGATAAAGCAACGTGCCATTGTACTTATAAAACTTTACAAATTAAAAAATCTAAAATGAAAATCAATAAAATTTTATCCATACTACTAGTCGCTA
Organism: Epilithonimonas hominis; assembly: GCF_003730015.1. Lineage (GTDB taxonomy): Bacteria > Bacteroidota > Bacteroidia > Flavobacteriales > Weeksellaceae > Epilithonimonas > Epilithonimonas hominis. The sequence continues at coordinate 8,704 of NZ_RJTU01000015.1, read as the reverse complement.
TCACATTTTTCACACTTTCATCCTGCCGGAGTAATGATGATGAAAACGACACCCAAGACACCACTCCTGGAAATCTTCAGGTCAAATTCGAAAACGGATTCAGCGGAATAGGAGACATTGTTCTGAATCAGACTGTTCAGACATCTGCAAACGGACAGAAACACAGATTCTCTACTTTGAAATACATTGTGAGCAATATCGTCTTGATCGATGAAAACGGAAACGAATTCAAATACAATTATAACAACCCGGACAAGGGCGCATTTATCATAGATCAATCCAAAGCTACAGGCGGAATCGTCGCAATTAATCTTTCCGATATTCCTAAAAACAACTATAAAAAAATAAAATTCGGACTCGGAGTTAGCCAGTCGGCTTATCTATTAGGTCAGGACGGACAGGGCATTTTCTGGCAAAAAGCAAAAGAATCCGGAATGGCGTGGTCTTGGGCTGCCGGTTATATTTTTACAAAAATGGAAGGTTTATACGGAACTGCTGCTGCGGATAAAGAATTTATGAATCACGCTGGAAATATGGGAAATACAACAGCCAACGGAACAGCAGATCTTTACAGAGAAGTGACGCTGGATCTGCCTACAACTGCCCGGGTGAGCAAAGATATCACACCATCCATCCATATTTTGGCAGATCTGAATCAGTATTTGAGTGGACAAAACAAACTGACCCTCACTGGAGACAATGATATGGATATGGGATTGGATCAGCATCTGGTGAATGTGAGTGACAATCTTATCAAGATGTTCAAAGTGGATCACGTACACAATGATTAAAAAAATATTTAAATTCCGAAGTATGTGTTTTTGCATTCTTTGGATTTTTGCCACTTTAGTTTTCAGTGTTTTTACAGGCTGTAAAGACGATTTTGAAGGTGAAGCATATATTGCAGATCAAGCCTATGATCTTGAGATTCCCGCTGATTTTCCAGCATTAGCTTTTGACAGGGAAAAGAATCCTGTCACGGTAAATGGTGTGGCTTTGGGGAAGAAGTTATTTTATGAGGGCAGATTGTCCCGTAACAATTCTATTTCCTGCGGCTTTTGTCATATACAGGAAAATGCGTTTACACATCACGGTCATCCGGTTAGCCACGGCATTGATAACAGACTGGGGATCCGGAATGCGCCACCAATTCAGAATATGGCTTTTCTCAGCAATTATACTTGGGACGGCGTAAGCCACGATTTGGACGAACGCTCGTTAGTTCCCATCACTACGGATTTTGAAATGGACAGCTCAATGCCGGAAGTGGTAGGAAAACTAAATACAGATGCCAACTATAAAAAGCTTTTTAAGGCGGCTTTTGGTGATAAGAATATTACGGGAGAGCGAGTTTTGAAAGCGATTTCCCAGTTCATGGCGACGATGGTTTCTGCAGATTCTAAATATGACCGTGTGCTGAAGGGGAAAACCACTTTTACGGCAGAAGAAAATGAGGGTTATCAATTGTTCAGAAATAATTGTGCAAGTTGCCATTCCGGAGCTTTATTCACGGATGAAAGTTTTCGGAATACAGGGATGTATTACAATGCTCAGTATAATGACAGAGGGCGATACCGTGTTACGCTGGATTGGAATGATAACATGAAGTTCCGTGTGCCAAGCCTCAGAAATGTAGAATATACAGCGCCTTATATGCACGATGGTCGTTTCACTACTCTGGAAGCAGTTCTCAATTTTTATTCAGATCAGGTGGAAAATCAGCCCAATCTTGATCCTTTGCTGAAAAAGGATGGTCATGTCGGGATCAGAATGAACCCTTCGGAAAAACAGTATATCATTGCTTTTCTGAAAACCCTTAGCGATCAGAATTTTATTACCAATAAAGCATTCGCAGAGTAATTATCAATGGTGACGAGCTTTAGCCCGTCTCAAATAGTAGAACACTTTTCGGATTTAGCTAAAATTTAATTGTTAAAAAATGAAATACTTTATATTATTCATCATTTCCTTGTTCACTTTTATCTCCATAAAATCAAAAAATATCACGGACAGTCTGTATGTGCCACGCTACGAATCCACATTCTTTACCTCTTCCAAGAGTCAGGCATTTTTTTGTGACGCTTGCGGATGTGCTGCAGGAAACGGGTCGTCAGGATTCGAATCTTTACTGAATCCGCAATTTATCGGGATCAAATATTTTGCGCAGCATTATAAAGCCAAAGAAAACCTTTTTGTAGAGGATCTCACCCAGGATCAGTACTTCAATACCGTTCAGCTTTGGGGGAAAATTCCTGTCACTGAAAAGCTAAGCATCTACGGAAGTATTCCGTTTCAGTTTCATAGCAAAAAAACACTTCAGGGCGACATCAGCATTAGTGGAATAGGGGATGCCAGTCTTATGGGCATCTATGAACTGGTAAAATCTAAAAATTTGTTTCACCAGATTAACGCAGGATTGGGCGTTAAGATTCCACTCGGAAAATTTGACGAAAAAGGAATTACAGGAGTCAATCCGAGTTTTCAGCTGGGAACAGGAAGTTGGGATTATCAGCTTGCAATGAACTATAAATTTCAGAAAGACCGTTTTGCAATGCTCATCAATACAGATTATACCATCAAAACTGAAAATAAAAAACATTATCAGTTCGGAGATCAGTGGAACTATTCTGCTACAGCATTTTACAGACTTTGGAACAGCACGCAAAGTGTTTTGTCCGGCAAGATCGGTTTGCAGGGCGAGGTGTTCGACTGGAACCGCCAGTTCAGTGAGGTGATGCCAAAAACAGCAGGAAGCGCCCTGTATGGAAAAGCTGGTTTTGAAGTATCTTTCAGTAAGTTAAGCCTCGGAACGGAACTGATGTTGCCAGCTTATACCAATCTGGCCGGTGGTGATATTGAAGCCAAATCCAGATTCAGTTTGTTTCTTAATTTTGGTTTATAAAATAATTAAGGAGGGCTTTTTTGCTCTCCTTTTTCAATTGTGATAGTCTCAATAGGATTTACAATCGTTTTTGTTCTGCCGTTTTTTCACCGGCTTTAGCATCCTTTACTTTCTGATTGCCGAAATTGTATTTCAGGTTAATCATAATGTATCTGGCATCTCTGTAATCTTTGAAATACTGATTCTGATCTGCATAATTGGTTAATATTGTATTTCTGTCTGTTCGGAGGATATCATTGAAAACCAATCCTGTTGAGTGTGATTTTTATTTTATTAACAATCTATAGTTCTTTATTTTTCATTAAATTAATAATTTTTATATTAGCGACCTTTTAATAATGAAGGGTTTTTTAATGAAATGATCCCATATTTAGTATGATTAAAAAAGGACAGATAGTGGAAATTCCTGCGGAATCAGCAATCTATCGAGCAGAAGCTCCGGCATTCCCTTCCAAAAGGGATGAGTTGATCTGGAAAGCGTCAAGGAGACAGTATTCTTTGTTTGATGGTTTTTTGGTAGGTGAGCACGATGGTGCAGACCGTTTCAGACTGGGGCAGAGGAAAGGAATCAATGTGGGTGGAAAAAAAGAACCCTTGTATGTGATTGGGATCGATGAAGGGAATAACAGGATTTTTGTAGGGGCAGGCAGTGAGCATCCGGGCTTGCTGACACAGGTCGTTCGCTTGGGGCAGCAGACAGATAGCTTTGATAACTTCAGCTGTTCGGAGGATGCGTTGCAACACGGGGTGCAGATATCATTTGTACCTGCAGCGGGTGACGGGGAGATTGCCGCCAGGCTTTACAGGTTCGATGGTGATTATTTTCTCGAATTCGACCGTTTGGTTCCAGTCACTATTACCGAAAATCCTTTTGTTGTCCGTTTAAAATAAGTATAAACAAAAAAAAATAAATATTTTCGAAATGAAGTTAAAACTTTCTTTTTTTGCTGGTATTGTGTCATTGTTTGCTTTTGCACAGTCGGCGCCATCTTATTATTCTGGTGTCAATTTCAGCAAGACAGGCAATGCGCTGAAAAGCGATCTCGCCACACTAATCTCCAGCACCCACACCAAGACCATTTCCTACAGCGAGTTGCAAACGCTGATGAAAACCAGTGATGTGGATCCTCAGAACCCTGCAAATCTACTGTTGATTTACGGCTCCCAAAGTTCCGGTACTCACCAGAGAAGCCGTCCTATAGGTGGTTCGTGGAACCGTGAGCACGTTTACGCCAAATCCAAAGGTACTCCCAATCTTGGAACTTCGGGTCCTGGTGCAGACGGACATCACCTGCGTCCGGCAGATAATACGCTGAACAGCACCAGAGGAAGTCTTTTATTTGATGACGGAACAGGTGCTACCGCTTATAAGACAAGCCGTGGCGGATGGTTTCCTGGTGATGAATGGAAAGGCGATGTTGCAAGGATTCTGATGTATATGTATGTCAGATACAACAGCAGATGTCTGCCGCTTAACATCACGATGAATCCTTCCACCTATTCTTCTGATTTTCCGGATATTCTACTGAAATGGAATATCGAAGATCCTGTTTCCGATTTTGAAAAGCAAAGAAATAGTGTGGTAGCTCAAACCCAGGGTAACAGAAACCCGTTTATAGATAACGCTTATCTTGCTACAGTGATTTGGGGAGGTCCAGCGGCGCAGAATACTTGGCCGGACACCTTCAGTGGGGGAACCACTTCGGATTCCGAAGCGCCTTCTGCACCTACTAATCTGAATGTTACAGGTGTTACGTCTACTTCGGTGGCATTAGCTTGGACAGCATCCACAGATAATGTTGCAGTTAGCGGTTATGATGTATATGTGGACAATGCATTCCAAACGTCTGTTACTTCCACTTCAGCAGCCATCTCAGGTCTTGCACCTTCCACCACATACACGCTATATGTCGTGGCGAGAGATGCTGCGGGTAATAAATCCAATAGCAGCGCTACGGTTCAGGCTCAGACACTTGGTACAGATAATCCTGATGGTACACCAACCACCTGCGGAACTGAAGATTTTGAAAACATTCCAGCTACCAATTCTTCTTATGCGGAAAGAACGTGGGTAAACAAAGGCATTACCTGGACTGCTACCAATGCCAGAACAGATAAGCAGATCCACATCGATGGTGATAATAACAGAGCGATTTGTTTGAGAAAAGGTACTTTGACTTCTTCTACCATATCCGGAGGTATCGGATCATTAACGGTAAAAACTTACCTTCCGTTCAGCGATGCAGAAGGATCATACACACTGAAGGTAAATGGTGAGGTAAAAGGGCAGATTCCTTATTCTAAAACAGCTAAAAGCTATACCATTAACGATATCAATGTAGATGGTAATGTAGTCATTGAGCTGGTGGATAATACAAGCAGTAACAGGGTTTCTTTTGATAACCTTTCCTGGACATGCTATACAAAAATGGCAGTAAGTGAGCAGGTGTCTAAAAACAACAAACTTACGGTTTATCCTAATCCTGTGAAGAATGGCGAATTGTTCATCAGTGGTATCGGGAACAATGAAGCGGTACAGATTTATAATGCAAACGGGCAGTTGGTGCAGACGGTTAGTGCTACTGCCAATGAAAAAATAAATGTAAGAAAGCTGTCCAAAGGTGTTTATTTTGTAAAGACTAAGACAGGAGGCAGTAAAATCATCGTGGACTAAGCCATTTGGTTTTAGAAAATAACCTTAAGGTCGGGAGCTTGCTTCCGGCCTTTTTTTTATCCAAACAGCATCTGATGATCATATCTGTTAAACTGTCAAATATCATTGCTTATTGTGTTTTAAAGCAATACATTTGTTAAGTTGAAAGCATTATTTTCTATATGTATTGTACTCATTGTTGCACTTCGTCCGGTGCTGCCGTTGCTGGACTATACCATCAATTACACCTACATCAGAAAGAATATTTGTGAAAACAGAGCGAGACCGGAACTGAACTGTAACGGGAAATGTTACTTGGCAAAACAAATCTCCGGATCTTCTCAGAATTCTGACAAACAATCGGTGCTGAAGCTTTCTATCATTTCGGAAACATTCACAGCGGAAGACATCTTAACGGTCCCGATTCCGGATTTTAAAGCTGGAGCGGATGATCCTTATGTTTCTGATGCCTCATTGTATCAGTACTTGGCTGTATCGGGTATTTTTCGCCCGCCACTCATTTCATAGTTTCTCAGCTTGTTCATGCAATGAAATTAGTTGCACCAAATTAATTATTGGAACTATCCCTTAAGTGAATAGGATGACCATCTAACCACGCTTTCTGTGAGCAGTGCTTCGGCAAGCTTAAGAAAAATCATCATTACACATCGTCGTATTGCAGTGTTGTCACATTTACACCGCAGACGCCGTTATAAAAGGGATCAGTCCGTTAATCATTCAATCAATTTTAAAATGAAAATCAATTTAATCATATCCTTGCTTTTGGTATCCATATTGTCCTGTGCACAGGAAACACCCAAAGTGAAGCATGTTTCTAAAAGGAAGCCTAAAACAGACCTGAGAGGCGTGAAAGTCATTAACGCAGACGATCCGGTCTGTCACATGAAAACTGCGGAATTTCTTAAAGATACAGCAGTTTATAAAAGAAAGATTTATGGCTTTTGCAGTGACCATTGTAAAGCCGAATTTAAAAAGAATCCGGTAAAATACGCTGTAAAATGAAGCCTCAAAAAAGGTCCATTAGCAAAAGCAAGCTCATAGCACCAATCATTGTCATTGCGGTATTATTTTTGGTGATAGGAATTGGAACCAGTTATTTCCGTAAAAGCCTTTATACGGTAATGAAGGTACCGGATTTTCAACTGACAGACCAGAACGGCCAAAAGATCTCCAATAAAGATATGCTGGGCAAAGTTTACCTGGTTGAATTTTTCTACAGCCGCTGTCCTACGATTTGTCCCGTTATGAATTCTAATATGAAATACATTATGACAGAGATCAACCGTCCGGATTTTGGAATCGTATCCATCAGTATAGATCCTACTCATGATACGCCAGAGGTGCTTAAAAATCACGCCAGAATGATCGGCGCGACTTGCCAAAACTGGCATTTTGTATCGGGAGACCGGGATTATATTGGAAATCTGGCAGATCAGTTTGATATCTACGTTGGCGATAAAGAAGATCAGAGCGAGAGTCTGAACCACAGCGGTATGATTGCGCTGGTAGATAAGGACGGTAATCTGCGTTGCAGGTTTGATGAAAATAATAGGCCGGTACTGTATTATTCGGGGCTTAACTATGACGATCCCGAAGGCACCAAAACCAGTCTGCGGGGCAAGTATCATCCGGACAGAGAAAAACTGATAGAAGATATTAAAAAACTGTTGCAGTAAGCAGCAGAAACACGAATATATTTGAATAATTTAACAATAAGTCAATTGGATATGAAAGTATTAAAAATAGCAGCGGCCAGCTTTTTAATGGCTGCACAGTTGGTGTCGGCACAGTTTAAGCAGACAGCGCTTCCTTATGCATACAATGCACTGGAAGGATCTATAGATGCGCAGACGATGGAAATCCATTACACCAAACATGCGGCAGGATACGCAAGTAACCTGAACAAAGCCGTTGCAGGAACACCGCTGGAAAAAGAGAGCCTGGAAAAAATACTTTCCCACATCTCCAAAGAGAGCCCGGCAGTACGAAATAATGCGGGTGGCCATTATAACCACGAGCTGTTCTGGACCATCCTTACACCTGAGAAAAATACAATGCCTTCCGCGAAACTGGCTAAAGCGATCAATGATAACTTTGGAAGCTTGGATGCACTGAAGGAAAAACTGAGCAAGGCTGGCGCTGACCGTTTTGGATCCGGCTGGGCCTGGTTAGTGGTTACGGCAGATAAGAAGCTGGCAGTGACATCTTCCCCGAATCAGGATAATCCGCTGATGGATGTGTCGGAGATAAAAGGCACGCCTGTCTTAGGAATCGATGTATGGGAACACGCCTACTACCTAAAATATCAGAATAAAAGAGCAGACTATCTGAACGCCTTCTGGAACGTTGTAAACTGGAAAGAAGTGAGCCGCCGGTATGAGCAGGCTGTTAAATAATCATTGATGCACCACTAAAAAAAGCACAGCCAAGGTTGTGCTTTTTCATTAGATAGCTTATCACTTCACAAGGCATCACATCGTAGGGTACCGCGTGTGGTACTTTTGCCTGACATCAGACCTCCACGGGCTAGGGTGGTATGGATTGATATCACCCTTCAGCAATATTCTTAATGGTAATTTTTTACATATAAAAGAAGTTTATTAATTTTATATCACAAACTAATTAATATTATTATGAAATCTAACTTAAACCCCGAAGACGAGAATCTATTGATGCTGATAGCCCAATATTTAGAATTCAACAGTCAGCAAATGCAGTTGCTCACCAATTGGCTGAAAACCAATGAAAAATCTGTAAAAAATAACCTCATAGACAGTGCCGAACTCAAACAGCTGTATCACATCAGCGACAGCACCATTTATCGCCTCAGGAAAAAGGGTAAGCTGAGTTTTACTAAATTAGGTAACAAGTATATGTACTCCCGCAGTGCTATTGAAAACCTGATGGAGCAAGAGCCTTAAAAGCCACCGTTTCATTTCAATGCATTACCCCGTCCTTAGTGGGACGGGGGTGTATTGCTTTGGTCCCAAAGCTATCTGGCGGTAATAAGAATTTAATGTCAAAAAATATCGGTGTTGCCCGCCTCATCTGCGAGAACACTAAGCTCAAAAGTTACTACGCTTGTCACAAGGTTTACCATACTGCTAAATAGTCGTTCCTTAACAAAA
>NZ_RJTU01000050.1 GCF_003730015.1 Epilithonimonas hominis | reverse complement strand
GGTGGTTTAAGGAGAGACTAGATAGCATTGTAATAAATCAGCTTTGAAACAATGACAGGTTTCTGATGTTTGAAAAAATGGATTTCCTCATCAGTATTTTTAAACCCTCGTTTTAAAACATACTCCTTTAATTTGGACAGGGTTTGGATAATAAGTTGAATTATGGCTTCAACTCGTTGTATCGAGCAATTATCTGCTTCAATCTCCAATTCGTTGATAGCCGTTTCCAGTTTATGTAGTGTTTCATTATAAAATTTATCCAGCATAATACCATTTAAAAATCAATTCTTTGATTAGTAGAAATATAAACATAAACTGCTTTGGGACTTAGCACAGTAAGGGCTTCCACCTGTGTTCTTAGCAAGGTCTGGATTTCATTAGCAGAACTGTTTATCATAGTGAGCACCTGAATATTATATTTCTCAATTATCTTCTTTAGCCCGTTCATTATATTTTTGGATAAGAGTATATCCAAACTTAGGTTGGTCTGATTAATCTTATTCAGCCAAGCATCTTTTTTAGCTACCGCCTCGTTAAACGATTTTTGGGAGTCTGCTATATGTATACAATGCACTAACCTGCCTTTTTTGTTGAAATCAACGGCGAGCTTTTTCAATAATTCACATTCTTCACTATGTAGTCGTACATCGAAAGCGATATTGTTTTCTATACTGAAAGTAGCTTTTTCCGGAACGATGATAATCGGCACATTGACTTTATAATTCTTCTCTGATATTTCCTGCCTAATTTGTGAATTGGATTTTATTCCGTTGGTGTCATATCCGATTATCAGGAAATCTATCGCGTTGTTCTGTAAATAGTTAATGATTGCGTCCGTGAAACTTTCCTTTGTCAGTCCGAAAGAAAGGTTTACTTCCGAAGTATTCTTATAGCTTTTTATCTGTTGATAGAACAGTTCTATTTCACGTTCTTTCAGCCCTTTTCTGAATTGATTGTTTTGTTCCGGTTCAGCCGTATCTTCCAACACGGTTAGTATATGAACATCTGCATTGAACTGTTCTGCAAATGCTATTGCATATAAGAAAGTATTGTCTGATGTTGAATAAAAATCAACAGGCAAAAGAATTTTTGGTTTTATTTCCATAACAAATGTTTTATTTATCTTCTACATTATATATCAGCATTGCCGTTTCAGAAAGACGTAGCAGCCTTTTACTATGGTTTATATTGAACAATCTTTTCATAAAGGGTAATTGTCTATGTATGATGCTTAGGATATTGATATAGTTATCTTCTACATACTTTGTCAAGCCGTCTTCTATATCCGTATCAATAACAATATCCACCTGAACATCAAGACCCTCAAAATTTGTAAGCCAATGTGCTTTCTTTTGTTGTGCAGCCATAGCTTTTTCTTCTGTATCGACTATGTGTACACATTTTAAAGGTGTCTCTGACGGGGAGAGTTTTGTGGCAATCCGCCTGATAATGACACATTCATTTTCAACGAGCATTACCGCAGCGGCAAACGCCCCCGTAGAGGTAAAAACGGCTTTTGCAGGCACTGCCAATATCGGTATATCAAAACCACTGTCAATCAGCCTCACTGCGTGCGAGCCGAACAGTTTTTTGTCTATAGTGTTATTCCCCGACGTACCCATTACAATCAGGTCAATTGATTTTTCTACGATATGGCTCTCAATTACATCTTGGAAATAGCCATTTTCAAAATGGAACTCTACGGGAACGTGGAGCTTATTGTTGTTATGAGCCAACTGCTCCAATTTTTTTGCTTCTGTCTTAAATTCGTTCCACTCATCATTTTCCAGCGAATCGTTGAACATCTGTGCCAAAGGGTGTACCCGATAGCGTTCCTCGTCCGTCTTCGGTTCAATAATAGGTGTAATATGCAGTATGTGCAATTCCGAGTTAAAATTATCTGCAAGCGATAGGGCATATAAAAATGCGTTCTTTGCTACTTCTGAAAAATCTGTCAGAAAAAGTATTTTTTTCATCTGTTTATTTTTATTGTTTTTAATGGTCAGATGGAATTTCGCATAAGAAAATATTCATTGTTTTGGGTATGGAAATGAATATTTTCTTATGCTTCATTTCATAATAATTTGTATTAAGATAAACGATAACCTCTTATAGAACTTCCCCTTAACACTTTTCTGAAAAGTGCCAATCGTCTGTAATTGAATTGTCCGTAATGATGTGTCATTACATAAATCATTACAGGAATGGTAAACCAACACAATGCACCCAAAACAATTTTTCCCGAAGCCATTACAGCGTTCAAACTGATGTTTTGATAAATTGCCATTCCGTTTGGAATGTCGCCTATGTCTAAATAGTTGGACATATCGCTCAAACTTTGCCATTGTCCTTGATAAACTGCCCAACCGATAATGGCACTTCCGATAGCTGTTGCAAAAAACGTCCTTACCATAATCAAAATGCTCAATACTCCGAACACATCGTCCATTTCTAAATCTAAAGAAGCGTAAAACCAAATTCCTATGAACAAAATACCCATTCCCAAACCTTTCAAAATCATAGAATAATTAAGATATTCGATGTTCATCTGTGGTTGAATGATTAAATAAAGACAAAGCGTATGCAAGAAAAAAGCGATAAATCCTCCTGCAATATAGTATTTCACATTCCAATTCTTTTTGAAGTGGAAAAATGCAATGACACCCGCTATCACTATTCCGTAAATCATATATAAATCGGTGTGAGCATTGATTAAATTATTGTAGCCCAAAACACCAAGTGTATATTGTGAATAAATGCTTGTACTTGCAAGATAAACACCCAAAAACAGCAACAAAACAAAACCGTGCTTTACATTTTCTCTTTCTACGAAAAAATTGAATTTTATCATTTTTCGTTTCAGAAATTTTTGACGGTAAATGGTCAATGCTAATAGTATAACACCACTTATTAACGAGCCTATAATATAAGGTGATATGAACCAACCTTGCTGACGCATAAACACAAAAAAGTAATTAAAGAACATAGCCGAAGAACCCAACAGAACCAAAGAAAGCCAATCTATTTGATACAATGGTTTTTTGAAGCAAAACCTTTGGTTGTGTTGGAAAATAAGCGATATTGTTGCGATGAGCAACATCATTGCCGACATCAAAAAATAAGGCGCCTGGTAATTGCTTTCAAAAGTAAACAATGCCATTTTATAGCCAAAAAACTGTCCGAAACCTATTACAAGAGGATAAAAAATAGCATAAAATCTACCTTTGTCTCCTGTTGGAGATAAAATGAACATTATAGGTAATATCATTTCTATTAATGGAAAAAATTTGAAGAAACCAATCAAAAAACTTCCTGCAACCAAAACCCAAGGATTTTCTGTTGTTCCGCACATATAAGACAATAATGCAAGCATTATACAGCTTACTGTTATGATTTCCTTTGAACGAAAACGCATTTTTATGCGCAAGGCAATCACCATAGAAAGTCCCATACCAATAACTCCTGCGTTGTTTGCCAATGCAACGTATTCCGAATACGTTGCCAATGCACCCGATAAATCGGTAGCGTTACTTGTATAAACACCGTTAATGGACACTATCGGGAAAAGTATCACGAGAATGAGCAAAAGCATTAGCGGTTTTGGAACCCAATCAGCAAAAGGACTTTTATTATACATTTTTTATTTTTTTAGGGTAACTTCCACATTCATACCTGCACGCAAGAGTTTCAAATCTTCGGGTTTGTTGTTTTCGGTAAATTCAATGCGCACCGGAATACGTTGTTGGACTTTTACGAAATTTCCTGTGGAATTGTCCACCGGAACAGCCGAATATCTTGCACCTGTTGCACCTGAAATTGCCGTAATTTTCCCTTCAAATTCTTTTCCACCCAGTGCATCTACTTTTATTTTTGCCAATCCACCAATTGTTACATTTTCCATTTGCTTTTCACGGTAATTGGCAGTAATCCACAAATTATTGATGTCCACAATGGTAGCAACCTGTTGGCTTGGATTTAATAATTGCCCTATGTTTACCGTTCTTCTACCCATAATTCCATCGTGTGGTGCGGTAATTACAGTGTATGACAAGTTGAGTTTTGCCATTTCCAAAGCGTTTTCTGTTCGTTTAATTTCGGCATCGTTCATTCCTAATCTCGATTGCACTTCGTTTACCGAAAGTTCGCTTGTGGTTTTGGCGTTTACTACGGCTTGATATTGCGAAATTTGAGCTTCCAATTGAGCTTTTTGTGCTTCATAATCACTTTTTATTTGGTCAAATTGCTGGCGTGTTACAGCTTCATCTTTCAGCAAATTTTTGTAGCGTTTGTAATTTTGTTCTGCATTCCACAAGCGTGCTTTTGTAGCTTCAATACTTGCCTTTGCTGATTGTGCGTTAGATGTTGCTGTATTTACATTGTTTGATGCTGTTTTAACCGAATTTGAAACAGCGTTTTTTGATGCTAATGCAGACATATAAGCGGCTTCCGCTTGTCCGAGTTGTGTTTGAATTTCACGGTCGTCCAAAATCATTAAAGTGTCGCCTTTCTTTACATATTGGTGTTCGATGAAACGGATTTCTTTGATGTAAGCCGAAACCCTTGTATTGATTGGGTTGATGAACGATTCTACTTGCGAAGCATTGGTATATCGGTCGTTCCCAATGTTGAAATATGCTTTTACTACCCAGAAAAGTCCGACAAGCACCAAAATCAGCACTAAATAATTGATGATTTTTGCTCTTTTATTGGGTTTCTTTTTTGCAACAGTTTTTTTTGCTGTTTTTTGCTGTTCGGTATTTTGTGTATTTTCCGAATTGTTGTTTTCTGTATTCTGCGACATATTATTTTCTTTTTTTGATTGTTAGTTGATTATAGTTTTCCGCTTTCTTTCAATAATTTATAATACGCATAAATGATGTTGATTTCTGAATTGGCAAACTGCAATTCTGCATCTAATTTTTGGTTACTTGCATCAATCAAATCCAATAAAATGGCTAATTGATTGTTGTATTTACTATTCATTATGCGATAATTTTCATCTGCCAAATTTTTGTTTGTTCCAAGCGTATTGTTTTGTGTAAGTGCTTCGTTGTATTTGATATAAGCGGCATTTACAGAAATGTCAATCATTTGTCGTGCTTCATTTGCCTGTGCAATGGCTTTGTCTTTTTCAAACTTCACTTGTTTTATTTTCTTAGGTGTTTTATAAAAAGCATCAATGTTGAAATTGAGTGAAAGTCCGGCACTCCAGCCGTTTGTGTACATATCTAACGGTGGTGTAGAAGTTGTAATAGGGCGAGCCAGGCGGTTTCCCGCAAATGCTGATAATGATGGCAAACGTTCAGCTTTGGTAATTTTTTCGGATATTTCGTAGATGTTTACTGCTTTTTGTGTCATCAAAACAGTTGGGTGGTTTTGGACATCTTGTCTGTAATTTTCGAGAAAAGTAATATTTGGCATATTTTCTAAAAGCGTATCATCTGGCAAAATTTCTGTTGTATCAGCCAATCCTAATGCCGTTGTAAGTTGTTTGTTGAGAATTTGTCGGTTGTTTTCTATTACTTGCAAAGCAAGATTCAGATTAGAAAGTTGCAATTCGCCTCGAATTACATCGTTTCGTGTAACCATTCCCTGATTGTAATATTTGTTGATATTATCTAAACGCTGTACGGCTAATTGTATATTTTGCTGATAAACTTTTTTTTGGTTAATCAACTTATATAAATCCAAGTAGTAACCCAATACCAAAAGTTTGATAGTCTGTTCGTTTGCCTGATAGTTCAGTTCTGTAAGTTCTTCTTGAAGTGATTGTGCTTTAATGCTGTTTTGCACCAAACCGCCTTTCCAAATCAACTGACTTGCATCTACCGAAAAAGTGTTGCCAAAATGTGGCATATCTACTCGTGTGGAATTAGAAAAATCCTTGTCGATGATATTTACATCGCCTAAATAATATGCCTGAACACCAGCGTTAATGCTTGGTAACTGTGCATTTTTAGCAACTTCAACCTTTTGTTTTGCAATAGTGATGTCGGCTTTTGACACGGCTAAATTCGGGTGGTTTTCTTTTGTCAAAGCGAATAATTCTTCTACCGAAATTTTTCGCTCGCTTTGAGCAAAAGCGGTATTTATGCTGATGGTTGTTAGTAATACCGCTATGATTGATTTTATCTTCATTTTTTTATTTTAATTTAATGTAATACTGTTTGTATTCGAACTATTATTTCAAAAAAATAGGATTGAGCTACATCAGCCATTTTTTAGAGTTCCACCATTTTTTGATTTACTTTTTGTAACACGGCAATGGCAGTTTCAAGTTCTTGTGAAGAAATATCGCTTTGAAGAGATTGATACACTTCTGCCATTATGGGCATTAATTTTTCCTGATACTTTTCGCCTTCTTTAGTAAGTGCAATCAGATTGTTCCGCCTGTCTGTCGGGTCGGAATTTCGTTGCACCAAACCACGAGATGTCAACTTATCAATCAAGGATGTAAGGCTTGCTTTGTTGCGATTGGTTTCACTCACAATTACCTGTTGGTTGATGTTATCTTTCTTCCAAAGCACATACAAAACTTCAAGCATTTCAATCGTTACATCAATTTTGTGTTCTTTCATTTTTTTCATAAAATGCTGTCTCGCACCTTTTCTGATGTCCCGAGTCACTTCCATCAGTTGCGAAATTCTAACCAAATCCTTTGAGTCTTTAATTTTCATTCGGCAAAGATATGATAAATAGTTTGATTTCAAACTATTTATTTAAAAATAATTTGATTTCAAACTGTTTTTTTTTAAATTGTTTGTTTGTCGTTAAAAAATGGCCGCTGTTTGGATTTGGTCTGTTGGTGTTAATGATATCGTTCAGTAGGGTTGCTGGCAACGGGAAAAGTATTGGCGAAGTGCGGGACTTAATTGGACGAAAAGTTCAATTATGACCAAACGAAGCCAATATTTTTCCCGTGAACTAAATTAATTAAAAAATTGTGAACGGAAAAATATTTGGCGACTAAATGTGACAAATATTTCTACTGCGACTTCTCCCCGCATTTTGCCAATACTATGTTGAACTAAACCTTCGGTAGCTTTCTCAGCGCTATATTTAGTTACTTTGTAAAACTAATTAAAAATCAGTAAAATGGCAACAAAAAAAAGAGTGTAGAAGCGCTTAGAGAAAACAAAATCATCAATCAGGCAAAGCGTGAAGTTTCGGGATTTGCGGAGCTTTTG
>NZ_RJTU01000084.1 GCF_003730015.1 Epilithonimonas hominis | reverse complement strand
TTTATAATGCACTACGGGTAGAGAAGTGAATTTATCCCCTTTTGATTTTGTAAATTTGATTTTAATTTAGATTTAAAATGAAAATTACACTTAATAGAATCAATGATGATTTTTTGTTTGAATGTTCCAACGAGCAAGGAAATTCTATTTTATTAGACAACACCACTTTGCCTGGAGCAAAAGGTGTTTCACCGATGCAATCTTTGCTAATGGCAGTGGCTGGATGTAGCGGAATTGATGTAGTTTCAATCCTGAAAAAGCAGCGCCAAACCATTACCGATTTCAAAGCGGAAGTAGAAGGCGAAAGAGTTCAGGTGGATGAAGCAAAACCTTTCAAATCTATCAAAGTGAAATTTTTCCTAGAAGGCGAGATCGACCCGAAAAAAGCTAAAAAAGCTGGAGAATTATCCTTCGAAAAATATTGTTCTGTTTCCAAAACCCTGGAACCGAATGTTGAGATTTCTTATGAAGTCAACGTGAATGGAGAACTTGTGCAATAGAGTTTGAGGGTTTGAGCGTCTTAGAGTAGGAGAGAATCAAAACTCACTAAAACCCTAAAACGCTCCCACACTCAACTTATTATCGGCTAGCCAGCCTCGGCTGGATCAACTTCGCCACAGTAGAAGTCCATCCTGTTTGATGAGAAGCGCCAACACCTCGACCATTATCACCGTGGAAATATTCGAAGAACATAATATAATCTTTGAAATGTGGGTCTTGATTAAACTTCTCAACACCACCGTTGAAAGCTCTGTTTCCATTTTCGTCTTTCAGGAAAATGTTACAAAGTCTGTCGCTAATGTCTTTTGAAACTTCTTCCAGATTCTTTTGAACACCGCTTCCTTTCGGATATTCAATCGTCAATGCATCGCCAAAAAAGAAATGGAAGCGCTGTAAACTCTCGACAATCAAAAAGTTAATCGGAAACCAAATAGGACCACGCCAGTTGCTGTTGCCGCCAAACATTCGGCTATCACTTTCTGCAGGCGTGTAATAAACAACGTGTTCTTGGCCGTGAACAGTGAATCGGAAAGGATTTTCTTCATAAACTTTAGACATCGCACGGATTCCATAGTCGCTGAGAAATTCAGATTCATCTACTAATCTTGTTAAAACTTTCGTCAATCTTGTTTTTCTGAGGATACTTAAAAGGTGTTTATTGCCTTCGCCTTCAACATACCATTGGGAAACGAGTTTGGTTAGGTCTTGTTTATTTTTCAGAACCCATTCCATTCTTTTTTTGAATTCCGGAAGTTTTTCCAAAAGACTGTGTTCCACAACTTCTACCGCAAACATCGGAATCAATCCAACAATACTTCGAAGTTTCAAACTTACGCTGTCTCCATTGGATAACTGAAGCAAATCATAGAAAAATCCATCCTCATCATTCCAAAGCCCTTGCTTGCCTTCACCAATGTTTTCCATAGCTTCGGCGATATAAAGATAATGCTCGAAGAACTTAATCGCCATATCTTCATAAACAGGATTGTACGTTGCCAATTCCATAGCGATACGCATCATATTCAGAGCATACATTGCCATCCAGCTCGTTCCATCGGCTTGTTCAAGGTGCTCACCTTCATTGAATTCCATATTCCTGTCAAAAGCGCCGATATTATCCAAACCTAGAAATCCGCCTCCAAAAAGGTTATTTCCGTTGTAATCTTTTCGATTAACCCACCAAGTGAAATTCAATAATAATTTTTGGAAAACCCTTTCCAAGAAAGCCAAATCTGGTTTTCCATTATTTTTTTCGTCAATTTTGAAAACTCGGAAAGTTGCCCAAGCGTGAACAGGCGGATTAACATCGTCAAAATTCCATTCGTAAGCCGGAACTTGACCGTTTGGATGCATATACCATTCTTTCGTCAATGTAATCAATTGATTTTTTGCGAATTCTGAATCAATTACAGAAAAACTCACACAGTGGAACGCCAAATCCCAAGTCGCATACCAAGGATATTCCCACTTGTCGGGCATCGAGATAATATCTTTGTTATGAAGATGCTCCCAATTGCTGTTTCGTACAAAACCTTTTCTTTGGATGGGGAAATTCGGGTCGCCTTTCAGCCATTTTCCGATGTTGTAATGATAGAATTGTTTGTTCCAAAGCAAACCAGCAAATGCCTGTCTTTGAACATTTTTTTCGTCTTCATTTTCAATATCTTTCTGGATGTTCGCATAAAACTCATCCGCTTCCTGTTTTCTTCTTGAAACAATTTCATCAAAATCCCAAAACGCATCATCCATAATATGAGGCGACAATCGGAATTCGAAAACCTTGTTGCTGTTCGCTTCTATGATTTCTTCACAATGAAGAGAAGCTTTCGTCCCCGTTTTGGAAGGGTTTACGGTGTCAAGACCTTTCGTAATATATTGATTAATTCCGTCTTTGAAAAAACCTTCTGTTTTCGGAAGATTAAATAATCTTGAACGATTCGTTTCATTCTCACAAAACAACGCATCCGCATTTCTGTTTCGGGAATATAATTTCTTTATACTAAGACTGTTATGATGAACATCTATTTCGCCTTGCTTAGAAAATCCGAGTTGACCTTTGTAATCGTTATAGCCCCACATCCAGTTATTTCTGTACCAAACTGTTGGGAGAACAACAATCGGAGCAGGTTGATTACTTCTGTTATGAACATCAATTCTGATTAAAAAATCATCTTCTCCAGCTTTTGCGTATTCAATAAAAATGTCAAAATATTCATCATTGTCAAAGATGCCTGTATCAAATATTTCATATTCAGGGTCTTTGTTGGAGCGTTGCGCATTCGTATTGATGAGGTCATCGTACGGAAACGCTTGGATTGGATATTTGTAAACCATCTTCATATAACTATGAGACGGCGTATTGTCCAGATAGTAAAAGATTTCCTTGATATCTTCGCCGTGATTTCCCTGATAATTACTCAGTCCGAAAAAACGTTCCTTGACTCTGCAATCATTTTTATTCCAGAAAGAAAGCGCAAAACACAATTGCTGTTTCTTGTCGGAGATTCCTGCGATGCCTTCCTCTGCCCAGCGGTAAGTCCACGCTTCCGCCATATCGTGACCAGTAAATCCCCACGCATCGCCGTTGGTACTGTAATCTTCGCGTACATTTCCCCATTGGCGGTGGCTCACGTAAGGTCCCCACTTTTTCCAATTCGGATTTTTTAATTTTTCTTCTTCATTCATTTTTCTAATTATTTTTCGAGAATAATTATTCTTTTTATTAGGAGCAACACGGTTAGACTTTTGTTAGAACATCCCAACCCGCTGTCCACTATATCTTTTTTGTCATTGCGAACAACGTGAAGCAATCTGTTGAGCTTAATAACAATCGCAATAACAAAAAAGGATGCCGTTCCCATCGGGGCTATGTTGAGGTTTTTCCCTTCTTAGACGATATAAATGATATTTGATAATCGATAAATGATATTTTCAAATCAACATCCGCTTAAAAAATCGATTCATCGATTCCTTTGCCTTCTTAAAATTTCTTCGTTCTTCAAAAAAAATTTGCGTTTAAAAACCACAGCGAATCAATCATTTATCAGCTATTATTCATCATTTATAATCACCCGTTATCCGCAAAACTCTCCAGCGTCGTCATTCCGCCATCCACATAGATACTCGCTCCGGTAATATAATCCGAATAATCACTCGCCAAAAATACGGCTAAATTCCCAATATCTTCCGGTTGCCCGATTCTGTCATACGGAATCAAAGTCATCAGCGCATCCAGAGATTTCTCATTATCCCAAGCCGATTTATTGATGGGCGTTTGTATCGCGCCCGGGCAAATATTATTCACACGGATTTTCTGTTTTCCATACTCCTGAGCCAGTGTTTGCATCAGCATTCTAAGTGCTCCTTTACTGGAAGCATAATTCGCGTGCCCGGCTCACGGAATCGTCTCGTGAACACTGCTGATATTGATGATTTTCCCAAGCGCTTTGGATTTTTCCGTCATTCCGCGTTTCAAAAATTCTTTGATGGCTTCTCGTGACCAAAGAAATTGACCTGTCAAATTTACATCAATCACTTTCTGCCACTGCGCTAAAGTCATTTCAATGAAAGGCGCATCTTGTTGCAAACCAGCGTTATTGATTAGAATATCAACCGTTCCATATTTATCAACTGTCGATTGGAACATCGTCAAAACCTGGTCTTCCTTGCTCACATCACATTGAATAATGAATCCTTCGCCACCATTGTCTTCAATTGTTTTCAAAGTTTCCTCTGCTTCCTCCTTCGAATGTTTGGATGAATGATTCACGATAACGATTGCCGGATTTTGCCAGACTAATAGCAATTCCTTTTCCTATGCCGCTACTAGAGCCTGTGACAATAGCAACTTGTTTATTTAGATTAATGTCCATAGTTTATATTTTGTGAGTTTGGGTAAGCAAATACTGTACACAATTGCTGTTATAAATTTCTTAAAATCTATTGTTAATAAAAAATTTATACTGACATTTTTCAGTTTATTTGGAAAAACGACAATTTCTTATCTATATTTGCAGTCAGAATTGTTCATTTACATATTGAAAATGTTATCGAGAAAGGTGGAGAGATTAGACTCTGTGAAACCTTGGCAACCCTTCGGAAACGAAGAAGGTGCTAAATTCTATCCGCAATGGCGGAAAAGATAACCCAAACCTATTTCTACATTTCCCTGTAGCATTTTCAATTTAATCTTATCAAAATTGAAAAACGAGCTACAACATATCAACCTTAATAACTTCACGACTCAGAACGGAAAAGTTCTCGATATTCCATTAAGCTATCAGCTTTTTGGAAAAGAACTGTATTCGGCTCCGATTGTTTTAATCAATCACGCTTTGACGGGAAATTCAGATGTTGCGGGAGAAAACGGCTGGTGGAAATCTTTGGTTGGAGATGGGAAAATAATTGATACCAACCGATTTACAATTATTTCTTTCAATATTCCCGGAAATGGTTTTGACGGGTTTTTCATTGATAATTACGAAGATTTTACAGCTCAGGATATTGCATCAATTTTTATTGAAGGGTTGAAAAAACTTAAAATCGAGAAACTTTTTGCATTAGTTGGAGGTTCTGTTGGAGGTTCTATCGGTTGGGAAATGTTGACTTTGCAAAATAATTTAGCAGAAAAATTCATCCCGATTGCAACAGATTTCAAAACATCGGATTGGTTACATTCTCAATGTCTGGTTCAGAAATTTCTTTTGGAATCGGAAGAAAAACCTCTTGAAAAAGCCAGAGTTCACGCAATGTTATGTTATAGAACGCCTGAATCTCTTAACTTAAGATTCAATAGAGAAATGGATTCTGAAAAACAAATTTTGAAATCTCACGATTGGCTCAACTTCCACGGAAACAGATTAAACGAAAGATTTAGTTTAAAAGCATACAAACTCGTCAATCATCTTTTGATGAATATCAGCGGAAAGGAAAATGAGTTGGAAAATATCAATGCAGAAATCCATTTGGTGTCGGTAGATTCAGACCTTTTTTATCCGGCTTTTGAGATTAAAAATACGTACCAATTTTTACAAAATAAAAACAAAAACGTTCAGTATCACGAGATTAATTCTATCCACGGGCACGATGCTTTCCTAATGGAATACGAGCAACTGAACACAATTTTAAAACCAATTTTTTTGAACTGATGACAGACAAGAACACAATTAATATTTATAGAAACAAAGCTTTGGTGAATTTCGAAGGAAAAGATTTTCTTGGGCAAATTGGCGTGGATTCACGTATTTTTCAAGCTTTGAATGGAGGGGGAATCAGCGTTGGCGTCATTTCCCAGCAAGCGATTGAAAACGGAATTTCTGTTCTTGTGGATGAGAATGACGCTTCTGATGCAGTTGATTTTCTGAATAAAGAATTCGAAAAAGAGAAAGCAAAAGGACACGTAAGCAATATTTACAGTGTTGAAAATTTAAGTGTTATCGGATTTGTTTCGGATAATTATAATAAGATTTTGTCGGAACTTCAGAGAAATAAGATTTATCCTTTGTTGCTGAGTCAAATCGCTTCTGCAGGAAGAGTGAATATTGTCGTAACTGGAAATCAAACCGAAATCACAAAAAATATCATCGAAACAGAAATCTACGGAAAACCAAAAACGGTTCATCTGGCTTTGATTGGTCACGGCAATGTTGGCGGAACTTTGGTAGAGCAGATTTTGGACTCAGCTTATGATATTCTTAAAAGAAAAAGAGTGGATTTGAAAATCGTTGCGATTGCAAATTCAAAAAAAATTGCCTTTAACAAAGCAGGTTTCGGAAGCGATTGGAGACAAAAAATCAAATATTCTACAACAGACTCAAGTGTAGATTCTTTGGTGGATTTTGCAAAAGAGCATCACTTGGAAAATCTTGTAATGGTGGATAACACGGCAAGCAAAGATTTTGTGAAGCATTATCCAACGTTTGTTGACAACGGATTTGATATTGTTGGTTCAAACAAAATCTATAACACGTTACCAATCTCGGAATATCGAAATTTCAGAAAATTATTAGAAAAAAATAAGAAAAAATATCTTTACGAAACCAATGTTGGTGCAGGTTTACCTTTGATTGATACAATTAAATTATTGCATCTTTCAGGTGAAAATATCACAAGAATCAAAGGTGTTTTTTCAGGAACTTTGAGTTATGTTTTCAATAATTTTTCACTTCGTAATGACAAATTTTCAACGATTATCAACGAAGCTTTGGAAAAAGGTTTCACAGAGCCTGACCCACGCGAAGATTTATCAGGAAATGATGTTGCAAGAAAATTGTTGATTTTAGCGAGAGAATTAGATTTATTTAATGAATTTGAAGATATTAATATTCAGAATCTTGTTCCGGAAAGCTTGTTGTCTGTATCTAAAGAAGAATTTCTTTCAAGATTGGAGGAATTAGACGACGAATATCAAAAAATTAAAGAAAACCAAGAGCCAGGCTATGTTTTAAGATACGTCGGAGATTTGCACGGAGATTTGCAAAAAGAAAAAGGAGAATTGGATGTAAAACTGATTTCTGTTCCGGCTAATTCAGCATTAGGACAACTAAAAGGTTCGGATTCTATTTTCGAAATCTACACAGAAAGTTACGGCGAAAATCCAATCGTCATTATGGGAGCCGGAGCTGGAGCTAAAGTGACTGCCAGAGGTGTTTTTGGAGATATTTTAAGACTTAGCGAAACAAAATAATTCTTGTAAAAAGTAAAATGTATTAATGATGAACAAAGAAGAAAAACCATCAACCGACAGCTATCAACCATCAACCAATTTCGAAACATTAGCCATAAGAACTCAAACCGAAAGAACTCAGTTTGACGAACATTCCACGCCGTTATATCTCACTTCAAGCTTCGTTTTTGAAGATGCCGAAGATATGCGCGCGAGCTTTGCGGAAGAAAAAGACAAAAATCTCTACAGCCGTTTCAGCAATCCAAATGTTACAGAATTTGTAGATAAGATTGTGAAAATGGAAGGTGCAGAATCTGGTTATGCTTTTGCAACGGGAATGTCGGCGATTTATTCCACATTTGCAACTTTGCTTAATGCGGGCGACCATATTGTGAGCTGTCAGTCAGTTTTCGGTTCTACACATACTCTGTTCACAAAATATTTTCCAAAATGGAATATCGAAACTACTTATTTCAAAGCAGAAGATGCTGAAAACGTAGAACAATACATCAAACCAAATACAAAAATTTTGTACCTGGAAACACCGACAAACCCGGCAATCGAGGTTTTGGATTTGGAATTTTTCGGACAGATTGCTAAAAAACATAATTTGATTTTCATCGTTGACAATTGTTTTGCAACGCCTTATTTGCAGCAACCAATTAAATATGGAGCAGATATTGTCGTTCACTCAGCAACGAAATTGATTGATGGTCAAGGTCGAGTTTTAGGTGGAGTTGCGGTTGGAAAAGCAGATTTGATTCGTGAAATTTATCTGTTTGCGAGAAACACAGGTCCGGCGATGTCGCCTTTCAACGCTTGGGTTTTGAGCAAAAGTTTGGAAACTTTGGCAATTCGAGTTGAGAAACATTGCGAAAACGCATTGAAAGTTGCAGAGTTTTTGGAAAATCATCCCAATGTAGAATTGGTAAAATATCCATTACTGAAATCTCATCCAAGCTATGAAATCGCTAAAAAACAAATGAAATTAGGAGGAAATATTGTGGCTTTCGAAATCAAAGGAGGAATCGAAGGCGGTAGAAATTTCCTGAACAGAATTAAGATGTGTTCTCTCTCTGCCAATTTGGGAGACACGAGGACGATTGTTACGCATCCGGCTTCCACAACGCATTCCAAACTTTCCAATGAAGAAAGAAACGAGGTTGGAATTACTGCCGGATTGGTACGTTGTTCCGTTGGTTTGGAAAATATTGATGATATTATTAATGATTTGAAACAGGCTTTGGATTAATTCAATGATGAAAAAATAAATAGAATGAAAAATTCAGAACAATTATATAAAGCATTGGGTGAACGTATTCTCATTCTCGACGGAGCAATGGGAACGATGATTCAGCGCTACAATTTCACCGAAGAAGATTACCGAGGTGAACGATTCAAAGACTGGGAGTCTCCACTTAAAGGAAATAACGATTTGTTGTCTTTGACTCAACCGGAAGTGATTGAAGAAATTCACAGAAAATATCTTTTGGCGGGTGCGGATATTATTGAAACCAATACATTTTCCGGAACTACCATTGCAATGGCAGATTATCATATGGAAGATTTGGTTTACGAACTCAATTATGAATCTGCTAAAATTGCTAAAAAAGTCTGTGATGAATTTACTGCCCAAAATCCTGATAAACCAAGGTTTGTTGCAGGTTCCATCGGACCAACCAATAGAACAGCAAGTCTAAGTCCTGACGTAAACGACCCAGGTTACAGAGCTATTACTTTTGACGAACTCAGAATTGCTTACAAACAACAAGCTGAAGCTTTGCTAGACGGCGGTTCTGACATTCTTTTAGTTGAGACAATCTTCGACACTTTGAATGCAAAAGCAGCGCTTTTTGCTATTGACGAAATCCGAGAAGAAAGAAATATTACTATTCCAATTATGGTTTCTGGAACCATTACCGATGCTTCCGGAAGAACTTTGAGCGGACAGACTGCCGATGCATTTTTGATTTCGGTTTCTCATATGGACTTGATAAGTGTTGGTTTCAACTGTGCTTTAGGAGCAAAACAATTGACGCCTTATCTGGAAATTCTTGCCAATCACACTGATTTCGGAATTTCTGCTTATCCAAACGCCGGTTTACCAAACGCTTTCGGCCAGTACGACGAAACTGCAGAACAAATGGCGGAGCAAATCAAAGAATATGTGGACAAAGGTTTAATCAATATTATCGGAGGTTGTTGCGGAACAACGCCAGACCATATCAAAGCGATTGCTGATTTGGTACAAACTTACCAGCCGAGGAAATTGTCGGCAATTAGTGAATAATTTATGGAAACAGATTGTAAAATAAAATATCTGAAATTATCAGGCCTCGAGCCTTTAATTATAACTCCCGAATCCAACTTTATCAATGTTGGAGAGAGAACCAACGTTGCTGGTTCCAAAAAATTTCTTCGATTAATTAAGGAAGAAAAATATTCCGAAGCACTCGATATTGCCAGAAATCAAGTGGAAGGCGGTGCTCAGATTCTCGACGTCAATATGGATGACGGACTTTTGGACGGGAAAAATGCAATGGTCAGATTCCTTAATCTAATTGCTTCCGAACCAGATATTGCCAGAATCCCGATTATGATTGATTCATCAAAATGGGAAATTTTAGAAGCTGGTTTGCAAGTGGTTCAAGGAAAACCTGTTGTGAATTCCATCAGCTTGAAAGGTGGCGAAGAAGAATTCATCAAGCAAGCAAAAGCGATAAAAAGATATGGTGCAGCGGCGATTATTATGGCTTTTGATGAGGTTGGACAAGCTGATAATTACGAAAGAAGAATAGAGATTTCCAAAAGATCTTATGATATTTTGGTGAACCAAGTAGGCTTTCCTTCCGAGGATATTATTTTCGACCTTAATATTTTTCCTGTTGCGACAGGAATGGATGAACACCGAAGAAATGCCATTGATTTTATCGAAGCAACTCGCTGGGTTCGTGCCAATCTTCCGAATGCTTCTGTGAGTGGCGGTGTTTCCAACGTTTCTTTTTCTTTCCGTGGAAATGATTCTGTGAGAGAAGCAATGCACTCTGTTTTCCTTTACCACGCGATAAAAGCGGGAATGAATATGGGAATCGTGAATCCAACAATGTTGGAAGTTTATGACGAAATTCCGAAAGATTTATTGGAATTGGTAGAAGATGTAATGCTTGATAGGACTGACGATGCAACAGAAAAACTTCTGGATTATTCCGAAAAACATAAATCAACCAAAAAAGAAAAAACCGAAGACCTTAGCTGGAGAGAACAGGATTTACAATCGAGAATTACACACGCTTTAGTCAAAGGAATCGATCGTTTTATAGAAGAAGATACAGAGGAAGCTAGAAAGGCTTCAAAACGTCCGCTTGATGTGATTGAGATAAATCTAATGACAGGAATGGGCGTTGTCGGCGACCTTTTTGGAAGTGGAAAAATGTTTTTGCCTCAGGTGGTGAAATCGGCGAGAGTAATGAAAAAAGCGGTAGCTTATCTTCAGCCTTTCATTGAAGCGGAAAAAGACCAGACTCAAAAATCCAACGGAAAAATCCTTATGGCAACTGTAAAAGGCGATGTTCACGATATCGGAAAAAATATTGTGAGCGTAGTTTTGGGTTGTAATAATTACGAGATTGTGGATTTGGGCGTGATGGTTCCGGCTGAAAAAATTATCCAGACTGCGATTGATGAAAAAGTGGATGTGATTGGATTGAGTGGATTGATTACGCCAAGTCTGGACGAGATGGTTCATATTGCGGATGAATTGGAGCGGAAAAATCTCAATTTTCCTTTGTTGATTGGAGGCGCGACAACTTCCAAAGCGCATACGGCGGTTAAAATTTCACCTAAATATTCCAATACGGTCGTTCACGTGAACGACGCTTCCAGAGCGGTTGGTGTGGTGAGTGCGTTATTAAATCACGACAAATCCAATGCTTATGCTCTGGAAATCAGAAAAGATTATGATGAATTCCGTGAAAAATTCCTGAATCGCCAGGTTGATAAAGAATATGTTCCGATAGCAGAAGCGCGTGTGAAGAAATTCAAAATCGATTGGGAAAATGAAGAGATTCACACGCCTAAAAAATTAGGAATCACCATTATCGAAGACCAAAACCTGGATGAATTGGTTGAGTTTATAGACTGGTCGCCGTTTTTCAGAAGCTGGCAATTGTTTGGGAAATTTCCTGATATTTTGACTGACAATGTAGTTGGAGAACAAGCAACGATTTTGTTCAATGAAGCACAGATAATGCTCAAGAAAATACTGAAAGAAAAGAGTTTTAAAGCAAAGGGTATTTTCGGAATTTTTCCTGCGAATGCCAATGAACAGGATGATATTTTGGTTTATGATGACCATCAAAATGTGATTTCGACTTTCAGAACTCTTCGTCAGCAACATAAAAAATCGGAAGGGAAAGAATATTTGGCGTTAAGTGATTTTATTGCGCCAGAAAATTCTGGAAAGCAAGATTACATCGGAACTTTCTGTGTTTGTACAGGTTTCGGAGCAGATGAATTGGCGAAAGAATATGAGGATAAAATGGACGATTACAATGCGATTATGGTAAAAGCTTTGGCAGACCGTCTCGCAGAAGCCTTCGCCGAATATCTCCACAAAAAAGTCAGAACCGAATATTGGGCTTATTCTGAAAATGAAACGCTGGACAACGAGGAACTCATCAAAGAAAAATATCTCGGAATTCGTCCTGCTCCAGGTTATCCGGCTTGTCCTGACCACTTGGAAAAACTAACGATTTGGGATTTGCTTAAAGTGGATGAAAAAATCGGGGTGACTTTGACTGAAAGTTTGGCAATGTGGCCAACGGCGGCGGTTTCTGGTTATTATTTTGGGAATCCAAAATCGAAATATTTCGGAGTCGGAAAAATCGATGAAGACCAATTGAAAGATTATGCGGAAAGAAAAGGTGTTGAATTGGATTATGCCAGAAAATGGTTGGCTCCGAATTTGGCAGATTAAATATTTATAAATATGAAAAAGACAATTTATTTAATTATTTTAATGAATCCTCGATA
>NZ_RJTU01000037.1 GCF_003730015.1 Epilithonimonas hominis | reverse complement strand
TGTTTTAAGGCACAAAGTTTTATGCTATAAAATTAACAATTTTTAATTTTCCTCGTGCCTTAATCTATAATCAAAGAAAATTATTCTTGTGCCTTTGTGTTTAACATAAATTCAATAAATAAAAATATAAAAACACAAATGAAAATTGCAGTTTTAGGAGCAGGAAATATGGGTTTATCATTTTCAAAATCTTTTTTGAAATATGAATTGATAAAACCGCAAAATCTACACCTCATCACAAGAAACGAGAATAAAAAAGACAAAATAAGAACACTCTTTCCAGAGTCAGAAATCTCGTCTTTTGATGAAATTCAAAATTTGGAAGCTGACCTCATCATCATTGCTGTGAAACCTCAGGATTTTGGTTTTGTCGCAGAGAATTTACCTTTCAAAATTTCAGAAAAATCGATGATTTTGTCAATTATGGCAGGAATCTCGATTGAGAAAATCCAAAAACTTCTCAATCATAAATCTGTTGTAAGAGCAATGCCCAACTCTCCCACTCTTCTCGGGATGGGAATCACGGGTTATACCGCGGCAGAAGGCATTTCTTTTTCAGAATTGATGAACGTCGAGCGTTTACTAAATTCCACAGGACGTTCTGTTTATTTAGAAGACGAAAGTCTTTTGAACGGCGTAACCGCACTTTCAGGAAGCGGACCTGCTTATTTCTATTATATCATCGACGCCATGATAAAAGCGGGAACAGAAATGGGAATCGATGAAAATCTATCAAAATTATTCGTAAAACAGACAATGTTGGGTGCTTATCATCTTATCAACAATTCTGATAAATCTTTGGAAGAATTGATAAAAGATGTCGCTTCCAAAGGTGGAACAACGGAAGCTGCTCTGAAGACTTTCGAAGAGAATCAATTGAAATCAATTGTGAAAAACGGAATTTTAGCAGCGGAAAACAGAGCAAAGGAACTAAATTCATAACAATGGAGAATCAACAAGATTTTTATATTTCTACCGATAAATCCAAAATGGATATAGAAATTATTCACAAGTATTTATCCGAAGAATCGTATTGGGCAAAGGGAATTTCAAAAGAAATAGTTGAAAAATCTGTTGCAAATTCGTTTTGTTTTGGTGTATTTTATCACGACAGACAAATCGGGTTTGCAAAGGTTATTACAGATTTCACGACGATTGCTTACCTGGGCGATGTCTTTATCCTGGATAAATTTCGTGGTCTTGGTCTTTCAAAATTACTGATGGAAACTATTATGCATCATCCCGAATTACAAGGCTTAAGAAGATGGATTCTTTTAACAGCAGATGCACATGAACTTTACAGGAAATTTGGCTGGAGTAATATCAATGATCCTTCCAGATGGATGGAAGTTCACACTAAAAATCCCTATCAATAATTGTTCTGTTCAGCCATTTGTAAATTCCGAATCCGATGGCAACACCAATTGTATTCAGAATGATATCATCAATATCAAAAACACCTAATCTGGTGAAATACTGAAAACTCTCAATGATGATAATTGCAGAAATAAAATTAGACATCAGTTTTCTGAAATGTTCCAAATCAGGAATTAAGATTCCTAAGAATCCAAACGGAATAAACATTATAATATTTCCAAAAACATTAATAACAATGGTTTTCCACTGAATCGTTTCTCTGATGAAACCTGCTGTAGAAACCATCGGAACTAAGCGGACAATATTAAAATCATAAGGTGACCTGCCAAATCCGAAAAACATCAAATAAAGCATAAACATGATGTAAAAAGGAATCAAAACCTTATAAAATCTGCAAAAAAGCAACCAGCAATTTTCCTTACTCAAAATAATATTATTAGAAAAACTGGCACAAAGATAGCTTGATAATCTGTATATAATTTCTTATATTCGTTTTGAGATAACATTCGATGATGATTTACGATTTAGAGAAGGAAAACAAGGAAATCCTTGCAAGATATAAAGACCTCATTTCCAACACTTACCGGACGCTAGACGAGGAACAGAACAAACTCATCCGAAAGGCGTTTGACATTGCTCTGGATGCGCATAAGGACCAGCGCAGGAAAACAGGTGAACCCTATATCTATCACCCAATAGAAGTCGCCAAAATAGTTGCGAATGAAATTGGTTTGGGTGCAACCAGTATTGCATGCGCTTTGTTACACGATGTAATAGAGGATTCCGAATATACTTACGATGATCTTAAAAAGATTTTTGGGAAAAATATCGCTGATATTGTAAACGGACTAACTAAGATTTCCGTGATGAACCAGCAGAATATCTCGGTTCAGTCAGAAAATTACCGTAAATTATTGCTAACGCTTTCCGAAGATTTTCGTGTGATTCTCATTAAGATTGCTGATCGACTTCACAATATGAGAACGCTGGAAAGTATGCATCCCGCGAAGCAGAAAAAAATTGCGTCTGAGACAGCATACATCTACGCACCTCTGGCTCACAGGTTTGGCTTATACTCCATCAAATCTGAATTAGAAGATCTTTCGCTGAAATATAATAATCCCGATGTTTATAATGAAATCCTGAACAAATTGGAAGTGGCAAAAGAAGGCCGCGAGAAATATGTTGAGGAATTCAAAAAAGAAGTTTCCGAGCAACTCAAAGAGGAAAAACTGAACTTCACCATCAAAGGACGGGCAAAAGCCATCAGCTCTATTTACAGAAAAATGCTGAAGCAGAATGTTACATTCGAGGAAGTTTATGATAACTATGCGATCAGGATCATTTATAAATCTGACCCAAAGAACGAAAAGTTCCTAGCCTGGAAAATTTACTCTATTGTAACGGATCTCTACCGAAGTAATCCTTCCCGAATGCGTGACTGGATTTCACAGCCGAGATCTACAGGTTACGAAAGTTTACATCTTACCGTGATGGGTCCGGACAAAAAATGGATTGAGGTACAGATCCGTTCCGAGAGAATGGATGACATTGCAGAAAAAGGTGTTGCTGCACACTATAAATACAAAGAAGGCTACCGAAAAAACAGTGATGACCAGCGATTTGAAAGCTGGGTTTCTGAGATCCGTGAGGTCTTGGAACAGCAGCAGAATCTTTCTACATCGGAACTGCTAGACAACATCAAACTCAACCTTTACTCAAAAGAAGTATTTGTTTTTACGCCAAAAGGTGATATCAAAATTCTGCCAATCGGTGCTACAGCTTTGGATTTTGCTTTCTCAGTTCACACAGATCTAGGTATGAAATGTCTGGGCGCCAAAATCAACGGAAAGCTGGTTCCGATCAGTTATGTGCTTCAGAATGGTGACCAGATAGATATTCTGTCATCACAAAATCAAAAACCCAAAGCCGACTGGCTGGAGTTTGTAGTCACTTCCAAAGCAAAATCGAAAATAAAAAACATCCTTAATTCTGAAAAAAATCAGAATACTGCAGAAGGAAAAGAAATTCTTCAGAGAAAAATGCGTCACGCCAAGCTGAATTTCAGTGAGGAAGAAGTGAACGGACTGCAAAAATTCCTTAACCTGAAAACGTCTCAGGATCTGTTCCTTGGTTTCCAAAACGGCACTTTTGATATTAGCGATATCAAAAGATATTCCGACAAAAAGGGTATTCTCAGTAACCTCATAAATCGTTTCCGAAAATCTTCCAATAAAGAAGAATATGTAGAAAAAGTGGACTCAAATCTGGATATGATTGTCTTCGGCAAGGATGAAGAGAAACTCAACTACACTTTTGCCAAATGCTGTACGGTGATTCCCGGTGATAAGATTTTTGGGTTTATAACCATTTCTGACGGCATCAAAGTTCATAATGACAATTGTCCTAATGCGATTAATCTTAGAGCCAACTATGACTATCGCGTGCTGCAGGCAAAATGGGTGAATGCGGAAAGTTTCAAGAACAGAATAAAAATCGAAATTGAAGGTCTGGACAGAATAGGAATGATTAATGACATTACCGCTGTCATCAGTAATAATATGAGTATGGATATGAAAAGTATGAGCATAGCTTCCAATGATGGTATTTTCACAGGTAATATCAATCTGGAAGTCAAGAATAAGAGTCAGCTGGAAGAAACATTCAAACAGCTGAAAGCGATCAATGGTGTGTCTAAAGTTAAAAGAGTTTAAATGGAATTATCAAAATACTTTCAGAAATTTTTCCATAGCAGCAAGACTTCCGGAATCCTTCTTATTCTGTGCGTTTTTTTATCATTGATTATTGCCAACACTTCTTCAGCCGAAGGTTTCCAGAATTTTTTGGATACAAAAATCGGGACAGAGATTTTTCATCTGAATTATTCTTTGTCAGTGTGGATCAATGATGGCTTAATGGCTATTTTCTTCCTACTTGTGGGACTGGAAATCAAACGGGAATTGGTGGAAGGCGAATTATCTGATATCAAAAAAGCAAGCCTCCCCATTTTTGCAGCGATTGGCGGAATGCTGATTCCTGCGCTGATTTTTATAGCTTTCAATCACAGTACAGATTATAAAAACGGCTGGGCTATTCCAATGGCGACTGATATTGCTTTTTCATTGGCTATCATTTCTTTGCTGGGCAAAAGTGTCCCCAATTCCTTAAAAATATTTCTCAGCGCATTAGCGATTGTAGATGATCTGGGTGCTATCATTGTGATCGCATTATTTTATACCGATTCTATTGATTGGCTCTCCCTCGGTGTTTGTGGCGGAATCACACTTTTACTGATAATCCTCAATAAGTTAAAGGTTACAAAAATTATTTTCTATCTTGTTCCGGGACTATTTCTATGGTATTTTATGCATCATTCTGGCATCCACGCAACTATTGCAGGTGTAATATTGGCATTTACGATTCCAACAAATGTGTCTGATACTGAGATTTCACCATTGGAAAAATTGGAAGAACATCTTCATATTCCCGTAAGCTTTTTCATAATGCCGATTTTTGCCTTGGCCAATACGAACATAACGTTTCAAGCTGAAGTTTTGGATCATTTTGTAAGTCCGCTGAGTTTGGGGATTATTTTCGGGTTATTTGCTGGCAAAGTATTCGGGATTAATCTTTTTTCATTTTTAGCAATTAGATTTAAGCTAGGCGAATTACCTGCGTTTTCAGCTTGGAAAGAAATGATTGGCGCCGGTTTTCTGGCGGGAATTGGCTTTACAATGTCGATATTTGTATCGCTTTTGGCATTCCCTGGAAATATAGAGAATCAGGATATTTCTAAAATAAGTATTTTATTTGCTTCGGTTCTTTCCGGAATTGTAGGATTTATCATTTTAAAGACTAAAAAGAAAAGTTCTTTGCCCGTTTAAATTTAATTTCAAATAATTTATAGCAATTACAGGAACGTCTATTTTTACAATAACCCCTTCGACAAGCTCAGGGTGACATCACTAATACTAATCGTGATATTTTAGCGTTGTCAGGCTGAGCCTGTCGAAGCCATATTCAGTAATTTGGGAATATATCAATAAATAAAATTAAAACAATTTCTAAGCTTCTATTGCGCCTGAAGTCATTTCTTCACGAATCAGTTTTTCCAGTTTGACTTTTTTAATAGCAAGATTCAGTTCGTTACCCATCAATACAAGAAAAACATTGACATTGACCCAAACCATTACCAAAATAATGGAGCCAATGGAACCGTACAGCACATTATATCTTGCAATATTCGCGACGTAAATGGCAAAGAAATAAGTCAGTATTACAAATAGAACGGTAGTTAGAACTGCGCCGGGAAAAGCTTCTCTCAACCTTGTGATTTTGATGCACCCTATCCAATAAAACAAAGTGAGAAGGATAAAATAGAACAAAGGAAATGATATAAATCCGATGATCTTGGTTAGATTTTTTGTAAACCAGGAAATATCGTAAGCTGGTGTAAACAGTTTGAGTACAACCTCACTGTAATAAATTCCAAAAATCGATAAACAGACAAAACTCAGGAAACATATTGTAATAAGCATCGCCAGAAGATATTCTTTTACAAAAGTTCGCTGAAGTTCTGTATTCCTGTTAAATCCGTTAATAAGGGAAAAACAGCCGTTTGTCGCAAATATGAAGGATAAAAGAATCGTAAAATTACTTATGGATTTCATATTCGGAATTAGGCTGGACTGGATGTAACCCGTCACGTCGCTCTGCATATGAGATGGAAATACTTTCGGCATCAGCACTTCAAAGATATAAAACTGAAGCTTGTCATAATGCGGCATAAAAGGCAAAACAGATAGGAAGAAAAGAATCATCGGAAATAAACTGAGGAAAAAACTCCAGGAGATACTTGCAGCCTGCCGTCCCAAAGGATTCTTGAAAATAGCATCTAAATAGATAGAAAGCATCTTCCATAAAGATATACCCAAAACCGGAATATGTATTCTGTCAAAAAAATTCTGGATTCTTGAAAAAAAACGCTGTATCTTTTTTGCCATTCTTTATCTTTGCTTTACAAATATACTAAATGCGTATCAATTTGATCTGCATCGGAAAAACTGACGATAAGGAAATTGTTTCTCTGATGAAATATTATCTTCCAAGATTACCAAAACACTGGAATTTTGAACTGATGGAAATTCCGGATGTTAAGAATGCCAAAAACTTAACTCCTGACCAACTAAAAAAAGAAGAAGCGAAACTTTTCCAAAACAATATCGATGCTTCTGATCTTGTTATTATTCTGGATGAAAAAGGCAAACAGTTTACCAGCCGAGAATTTTCTGAAAAGATTGATAATTGGATGGGAAGTTCTGTGAAAAAAGTGAATATTCTGATTGGTGGTGCTTATGGTTTTTCAGAGGAAATCTACAACAGAGCCAACGAAAAAATCTCTCTGTCCAAAATGACTTTTACGCATCAGATGATCCGTCTGTTTTTTGTGGAACAAATTTAC
Organism: Epilithonimonas hominis; assembly: GCF_003730015.1. Lineage (GTDB taxonomy): Bacteria > Bacteroidota > Bacteroidia > Flavobacteriales > Weeksellaceae > Epilithonimonas > Epilithonimonas hominis. The sequence goes on along the minus strand of NZ_RJTU01000037.1, from coordinate 20,969 downwards.
CGTGCGGCTACAATCCTACAAGGAAAGCCCTATCATAACGATTAGAAAGGAACGCCGAAATTTATTCTATTTAGTATAGTGATTAAAATATCCCGAATTGCCAACTAGCCCCGATAGAAACGGTATCCTTTTTTGAGTGAAGGCGGCGAGCGAAGCGATGCCGGCTGAACGAAAAAAAGATATAGTGGATAGCGGGATAAAGCTCCTAAAGAAATCTAATTCTTTGCTAAAACTTTTTTGGTAAGTGTGGCCAAGAAACCACCCAATAGAAATCCTACGCCAGCACCAAACGCAACATCCAAAGGAAAATGGACACCAAGATATATTCTGCTGTAAGAAACTAGTATAGCCCACAAAAAGAGAATATATGGTAAAAACTGATATTTTTTCCCAATAAGCATAGATAAAAAGCTGACCAGAAAAAATGAATTAGATGCGTGTGAAGAATAAAATCCGAACTGTCCTCCGCAGGTTACAAGACGCATCTTAGACATCAAAGCTTCGGTATGACAAGGCCGTAATCTGGCAACTCCGATTTTGAAAATTCCAGCCAGCTGATCTGAAATTGCAATCCCGATAGCCAAAAATATAAGTATAAATATAAATTTTTTAAGAGGAAAACTCTTGAAAAGATAGTATGCGAGGATAATGTAAAATGGCACCCAGAACCATTTCCCCGTAATCATCAGCCAGAAAGGATCAAACGACGAGCTGCCAAGCCCATTCAGGAACAATAATAACTGCTGATCTTTCTCAATTAACCCGTTCATAAGTTATCTGCTAACAGGACCTTGGTGAGTATCGTCCTCGGAAAGATCGATTTTTGGGGTTTGCTGTGCAAGTGCTTCCTGCGTATTTTTTTCCGCCAGAGGATTGAATTCCTGTGCAGACTGTTTTACTTTTTCAATTTCTTTTTTGATTTCGGAGACCGGATTATCCGCTTCTTTCATTATCTCGGTTTTAATGTCTTCTACTGCGCCTTTCATTTTGCGCACGCCTTCTCCCAAGCCTCTTGCAATCTCGGGCAGTTTATCCGGGCCAAATAAAACAACCATTGCCAAGGCAATCAGCAGTATTTCTCCTAAGCTCAATTCCATAATACAAAATTAATAAACATAAACTTAACTAATACAGACGTAATGATAATTTTTTCATAAAAATCATTATGTAGTCCAAATGACTAAATCACTATAAATAAATTAAATAATCAACTTATCATTTTTTACTGGAAAAAGTGTTATAAACAAAATACAGTCCTATAAGGAAAAGAAGAAACGCTAAAAAAAATGGCGCACCAGGAAACAGAAACGGTGCATTTTTATGCGTGAAATAGTAGAAAAGCTGTGTCATAAGTGGCGGACCAATAATGGATGTGGCACTCATAAGACTGGTAAGTGCACCCTGCAACTCACCTTGCTCATTGGACGGAATATTTTTAGTGATGATGGACTGCAAAGCCGGGCCGCAAATACCTCCAAGACAATATGGTACAGTAAATGCAAGCATCATCCAACCCTCTGATGAAAAAGCATACAGTAACATCCCAATTGAATATAGTAACAATCCACATAAAACGCTTTTCTGATCACCTAGCTTAGGATTGATCCAACGAATTAATAATCCTTGAACCAGCCCCACCATCAGTCCAACAACGCCTAAAGAAATCCCTATCATCCGCTCGTCCCAGCCAAAACGATACATCGTATAGAAACTCCAGTTGCTTTGTACAGCGTGACCACCAATGTAAATGAGAATCAGAGCTGTGGTTAGTCCTGATATCTCAGGATGCTTTTTCAGAAATTTGAATGAACCAATAGGATTCGCTCTTTTCCAATCCAGTGCGCGTCTGTTTTCTTTTGGTAAACTTTCCGGCAAAATAAAGTAGCCATAAACAAAATTGATAAGGCAGAGAGCAGCTGCTGCGTAAAAAGGAACCCTGGATCCATAATGACCTAAAACACCTCCAAGCACAGGGCCAATGATGAATCCGATCCCAAATGCAGCACCGATCAACCCAAAATTCTTAGCGCGGTCTTCATCCGTAGATATATCAGCAATATAGGCACTTGCCGTTGTGACACTTGCCCCTGTTATTCCGGCAATAATTCTGCCGACAAACAGCCACCAGATGGTTGGTGACAATGCAAGAAAAATATAGTCAACTGAAAATCCGAAAAGGGACAACAAAATAACGGGTCTCCTGCCATACTTATCACTAAGATTGCCCACAAGCGGTGAAAAAACAAATTGGATGAAAGCATAGGCAAAACTGAGCCAGCCACCATATTTTGCTGCCTCACTCACATCTGCCTGAATAAGCTCTTCTATTAATTTGGGAACTACAGGAATAATAATTCCCCAGCCCGTAATATCGATAAGTAATGTGATAAAAATGAAGCCGATGGCAGCTGATTTTTGGTTCTGTTTCATATAGTGCGAAGGTATGAATTTTTTGATTCTAGGACATATGAATTGAAAATCTGGAGTTGAAAGCTAGATTCAAAAATCCACAATAAAAAAGCTCCCAATACAAAATCGGAGGCGTTTTTTTTATGTATTTATCTTCTACCACTAAGGTCATTATACACTTCTGATACTTAAAAAAAAAATATAATTAAAATCGATTTTTTATAGCTTTCGGAACCTTGCTCTTCGTTCAAAATTTTTATGTACTTAAGTATTGTTTTATTTGAAATTGCCATAAAACACTCACTTGCCACAAAAAAAATACTGCATCAGAAATTCCGATGCAGTATTATATTGTTTCAAATTTTTAATTTTAAGCTTCCAGTTGACTCCCCAGATATTCCCATTCCTGAAGCGTCAAATCTAGTTCTTCTTTGGTTTTATTATAAGTTTCCAAAACCTGTTCAGAAGGATTTTCCTTAGCAAAAGAAGCTTCGAACTCCTCGATTTTCAGTTCCAGATCTGAAATTTTTTCTTCAACTTTTTTCAGTTTATTCTGTATGTTTTTTTGCTCTTTGCTGATAATGGTTGTCGGTTGTTGGCTGTCAGTTGTTGGTTTTGCTTCCTGAACTTTTCCCCTTGATTCTTTATTTTCTTGTTCCTGATGTAATTTTGATCTTTCTGCAGAGATTTCGCGGATGCTTTCTTTCTGTCTGTATTCTAGATATTCATTAATATCACCAAGGAATTCCTTCATCTTGCCATCGCGGAATTCGAAGATTTTGTCTGATAAACCTTGCAAAAATTCACGGTCGTGAGAAATGACGATCAATGTTCCTTCATACTTCTGAAGTGCTAATTTGATGATTTCTTTGGATTGAATATCCAAGTGATTCGTCGGCTCATCCATAATCAAGGTATTGAACGGACGAAGCAACAGTTTACAAAGTGCCAAACGGTTTCTCTCACCTCCGGAGAGGACTTTGGTTTTCTTGGTCACATCTTCACCTTGGAAGAGGAAAGAACCGAGTAGGTCACGCACTCTTGGTCTGGTTTCTTCCGTTGCAGAATCTTCTGCTTCCTGAAGAACCGTTTTTTCGGGCGTTAGAACTTCTTCCTGATTTTGTGCAAAATATCCGATGCTTACGTTATGACCCAGATTCCATTCACCTGAATAATCCTTGATGTCGCCAGCAAGAATCTTTGCCAGAGTTGTTTTTCCCTGTCCGTTCTGACCCAAAAGTGCAATCCTGTCACCGCGTTCTACAAAAAAGTCGACATTATCAAAAATCTGTTTGTTGCCGTAAGCTTTCCCCAGATTTTTAGCTTCAAAAATAACTTTTCCGGGTGTCACAGAAGGCTGAAAACGGATGTTGAACTTGGACACATCTTCATTGTCTATCTCAATTCTCTCTATTTTATCCAGCTTTTTGATTAATGACTGTGCAAAAGAAGCTTTTGTCGCACTCGCGCGGAACTTGTTGATGTTGTCTTCCATCTGCTTGATTTCCGCATCCTGATTTTTCTTGGCCTGAGCTAGTTTTTCACGCCTTTCTTTTCGTAGTTCCAGATATTTGGAATAGTTGGCTTTATAATCGTCAACCTTTTTATTGTTAACGTCGAAAGTTCTGTTGCATATGGACGTCATAAACTGTTTATCGTGACTTACCAGAACGATGGATCCAGGATAATCTTTAAGGAAGTTTTCCAGCCAGATGATGGATTCCATATCCAAGTGGTTGGTCGGCTCATCCAGAAGCATCAAATCGTTTTTCTGAAGCAGCAGTTTTGCCAATTCGATTCTCATTCTCCAGCCTCCGGAAAATTCATCGGTTATTTTCTGAAAATCATCCGCCTTGAAACCTAAACCAAACAATACTTTTTCCACATCGCCTTCCAAATTGTAGGCGTCGTGATTCATCAGAAGGTCGTTAAGTTCAGTCATTCTGATAATCAGATCGGAGTAAGCATCACTTTCGTAATCGGTTCTGGTTGCCATTTGATGATTAACTTCCTCCAGCTCATTTTTCATCGCATTGATTTGCTCGTAGGCCTGCATCGTCTCATCCCAAACCGTTCTCCCTTTTACAAAATCAAGGTCTTGCTTCAAAAATCCAATCGTTATATTGCCTTCAGGAACGACAGTTCCTTCGTAGAAATTGATTTCTCCGGAAAGGATTTTGAGCAGCGTCGATTTTCCTGCTCCGTTTTTTCCAACTAAGCCGATTTTGTCGTCTTTTTTTATTGTAAAATTAACATCTCTAAAAAGATAATTTCCCGCGTGATGCAATCCTAAACCCTGTGCCGAAATCATTGTATATGTTTGAATTTGAATTTGCAAAAGTAGTGAAATATGATGGAAGTTGGAAGATGCTTGTTGGAAGTTTATATTTGGTTAATAACTAAGGTGTTATTAAAGAAAATGGTTTCTCTAACATTAATTTTATAGCTTCAAAATGAAATATTTGTTAGAATGTTATTAATCCTATTTAATGACAGAAGATGAATCTATGGTGTAACTTGCAGCCCGACTTGAGTGGAAATCCTTTTTACGCAACGAAGTGAAGTGGAAAGATTGGGAGCGGAAGACGGATAAAGCTGCCCAAATAATTTAGCTAAATGTATCAATTGCTAGAGTTTCGACATCCAAACAAATCCTTATCTTTGCAAAAATCTTAAATAAAATGAGCAAACCGATAACTGAGTTCATAGAAAAATATTATTTGCACTTCAATGCGGCTGCGTTGGTAGATGCTTCTAAAGGATATGTTGCACATCTTAAAGATGGCGGTAAAATGATGATTACGCTTGCAGGTGCAATGTCAACCGCAGAATTAGGAAAAATCTTGGCAGAGATGATTCGTCAGGATAAGGTCGATTTTATTTCTTGTACAGGTGCAAACCTTGAAGAAGATTTGATGAATCTTGTAGCGCATTCTCACTACGAAAGAGTTCCGCATTACAGAGATCTTACGCCACAAGAAGAGTGGGCACTTTTGGAACGAGGTCTGAACAGAGTAACAGATACTTGTATCCCGGAGGAAGAAGCGTTTAGAAGATTGCAAAAACATATCTACGAGATTTGGAAAGATGCGGATGATAAGGGAGAGCGTTATTTCCCACACGAATATATGTACAAAATGATTCTCTCCGGTGTTCTCGAGCAGTATTATGAGATCCCAAGAGAAAATTCTTGGATGATTGCAGCAGCAGAGAAGAATTTGCCAATCGTGGTTCCGGGATGGGAAGATTCTACAATGGGTAATATTTTCGCATCTTATTGTATAAAAGGAGATCTGAAATTCTCTACAATGAAATCGGGAATCGAGTATATGGCTTATTTGGCTGATTGGTACACGAAAAACTCAGGTGGAAAAGGCGTTGGTTTCTTCCAAGTGGGCGGTGGAATCGCTGGTGATTTCCCAATCTGTGTGGTTCCAATGCTTTATCAAGATATGGAAATGCACGATATTCCTTTCTGGAGTTATTTCTGTCAGATTTCTGATTCTACAACATCTTACGGTTCCTATTCCGGAGCCGTTCCGAATGAGAAAATCACTTGGGGTAAATTAGATATTACGACTCCAAAATATATTGTGGAAAGTGACGCAACCATCTGTGCACCATTGATGTTTAGTTATATTCTTGAAAATTCTTAATTGAATTAATCATAAAATAAAAATAAAGCGTTCAAATTATTTTGAACGCTTTATTTTTATTTTAAATTGATGATTTGTTAGTCTAATGAATTGATTAAAATAAAATATCTATAACCAAAAATAGCTTTTTGAAATTGATTTAATTTTGTGAAATCTCTTTTGCTGTATTTGGGTAAAATAGCAAGATTTATTTTATTCAGAAATCTAAAAAATGATTTTTTCATAAGCTTAAATTTGATTTTAAAATACAACATTCAAACCAAAAATTACAACATCATAACACCTTCGATGGTTGCTACTTTTTTATAAATGCTGATAACTTGGTCTGCATCCAATACAAAACAATCAATAGAAACGGAAGTGTATTTTCCTGTGGAGCTTTCTTTGTTGGATAAAGTATATTTCAAATTATCGAAAGCTCTTAGGATTTCTGTAATTTTCTCAGGATCACTTGTCACAATGAATTTGAAGAGGTATTCTTCCGGAAAGTTATGTTGTTCTTCCAGTTTATCTTTCAATGATTTATAAAACTCTTCGGGATTTGCGTGATTGCTATCTATAATATCTGCCATCTAATTTTAAGTCTTTGATTAATAAAAAAATCTCCGTAAAAAACGGAGACCAAAGTTAGTGATATTATTTTTCTTAAGAAGGATTTTCTGCTGTAGCTTCCTGTGGTAAAGAAACTTCATCTGGTGTAGCTTCTAGAGATTTATCTAATGTAAAGAGAGATTCATCAGAAGCCTTGTCACCGCCTGCTATTTTTAATTTATCGATTAATTCCAGAGCTAGTTTTTCTTCTTCTGTCTGTTCTTTTACAAACCATTGCAAGAAATTCCACGTAGCCCAGTCTTTTTCCTGTAAGGCTATATCTACAATGTTATAAATAGAGGTGGTGTTTTCTACCTCGTGCTGGAAAACTTTATTAAAGCAATCTGTTAAGTTTTGAGGATTTTCTGGTGGTGCAGGAATAGCTTCTACTTTTGCTTCACCACCTCTGTCCAAGATATAACGCATAAACTTGATCATGTGATTTCTCTCTTCCTGAGAGTGTCTGTACAGGAAATTAGCAATTCCGCCGTAACCTTTTACATCTGCCCAGCAGCCGTATGATAAAAATATTTGGGAAGCGTGCGCTTCTTTCGTCATTTGTTTGATTAATGCATTTTGCATATTAACTGATAGCCTGTTTGTTTCCATATTTTGAATTTTAGTGGTTTAAATATTAATTACTCATTAGGAGTTATTAATTGTTTATTATGTTAATTAAACAACTATTGAGCCAAAATTTGGGGATTATTTTTTTGAATATTCATACAATAATTGATTTATTTTTTTGTTTAAATATTTGAATATCAAACAAATACAAATATTAATAAAAATTAACAATGTGTTAATAAAAATATTTATATTCGGAAAATAAGAAAATAATACATAAGATTATTATGAGAAAAAATTATGTTAAATTACCATTGCTGATTGCCGCACTGTACTTTGGCGGTGATTTGCATGCACAATCCACACAAGATACTGTTACAAAAGAGAACAAAATCGAAGAAGTTGTTGTGATTGGATATGGCACACAGAAGAAAGAGAATGTGACAGGAAGTATTGGTATTATCAGTGCCAAAGATTTGGCAGATAAACCTAATGCTAATCCGCTAAATTCTGTTCAGGGCAAGTTAGCTGGTGTTAATGTGGTAACTTCCGGTACACCGGGAGGATCTCCAAGAGTGGATATTAGAGGAATTGGTTCATTGTCTGGAAATACTGTATTTATAGTAGATGGAATGCTTACTGAAGATATTTCTTTCCTTAATCCTCAGGATATTGAGTCCATGAGTGTTTTGAAAGATCCATCGAGTTTAGCTATTTTTGGGGCTAAGGCCGCTAATGGAGCCGTTATCATTAAAACTAAAAATGGAAAGGGAAAACCTGTTTTTAACCTGAATTCTTATTTAGGTGTTAAAACAGTTACAAATATTCCAAAAATGGTTAACTCGGATCAATATATAGAGTTGTATAATGAAAAATTACTAAATGATAATGGTAGTAGTGCTGGATCAATTTCCAGAGCAGACTTTCCTGCTGATACAAACTGGTTTAAAGAAATTTTCCGCACAAGTATTATCAATTCCAACGATTTTTCTGCCTCAGGAAGTCTAGGTAAATTAAATTATTATGGAAGTGTTGGATATCTCCAGGATGAGGGTAATCTGGCTGCCGGTAAAGGCATAAATTCTGGAAGTGGTTTTAATAGATTTAATACAAAATTAAATCTGAGCTATAAGATCACAGACAATATTACTATTGGAGATAATTTTTCTTTTTCCAAAATGCGTACTGATGTTGCTCAAAACCCACTATTAAATGCATTCATAGCGCCTCCATTGTTTCCTGCAATTAATCCAGCAACAGGAAGTTATCAGTATTTTAACGGTTATTCTATAACGAACCCTAGAGCACAATTAGATCTTTATAGATCTCAAATTAGGCAAGAAAGGCTATTGAATAATATTTGGGGGGAATTAAAATTTTTAAAGGATTTTACATTTAGAATAAGCTATACTAGTGATAACTATACACCTATACAGTACGAATATACGCCGGCTATCACTTATACCCCAACTGCGTCTATTTCCAACCTAGTTACTAGAACTAATAGATATAGAAATTATGTTTGGGACAACACAATTAACTGGAAAAAAAGCTTAGGTAATCATAATTTAGAGTTATTAGCTGGTTTTTCAAGAATTAGAGATTCAAGATCTGAAGATTATTGGTCATCTAAAAATGTTGTTTATGATGGTACAAACGGATCATTGAATATAGGAAATGGTACAGATGTTCTTAATTATACTGATACAAGAACAAATCCTGATGTAACACAAGATCAAAAAAGAATTGAGTCTTTCTTTGGAAGAATTAATTATGACTATGCTGGTAAATACCTTTTGAATGCTTCAATTCGTAGAGATGCAACTTCTCAAGTGTCAACAGATAGATATAAAACTTTTCCAGCTATAAGCATTGGATGGGTAATTTCAAAAGAAGGCTTTATGAGTGAGCAGAATGTTTTTAATTTATTAAAACTAAGAGCAAGCTGGGGTAAACTTGGTAATCCAAATGTGAGACGGGATTATACTCAGAATGTAACTATCATTGGTGGTGGTGCATATTATGGTAATAATGGTTATCCTGCAGCAACTATTGATAGAGTTATTGATCCTACTATCGGTTGGGAAACGACTGCAGGTTCAGATGTCGGTCTAGAAATGGCATTTTTAGACAATAAGTTAAAAGTAGAAGGTACATACTACGATAAAGAATCAAAAGATATAGTTTATGGAATTTTCCAAGGAACAATTTCAGGAGCAAGCAATCCAAGGGATTTTGTTACTAATGCATATTCTTTTAGAAATAAAGGTTTTGAAATATCGGCAAATTATAACACGGATATTAATGAAAATATAAAACTTGGTTTCTATGGTAATTTTACATCACTTAATAATAAAATAACAGATGTTTATGGTGGTTCATTTCTTGAAACTGGAGCTAGCTTATTCGGAAACTCAATCGTTAGACTACAGACAGGTCAAGCTGTAGGATCTTATTACGGTTATCAGGTTGACGGAGTATTCCAAACTGATGCAGAAGCTGCTGCATCTGGCCAAAATGGAGCAAAAGCAGGGTGGTTTAAGTTTGCAGATATGGATGGTAATGGTATCATCGATACAAGAGATAAAACTTTTTTAGGTAGTCCCATCCCAAAAGGAACATACGGTTTCGGATTTAATCTAAATATTCACTCAATCGATTTTGGTATTGATTTTCAAGGGGTTTTTGGTAATAAAATTTATAATTACAACAGAGAACAACGTTATGGAAACGAAAGTTGGGATCTTGATATGTATAATAACAGATGGCACGGAGCAGGAACATCTAATACCTATTCTATGATTACATCTAATCAATCCATAATTTTACCAAATAGTTTCTATGTGGAAGATGGCAGCTATTTTAGAATTCGAAATATTCAAATAGGATATTCATTACCAAAAGCGGTAGCTGATTCTTTATCTGTTAAAAAACTTAGAATTTATTTGAGTGCACAAAACCCTTGGACAAGTTTCAAGTATAATGGATTTTCTCCTGAAATTATGAATACTGATAGGGTACAAATGGGTATTGATAATAATATTTATCCTATATCTGCAATTTATACAATGGGTATGAATTTAACATTTTAATTAAAAAAATCATGAAAAAAATACTTTTAACGCTCTCATTACTTTCTTTAACTATAAATTGTAGTGATGATTTTGTAGATATTAAGCAAGAAGGTGTAACTACAGGTACAGAATTTTTTAAAACACAAGAAGATGCTATGAAAGCTACAAATGCGATCTATAGCTTTTTAAGAAGTTGGGAGAATTCAGGTTTTCCTGCACAATATGTATTTGGGGTAACAGGTGATGATGTAGAAAAAGGATCTAATCCTGGAGATGCATCTTTTATCAATGCCTACGATAACTTTTCTTTCACAATAAGTGATGATGGTATAAATGGCTATTGGACAGGTCAATGGCAGGCAGTTCAACGAACTAATCAAGTTATCACTAATGTTCCTAAAATTGAAATGGATAATGCTCTAAAAAGCAGATTAGTAGCAGAAGCTAAAATGTTGAGAGCATATTTTTATTTTAATTTAGTTAGGATTTTTGGGGGCGTTCCTATTTTTGATGGCTTACAATCAAATTATGTTCAGCCACGTAATACAGCTAATGAGGTATATGCTTTTATTGTAAAAGATTTAACCGAAGCATCTGAAGTTTTGCCACAAACTTATCCGATTTCAGATTTAGGTCGGGTTACCAAAGGTGGAGCATTGGGGCTTCTTTCTAAGGTCTATCTTTATATGAAAGATTATCAAAAAGCCTATGATACATCAAATCAGGTGATAGCTATGGGATATAGCCTTGATCCGGATTTTAATCATCTTTTTAGACCAGCCGGAGAATTTGGAACAGAATCTGTTTTTGAAGTCAATTGTCAGTGTTCAGCAGAATTTGGAGGTAGCCAATATGCTGAAGTTCAGGGTGTTAGAAATCAGTTTGGATGGGGGTTTTTTACTCCAACACAGGCATTGGAAAATGCATTTGAACCAGGTGATATTAGAAAAGAATTATCTATTTTAAGGGAGGGCGAAACAACATTAGAAGGCGACCTTATCAAGAAAGGAGATCCGCAAGCAGGTAATAGTTGGAATCAGAAAGTTTATGTTCCAACATCACTTAACAACAATGCATGCGGATATGGATCTATCCAAAATATAAGAATATTGAGATTTGTAGACATTCTGCTAATTAATGCAGAAGCAGCAAACGAATTAGGCAATACGTCAGTTGCTATTACTAATGTAAACAAGGTGAGACATAGAGCTGGGTTAGGTGATACTCCTGCAAGTACACAATCTGCTCTAAGGCTTGCTATTTGGCAGGAAAGAAGAGTAGAGTTGGCAATGGAAATGGATAGATTTCCAGATCTTGTAAGAACAGGACAGGCTGCTACTTATTTGGGACCGTTAGGATTTAAAACAGGTAAAAATGAATTGTTTCCAATTCCTTTACAAGCTATTACTGATAGCAAGGGTATACTAACACAGAATCCTGGCTACAATTAAAGTATATTAATATTTAAATAGTTATAAAGAGGAGAGTTATTTCTCCTCTTTTTATATTTTTATTACAAAATAATTATCAATGAAAAACCTACTCGCCATATCAATCTTATCAGTTACGGCTTTAGTAGCTTGTCAAAATGCACAGTCTGCAAAATCCAATGAAGCTAATTCAGTATCAAAAAATATTTCAGATAATCAACTCATGGACAAAGTCCAAAGCGATGCCCTAAAATATTTTTGGGACTTTGCAGAACCCCATTCATTATTAGGAAGAGAACGCTATCACGAAGACAATATCTATCCGGATAATGACAAACATGTGATTACAACCGGAGGGTCAGGATTTGGTTTGATGACGATTTTAGTTGGTGTCGATAGAAAATTCATTCCTCGCCAGGAAGCTGTAAAAAGGCTGACTCATATTGCGGATTTCTTGGAAAAAGCAGACCGTTTCCACGGCGCTTGGTCGCATTGGATTAATGGTGAAACAGGAAAAGTAGTTCCGTTTGGAAAAAAAGATAATGGCGGAGATTTGGTAGAAACTGCCTTTCTTACTCAAGGAATTATCTGTGTTCGCGAATATTTCAAAAACGGAAATGCAGAAGAAAAAGCACTCGCTGCAAAAATGGACAAACTCTGGAAAGGTGTAGAATGGAACTGGTACACAAAAGGTGGCGAAAAAGTACTGTACTGGCATTGGTCTCCATCTTATGGCTGGGAAATGAATTTCCCACTACAAGGCTATAACGAATGCCTCATAACCTACGTTTTAGCCGCAGCATCAGCGGATTATTCCATCGATTCCGCAACCTATAACAAAGGCTGGTCAAGAAACGGAACCTACACAACAGACCGCACAAAATACGGATTACCACTTTGTGTAAAACACAACAATGCAGAAGAATTTGGTGGTCCACTATTCTGGTCACAATATTCCTATTTAGGTTTGGATCCAAGAGGACTTTCCGACAGATATGTAAAAAGTTACTGGGATTTAAACAGAAATCACGTTCTCATAGATTACAAATATTGCGTAGAAAATCCATTGAATTACAAAGGTTATTCTGAGAAATATTGGGGACTGACGGCTAGCTATTCAAGGAACAAAGACGGTTCCGTTGGTTATGCGGCACATCAACCTATGAAAGAAGATTTGGGTGTAATTACTCCGACGGCTGCGTTGAGTTCTATGCCCTACACACCAAAAGAATCGATGGCTGTTTTAAGGTTTTTGTATGATGAAAAACCAAATTTTATTGGAGAAGCCGGACCTTACGATGCAACTTCCATCAATTTTAACGATTGGACTACGCCTCGCTATCTCGCTATCGATCAGGGAACTATCGCGCCGATGATAGAGAATTACCGCACAGGACTGTTGTGGGATTTGTTTATGAATGCGCCTGATATCAGAGCCGGTTTGAAAAAAATCGGATTCAAATCAGAAAAGCATAAGATAGATTAGCAAAAAGTATTATCTTTAGCACAAGATATTTATTGTCTCATTTTGATTTAATAAATATTTTTTAGGAGCTTAATCCCGCTATCCACTATATCTTTTTTGTCATTGCGAACAACGTGAAGCAATCTTTAGGAACTAATCAGCGCAATAACAAAAAAGGATGCCGTTCCTATCGGGGCTATGGGATTCAGCATAATTATAAACTTAGGCATACAAATTAACATTTTGTATCTTTAATCACAAAGTATGTGTAACAAAACGAGTAATAATAATAATTGATTAATGTATTTGTTTTTAATAAAAAAACAGATTATTGTAAGTCTTTTATCTTTATTCTATTTTATTTTATCTACTTATTATGACCTTAAAATTAAAATATCTTCCACTTTTACTTTTAGGATTTTCAACATTTTCCAACGCACAGGAAATCAAATCCGAGTTTAATAAAGAAGTTAAAATTCAGAAAAAGCTATCTTACCTTCTGGATATTCCACAAAATCCAAAAACAAAACTGCCTTTGATTGTTTTCCTTCACGGCTCTGGTGAAAGAGGCAATGATTTGGAAAAAGTAAAACTAAACGGCGTTCTTCAACACAAAGATTTGATCAAAGAACCTGTTGCTATTTTGGCGCCTCAGTGTCCGGCAAATACTTGGTGGGATACAGATGCGGTTTATTTCCTCATCAAAGAAATCTCAGAAAAGTACAAAATCGACAAAGACAGAATCTACCTCACCGGATTATCAATGGGCGGTTGGGGAACTTTGAAATTGGCAGGAGAACATCCCGAAATGTTTGCCGCAGTAGCATCAGTCTGTGCTCCAACAGATCGGGTAATGTATGCGAATATTCACAATTACAAAGATATCAACCTGAAGATTTTCCACGGAGGAATGGACGATGTTGTTCTTCCGGAAAATGCGTTCAACTTCTATCAAAAATTGCATCCAATCAATCCAAAAGCAGAACTCACGATTTTCCCGAACGACAATCACAATTCTTGGGATTCTACTTATTCTGACCCTAAGTTGTACGAATGGATGTTATCTTTCAAAAAAATGAATATTAATAATTAATTTAATAATAATTGAAAATCACAGTTAGCTTTTATAAGCGATAGCGCCTTTGTGAACCTAAAAATATTTTCAATACAATAAAAAAATCTTTGTGCACTTTGTGTTAAAACTTCTCCGATTAGTACCATAGGTTGTACAATCAGTAAAATAAAAAATTAAAAATAATATATATAATGAAATCGCCTTTAGAAATTTTGAAAAACAGTCAAGTATAAATGATAGGCGATTCCATATGACAATTTAAAAAAATAAATACTACATATGAAAAAGTTTGTAATCCTAACTGCATTGGCGCTTTCGCCCTATTTTCTTGCACAGGAATTGGTGACCAAACCAGTTCAGTCTTTTCAAACTGAAAAATACCAATCTAAGAAAAAAGCTTTCATCGATAATTTGATTTCCAAAATGACTTTGGACGAGAAAATAGGTCAGCTGAATTTACCTTCATCGGGAGATTTTACGACTGGTACAGCTCAGAGTTCTGATATTGGTAAAAAGATTGAGCAAGGCTTGGTTGGAGGTCTATTCAACATCAAAGGTGTTGATAAAATTCGTGTTGTTCAGAAAGTAGCAGTAGAAAAAAGCCGTCTGAAAATCCCAATGATTTTCGGGATGGATGTCATCCACGGTTATGAAACTTCTTTCCCAATTCCGTTAGGATTAGCTTCTTCTTGGGATATGAATTTGATCCAAAGATCGGCTCAGATTGCTGCTCAGGAATCTACCGCAGACGGAATCAACTGGACTTTCTCTCCAATGACGGATATCTCAAGAGATCCAAGATGGGGTAGAGTTTCCGAAGGTTCCGGGGAAGACCCATACTTAGGAAGTGAGATTGCAAAAGCAATGGTCTTTGGTTATCAAGGAACTGACCTTTCAAAAAATAACACCATGTTAGCTTGTCTTAAACACTTCGCGCTTTACGGCGCTCCAGAAGGCGGACGAGATTACAACACGGTGGATATGAGCCACGTATCGATGTTTAACAATTATTTTCCACCTTACAAAGCAGCTATTGATGCTGGAGTTGGTTCAGTAATGGCTTCTTTCAATGAAGTGGATGGTGTTCCAGCAACAGGAAACAAATGGCTGATGACAGATGTTCTAAGAAATCAGTGGAAGTTTAAAGGTTTTGTGGTAACAGATTACACAGGAATCAATGAGATGGTAGATCACGGGATGGGCGATTTGCAACAAGTTTCGGCTTTAGCAATTAATGCTGGCGTTGATATGGATATGGTTGGCGAAGGTTTCCTTAAAACTTTGAAAAAATCAATCTCCGAAGGAAAAGTTTCTGAACAAACGGTTACTGATGCTGCAAGAAGAATCTTGGAAGCTAAATATGACCTTGGTCTTTTCGACGATCCTTATAAATATACAGATTCCAAAAGAGCTCAGAAAGAAGTATTCAGTCCAAAACATTTGGAAGCAGCAAGAACTATTTCTTCAAATTCTATGGTTTTGATGAAAAATGACAAGCAAGTTCTTCCGCTTAAAAAATCTGGAACGGTTGCTGTAATTGGTCCGTTGGCAGACAATGCGATGAATATGCCAGGAACTTGGAGTGTTGCTGCGAAGCATTCTAATTCTATTTCTTTGTTAAGAGGTCTTAAAGAAACTGTTGGTAAAGATGTAAACTTCATTTTTGCAAAAGGAAGTAACATTTACGAATCTGCAAAAATGGAAGAAAGAGCGACGATGTTTGGTAAAACTGCAGGCAGAGACAGTCGTTCTGCAGATCAAATCAGAAAAGAAGCTGTAGAAGTTGCAAGCAAAGCGGATATTATTGTTTTGGCAATTGGAGAAAGTGCCGAGATGAGCGGAGAATCTAGTTCCAGAACAGATATCGGAATTCCGGAAACTCAAAAAGAATTGTTGAGAGAACTTAAAAAAATAGGAAAACCAATTGTTTTAGTTCTATTTACTGGTCGTCCATTAGTTTTAACAGAGGAGTCGGAATTGGCAGATGCTATGCTGAATGTTTGGTTCCCAGGAAGTATGGCTGGATACGCAGTTTCTGACGTGCTTTACGGAAAAGTGAATCCTTCCGCAAAACTACCGATGACTTTCCCAAGAAGTGTTGGTCAGATTCCAATTTATTATAACGCAAAAAATACAGGTCGTCCACTTAGTGCAGATCATACAGAGAAATGTACGTTTGATAAATTCCGTTCCAATTATCTGGATGAGTGTAACACGCCGCTCTATCCTTTCGGATATGGTTTGAGTTATACTAATTTTGGCTACTCAGAAATCTCCGTTAGCAATGCAAAACCCTCCGGAAATACTTCAATAGAAGCGTCCGTAACTTTGACTAATAATGGAAAATATGACGGAGCGGAAGTCGTTCAGCTTTATATCAGAGATTTAGTTGGAAGCATTACAAGACCAGTTAAAGAACTGAAAGGTTTCCAAAAAATATATTTGAAGGCTGGGGAAAGTAAAAAAGTAACTTTCAAAATTTCTCCGGAAGATTTGAAGTTCTATAACAGTCAGTTAAAATTCGATTGGGAAGCAGGAGATTTTGATGTGATGATCGGAACCAATTCTCACGATGTGAAAACGACAAGAATCACTTGGACAAAATAAAATTTAATTCAAATTAATATTACAAAAGCCTTTCAGATACAAGTTCTGGAAGGCTTTTTTATGAAAATGTATGTAACTAATTTGAATGAAAATCAAACTTAATTTTTGTTACCAATTCAAATGATTGATTGTTGTTATTTTATAATTTGAGTTCCAAAAGCCTGATTTATCTTGTCGGCATTTTGCTGTTCGTAATTCCCAATGACATTGAATAAACCATTTACAATCTGCTCAGAAGCCAGTTGGCTAATGCCATTGCTTGCAAGATTCTGACTTTGGTTTCCAAATAGACTTCCTAGTATAGATGTGCCTTTCAAAGCATTGTTAAGCGTATTTACAAGACCAAATTCATTTAGTTTTGCATCTACCGTCGGTGTAATAGCTGCAATAAGTTGGGATTGTGTCTTTTCTTTCAAAATTTGAGTAGCCATACCAGAACCACCTTGTGCAATTCTTGTAACATCATCTGCCGTCAAACTATTTACGGCGTTGTTTAATATTGGTTCGGATATATTAGCCGTAAAATACGCAGCATCTGCGATGTATTGTTTTTCTTTTTGCACAATACTACTCATACCCAAAGATTGTAACGTATTATTAATGCTTTTCAGTTGAGATGGTATAGCCTGATCTATCAATGTACTATTCATAAAAGCTTCTTTGTCTTTTAAAGTAGCCATACCTTTGGAAATACCTCCCAATAGAATATTTTTTATAATGGTTAAACCAATACTAGATGTTGCTACTGCCATACAAGAATTGGTAACTACTGCGCCTGAAACTGCTGCAAAGCCTGCAACTATAAAATATTTAGTTCTCATAATTTTTTGAAATTCAAAATTTGAACCAAAGTTAAGATTATTAGACAAAACGAAGTGCCGTCTATTATATCAGAAAATATTGAAATTATGACTATTAATACTTTAATCTACTACACTGTCAATTTGTTTCATAAAGTCAGGATTAATCAAATTTTGTGAGAAAAAAATAAATTTAGATACCAAAAAAAATGCATATTCATATTTCTCATTTTCAAATTCTTATTTCCACTATAAATCATTATATTTGCCGACTTAATTTATATATATCGTAAGAAAATGCAAGGAAAAGGACTCGTTACACTGGTTGCCATCGTTCTTGGACTGATTTGTCTCAATGAGCTTCTGCCTTCTTTCTATGCCAATAAAATAGAAAAAGAAGCAAGAGCTATTGCCGGGGAAAATCAGATTAAATATCAGGCTGAAATTGACAAGCTTTCTAAAGACACGCTTAATCTTGGGTTTACAAAACTGGATTATGCCTCTGCAAAGCAAAAGGAGATGAAGCTTGGTCTTGACCTAAAAGGTGGGATCAACGTATTATTAGAGATCAACCAGAGAGATTTGGTAAATGATCTTAGTAATTATTCTACAAACCCCGTTTTGATAGAAGCACTTAACAGAACAGATCGGGCGCAGAAAAGCTCAAGTAAGCAATACATTGAGGATTTCTTCAACCAGTTCGAAATTGTTAATAAAGAAAAGGGTACAAACCTAAAACTTGCAGATCCTGAGATATTCGGAAATACTAATCTTTCTGAGATTAAATTCAACACACCGGATGACCAGGTAAAGAATATCATCAGAAGAAAAATCGATGCATCTGTAGGAACGGCTTATGAGGTTCTGAGAACACGTATAGATAAAATGGGTGTTACCCAGCCAAATGTGCAGCGAGTTCCTGGTACAGGAAGAATTCTTGTAGAGATGCCTGGTATCAAAGATATCGACAGAGTTAAGAAAATGTTGGCAACTTCCGCAAAGCTTCAGTTTTGGGAAGTGCAGGTGGGACAGGAAGTTTTTCCTTACCTTTCTGAACTTAGCCAGCTTGTAAAAACAAAAGGAGATTCTATCGGTGTTGCTAAAACTACTAATTTCATCAACCTTCTTCAGCTTGGTACTACACCTGGAAATGCAATTGCGAATGTAAAGCTTGCTGATACAGCTGTAGTTAATAAAATTCTGAACAGCGCAATTGCTGTAAAATCCCGTCCAATAAATTTGAAATATACTCAGTTTATGTGGGGATACAAGCCAGAGACAAACACTTCGAACAGTCTTGTATTATATGCAATCCGTGGGAATATCAGCCAAAAAGCACCTGTAGATGGCGCTGTGGAATCTGCTAATATCAATTATGATCAGTTAGGCCGTATTGTTGTAGATATGCAAATGGATTCTAGCGGTGCTCGTGATTGGAAAACAATGACTGAGAAAAACAACGGAAAAGTGGTGGCTGTTACATTGGATAACAGAGTCTATACAGCACCAGTGGTTAACAATGTTATTCCGGACGGAAGAACACAAATCTCAGGAAATTTTACACAGGAAGAAGCTAAAGATCTTGTTGATGTGCTGGGTGCAGGTAAACTTCCTGCCGGTGCAAAGATTGTTCAGGCTGATGTTGTAGGTCCTTCTTTGGGTGCAGAATCTATCAATGATGGGGTGATGTCTTTCCTTATTGCTTTTGCAGTAATCATTGTTTATATCATTTTTTATTATGGAGGAGCGGGCGTTTATGCAGTTATCGCAATGGTCATAAACCTGTTCTATATTTTCGGAATTATGGATTCTGTAGATGCTACACTCACACTTCCGGGGATTGCTGGTATCGTATTATCAATGGCAATGGCTGTGGATGCGAACGTTATCATCTATGAACGAACGAAAGAAGAGTTATTCCGTGGAAAAACTATTATTGAAGCCTACAAAGATGGTTTCAAGCACGCTATATCAGCGATCATTGATGGTCACGCTACAACTTTCATTACGGCATTAATCCTATATATTTTTGGAACAGGACCTATCAAAGGTTTTGCAGTGACATTAATGATTGGTCTTGTAATGACATTATTTACATCAGTTCTACTTTCCAGAGTGATGATCTTTAATAGATTGGAAAAAGGAAGATCTCTTTCTGTATGGACTGCGCCAACTAAAAATTTATTCAGAAATACTTGGATCGATTTTATCGGGAAAAGAAAATATGCTTACATAGTTTCGGGAATTCTGATGGTGATTTCAATTGGTTCAATTGCTTTAAACGGCTTCAAATTCGGAATCGACTTTACCGGCGGGCGTAACTATGTTGTCAGATTTGAAAAACCGGTAGATGCAGAGAAAATCGAAGGTAATATTGCTAAGCTGATGAAAACTGCAGATGGCAAGAATGAATCTGTAGAAGTTAAAACATTTGGTAATAGCTCTCAGCTAAAAATAACAACTGATTATTTAATTGATGATGAATCTCTGGCTGCTGACCAGACTGTAGAACAAAAAATTTATGATGGTCTGAAGCAGGATTTGCCTGCCAATATGAGCCTTGCAGATTTCAAAGCGGCAGACAAAGGTCACGCAGGAATTGTTTCTTCAACTAAAGTGGGACCAACTGTTGCGGATGACATTACTACACACGGTATGCTTGCGGTTGCAGCTTCACTTTTAGGTATTTTTATCTATATCTTGGTTAGGTTTGACAAATGGCAGTTTTCTCTTGGAGCGGTTGCAGGTCTCTTCCACGATACGGTTGTTATTTTGGGTATCTATTCATTGTTCTACAAGATTATGCCTTTCAATATGGAGATCAACCAGGATTTCATTGCGGCGATTCTTACCGTTATCGGTTATTCAATTAACGATACTGTAATTATCTTCGATAGAATAAGGGAATATCTTCGTGAGAAAAAAGCGCTTACATTGGCCGGATTATTTGATGATTCCATCTCCAGCACCATTGGTAGAACATTCAACACATCGTTTACTACGATCTTGGTAATTCTTGCTATTTTCATTTTTGGTGGAGATAACCTTAGAGGATTTATGTTCTGCTTATTGATCGGTATTGGATTTGGTACTTACTCATCTATTTTCATTGCATCGGCTACGGCTTATGACTTCCTTAGAGGAAAGAAAAAAGAAGATAAAGTAACAGGAAAATCTTCTATTGATAATGCTGAATTGGTAAATTAATTTACTGTCAATATAACTTATAAAGCTCTCAATTGTATGCACTGCCCCCAAAAAGTTAGACACTTTTTAGAGGCCACTGAAAAACTAA
>NZ_RJTU01000029.1 GCF_003730015.1 Epilithonimonas hominis | reverse complement strand
GGATTTTTTGTACCCATAACCGAAGAAATATCGAAACATTTGGTGGATGATCTACAAAGAATTTCACAATTATTACCAACGGGATATTAAATCTTTTTATATAATAACAACTAAGAATTGGTAGATTCAACTGCTAGAACATTTGTTACAAATCTTTGTCCGCGATTACGGGCATTAACCAAATTTGCAAAATATTGGATAATTAAAAATAAAAAATAATAGTATTTTATTATAGGTGATATATATGCTAAAGCTAAAACTCCCATTACTAACATTAATAAAAAGCTTAGTGAAGTAAGGTCTCTCGCTAACAAAAATGCTCTATGGCTTTCTGTTACAAGTATGTTGGAGGCATTTTGTCTGTATATAAGATACCAAAGTTTATTCTGCTCTGAAGCTTTCCGGGGAAAGATACCGAATTTACTTTTTAGTTTCTTAATATCAATTCTTGAATCCTTTTTGATTAGTTCAGAAAATGCTCTTGAGCCAGGTAAAGGATCTTTTAATCTCCAAAAAATTATTATTGCTTTTTGATGGCTAGATAACAACCCATTAAGAAGAAATAATATCACAGGAGCGATACTGGCACCAATTGTTTTAGTCCAAAGAATTATATCAAATTGTTCAACAAAATTTGGAAAACTAATGGTCAGAATAATTATAACATTTGCTGCCAAAAACACCCACAACAAAGTTGTGTTCTTACTTTTTAAATTAACTTCATTCTGCATATTAAAAAATATATGGGTAAAAGCCATTAGGAGTAATTATAGAAAGAAATACTGGTAATGGTGTTTTTAATGATTCTAATTCCATCTTATGCTCTTCAACACGCTGCATATCAGTGGAGCTAAGAAAATCAGGACCTTCTGGGTGTGAATGCCATTCTCCAATATATCCGATCTGACCACCTGTTTTTTTGTTGATTAAATCAATTTCATTTGACAAATCTTTAAATCCTCTAAGAAAAATTGAAGAATTTCCTTTGCTGTCGGACGGTGCTTCAAGTAAATCTGTTACATAGATAGTTTTTGTTTTATGATTACATTGTCCCAAAAAAACACCTCCTGTTTCCCTTTTTCCTGCTTGATCTGCCTGTTTTTTAACGTGCTCAAGAATTTCATTTTTAAATCTAATCTCCCAATCACTATTCACAGCAGAATAAACATCCAAGGGTTTGACAGTAATGACTTCTGTTTCGATTGAGTAATCATTTTCGTCAGTAATTCTATTTATATAAATCTTTCCTTCTTGACTGTATGAATTGATTTCCTTTTTCAAAACTGCAGTAAAATAGGCACCATGAGATGCAACTTTTTCATCTGCTAAAACTGTGGTCTCGGAATTACAACCTAGGCCAACTCTCACTAGTAAATTATTGGAATTAACATATTGTTCCCGAGTAAGCCACTCCGAATTTTTCGGTGTAGTAAGAGCGCTAGAATAAAGATATACCTGCAAATCGTCAATTCTAGGATTTCTATTTATCCCTTCTTTGAATAATAAACCTACATTTCCATGATCTGTGATTGATGCACTTGCAATTTTACAGTTTGGAAGACTATTTAATACTGCAAGCTTGTTAAAAAATGCTTCTGAAGCAGTAAAATCGAACACCCAATCGTATAATTTAAATGTTTCTTCTTCATATATACGACCGTCTTTAAATGATGTTCCAGATGATGTATCAATTGATTTACTTGGATATAAATCTATTATTTTTTGTTTTAAAGCTTCGGCTTTATTTGCACCGATACTCTCGGAAAAAAGCACATGTCTAACAAGATTGTGAGATGAAAAATCGTCAGGGTCTAATAAAGTTAGGTTTGTAACTCCATTTCTAGCAAGATGCATTACCACTTTGGATCCAAGTGCACCACAGCCAAAGACTACACCTCTTTTTAATGTGTTTGTGTAGTTTGAAATCTTTTCAGCTTGTGTTGTCGAAAAAGATTGATTATGTGAAAGTATATTGATTGGGAAATTACTGATAATTTTTCCATCTGCTGTTTGATCTGAATTTATATTAAATTCGAAATTCATCAATTCTAAAACACTTGAATAACCAATCAAAGGTTTAGGACGTCTTATTCCTACAATCACTGGAAATGGAACCATTTTGTAATCAGCAATTATTTTTTCTAAATCTTCATGATAAATTTTGTAATTATCACAAAACCGTTTAAAATCCTCCCAGTTTCTTGGTAGATTTATTTCGTACTTTTCGTTAATATCTTTTTCTCCATTCCAGATAACGAATGCTAAACGTAATTCACGTTTTGTAATGTCATCTATATTTTTTTCTTGATGTTCTTCAATTTCTTTTGCAATTGAAGTGAAATTTGAAGGAGTTATTTTTTTAGTGAATTTGTACACTCGTTTTTCCTCATGTTTTATTAGTTCAAACTGAACAATTGAAAACTGGTTCGTAATTGGGAAGGGATTATTTTCAATAATAGAATCTACTACAAAATTATAGTCATATAATATTGTGCTATAGTATCCTTCCAGTCGCATCGGTTCAAATTGGTCTCCATCTTCAGTCAATTCTCCAACTGCTGCTGCTCTGAGCCAGTTACTAATACGAATTATGACATCTTCAATTCTTTTATTTGCATACCATTCATCAGTGTTTTCTCGAACATAGCATATTGAAGGTGGACGATTATTTTTTGCAACATATAAATGGGCTAAACTATTCTTTGGAAAATCCAGCCTATCTGTGTAAATATTAGGACTCTTTTCTGGATATTCCAAAATATCAAAAACAAGTAGTATTGGTTCATTCTGTCTGATATCAATGTTTTCATAAGTTCCTAAACTAGGAAGGTCAACACTAATTTCAAAAGGAATAGCAATTCTTTGATTTCCCCAATCTAAAATATCAAGATTTCTTCCCGCCAAATGCTCCAGCGAAGCTAGAGAATCCTTTAAATAAGGATTCTCTATTTCTCCGGAATATTTTTGCAGAGTACTGCTATAAATAATGACTGCCATATTTAGATGTAGTATTTACAATTCCTAATGCTGCAGTTCCTACAGCTTTTGCTGTGCCTTCTGATTGTTTAGGTTTAACTACTCCTAAAGATGTGACTTCAAAAACGATAGGCTGAGGAACTTTATTAATAAGTTCGTACGTAGAAGTGTTTAAAAAATTAGAAGAGCCTACTTTTTTTACAAATTCACTTTTTGCTTCATAGTGAGGAGGGTTATCGTCATCATCCAATATTTTCTTGCTGGATGCGATAACTTTTGCATTATTTCTTCTGTAATCCAATGCTTCTAAAGAAGTTTTTTTAGGAGTTGGATTTTCGTTTTGAGGACGATCATTAAAAAATGACCAAGAGCAATGGTGTGGTGAAAGGAATAAATCCCATTCCAAGGCCTTACTGTTGTTATGTTTCTTGGTTTTGTCCAATATGATATCCCATGATGTATGATCGGAGTCTCCTCCGAACATTGCTAATGTTGCAAAGTCTTGTTGATATTCATTGGTTTTAAATCTTGCTTGAAACACGATGCTTGTGGAATTCTTTTTGTCGTCCCCTTCTGATTCCAGATGTTCTTTAAAGGGTGCATGAATAAAAACAGAAAATAACTTCTGGTCTTTATCATTGAAGCGAGAAACGACTGTTCCCGGAGTAGATCTTAGGTGATTTAAGTCCTGATAGTCTTTATTTCCATCATAACCGATGATTCTGATTCTGTTTCCAGGCTTATCTTTTTGTGGAGAGTCTTTTCTATGAAGTTCTAATCTTCTTTCTGCCTCTTTTTGATAAGCATCTTCATCATCATTTGAATGTTCTTCTGCAATCATTGGTGAAAACCACATAGCATCAACACGAATTAAATTATTCTTTTTATCTTCATCTGAATAATCTTTTGGATCGCCTTGGTAAAAATGGGTTTTAAATCCTCTGCAATGATCCTGGTCTCCATGAGTTAATATAAAAACATCAACAAATGGAATTCCATTGTCTTTTTGAAGATTTTTTAAAAGATCTTTCTTTACATCAAAGATGTCGTCTACACAGTTTCTGATATTACAATCTACGATAATAGTTGTTTTGTCTTCAAGAGTGATTAATGAATTATCACCGTTTCCTACGGGATAGTATTTTAATGTTGCGTTCTGCATAAAAATTGTTATAAACTTGTTTACATTAATAATTAATTCCAAAAAGTTCTGTTAGAAATATTAGTAGTGGCAGAGTCCACCTCTTACAGAAATTATTATAAATGTTGTTTAAACACAATTTTTATTATATTTGTGCGTTGTACCATAACAAATCTAAAATTTCTCTAAGGTATCTTAACTCGGAGAGATTAACAAAAGTTCAAGGAGGGTGAGAATTTCTTGGACTTTTTATTTTCTAATATTCTATATCATTCTACTCTAAATTTTCTTTTAAAATTTTTAATTCTTCCTTTAATTCATATATTGTTTCTTTTAGTTCTTTTCCTGCTCGTAAATATTCGTTCGGGAAATCATCTTGTAGATTTTCCATCAGAACAAAATAGATTGGTTTGAAAATCATTTCAAGATCTTCTATCTCTTTAAATAAATCTAATAAAATGGTATTTTCTTTCTTAACAATTAACAACAGAAAATATGTTACAAAATCAGCAAATACCTTGTTGTATAATATTTCGCCTCTTCTTGTGTCCATATTATCAATCAGTATCTGAATAGGTTCCTTTATGACTTCTAACGATTCAGTTACTTTTCCGTTCCATAGCAATATTTTAGCATGCAGTAATGTTAGTTTTGGCGATGGCTCTAAATCTGTATCCAGTGCTTTTTGTATCAATTCTAACGCATATTGTTTCTTATCGTTTCTAAACTCATCGAAAATCGTTTCAGCCCAGCATCCTAATGAGTCAAGCTCGCCCATTTCGTTTGCTTTTTCAAACATAAAATCAGATCTATCATATTGCTTTTCTGTCGCAAGCACATGGCCTAACTGATGTGCAGCGTCAGCATTTCCTCTTTCCACTCCTTCTTCTAAAGCTTTGATGGCTTTTTCAGTTTGACCCATCTTTAAGAACATTCTAGCTAGCTCTACATAACCATCATCATCTCCATCGTTGATTGCACTTCTAAGTTCTATCTCCGCTTTCTTATAATTTGGTCTTGACTTTAGATAGTAAAATCTACCAAGATTTATTTTACTGTGTTCCTCATTTGTTTTTATTGCTTGTAATAGCACTTTTTCTGCATCTTTCGGTTTTCCCGTCATTGTATATAAACGTGCTAGACGGGTATAAGGAGCGCCGGTTTTGGCGGCGATGGCTTCATTATAATATTGAACTGCCTTTTCGTAATCTCCTTTTTCTGCATAAATATCACCCAATGAATTTAACGACAACTTAAACTTCATTGAAATTGCTTTTTTATGAAATTTAATTGCTTCATCAAAGTCATCCTCTAATTCTAAAGCAATATCTCCCAAGCGATATGCTGCATATCCGTGCGAATTTGGCAACTCTAAGCTTAATTTATAATATTTTGCAGCTTCACGTAAATTTTCAGCTTGAAACTCATAAAAAGTACCGATAGTAATTGCCATCTGAGCATTTTGATTATCTAATGCCCATGCTTCTTTTGCAGATTCCATTGCTTTTTTGATCTGCTTACTAAATATGTAAAGTGAAGTAGCTACAGTATAATAGTTTGCGTCTTTAATTTTGATTTCCTCCAATAGACTTTCAGCCTCTTCAAATTTGTTTTCTTTGATCAAGTTTTTAATTTTATCTAATAAACCTGATTCAGATATTTTCGTATTTTTTAATAGACGGTCAGGTAGGATTGCATTGGTGGTTTTAATTAATTCTTCTTTTAGAGTTTCTGGTAAATTTTCACAAGACAAAAAAGTATTGCCCATATCAATAGCTGCATTGATATCATAATTTCCGCCTTTAAGGTTGCTGATATGTTTTTTAACTCGTTTGGTTAATTCTGATTCATCACACCAAGCATCAAAAAATCTAACGAGCCAGACGACGTTATCTTTATCATTTTTACGGCCAAATCTCATGAGATACCAAATATTCATAAATCTCTCCTTAATTCTGTAAAGATTATTTTTTGTACTTGTTGGTATTTTTTCGATAAACTGATTTTTTTCTAGATAAGATAAAATTGAGGAGATGTTTTTACTTTCTAATCTAGTTTTTTTTGCAATTTCTTTAACCGAAATTGCATCCCATTTTCTAGCTATTGCATCAACGACTTTTTGTTGTTGTGTTGATAACTGATCAAGCTCTGACTTATATAGTAACGTAAGTGTATCAATTAATAAATAAAGATCTTTTATAGCTCTTCCATTTTCATTATCCATGAAAATTTGGAATAGATACGACATTGTTCTAGGGACACCTCCGGTTAACCGTCGCAAAGCTTCAACTCTTCCTGGATGTTGCTCAATGATGTTGCGAATTTGTTGCTCTTCCCCGTATTGTTGACCGATTTTTATAAGTAGTTTTTCACAATCAGCCTTATTCAAACTGTCTAACTCAATAATTTTTAAAAAATTATATTCATCTTCTTGAAAATCTATATTTCCATCATTAAAAGTTGTTGATGTGCCAATGACTTTAAAATTCGAATCGGATTCTAAAATTCTGAATAGCTTTTTCTTTTCATTATCTGATATTTTCTTCAAGAAGAAATTAAAGTTCTCAATGAAAAGTATTGCTGTTTTATTTTTTTCGATTAGGAATTCTCTTAAAAAATCATATGATTTTTGCTCATAATTTTTTTGTTTATCGATGATATTAGCAATTGTATCAGATAAAGATTCTTCATAAAAACTATCTTCTATTGTTGTTGCAATAGTTTCCCATAAATTTGTTAAATCAGATAAACTATACTGTTCTTCACTGAACATTATTGGAATATATTTCTTGCGAAGCACGGCATCATCGATAATTTCATAGTTAAGTCTATGTATAAGCGTGGTTTTACCAGCGCCTCTTTGACCAATAATAATAACATTGCTGGGTTCTGAGGTTTTAAGCAGGTTTTCCTTTAGTAATTCAAATTGATTGGTTCTTACAACAAACCCTTCAATTAGATTTACTTTGGATTTTACTCCTGTGTTGTTTCTTAATAATAGATCTTGATTCATATGACGATTTATTTCTCGTCAAAGATATGACATTTTTTTTATCGTCAAAAATTTTAGCGATTTTTTTATCGTTAAAATTTTAGCACTGTGTTGGATTTTTAGATTTTACGTGTCTTGTATGTTGAATTAATTTTTTTATATCTACAAAGGATATTTATTGAACTTTGGTTATTTTGAAATCAAAATAATGAAAACAGCTTATTTATATGTCCGTGTAAGTACGGACGAACAAAAAAGAAAAGGTTATTCCTTGCCGGAACAGGAGGATAGATTACTAAAGTATTGTAAATACAACGATATTGAGGTTAAAGGAATTTATAGGGAGGATTACTCTGCAAAGAATTTCAATCGACCTGCTTGGAAGGAATTATTCTCCGAAGTTAAAAAGAAATCAGCAGAAGTGGATAAGAACATATTATTTATAAAATGGGATCGATTCAGCCGTAATATTGAATATGCTTACGAAATGATTGGAAAACTCAGAAAATATAAGACAACTGCAATGGCTATTGATCAGCCAATCGATTTTTCAGTGCCAGAAAGCACTGTAATGCTGGCTGTATATTTGGCTGTACCGGAAGCAGAAAATACACGGAGAGCTCAAAATACATCAAATGGCTTGCGACGCGCAAAGTTGATGGGCAGATATCCTAGTAAAGCGCCTATGGGCTTTCTCAATGTGACATTAATGGATGGTAAAAAGGCAATTGTTCCTAAAGAACCTGAGGCTGGAATTATAAAATGGGTTTTCAATCAAGTTGCCCAAAATAATCGGAAAATATCCGAGATTAATAAAATAGCTAATGAGAAGGGATTGATATGTTCACGGTCAAATTTTTTCAGAGTTTTGCGTAATCCGGTTTATTGTGGCTTTGTATCAATCAAATTAAACTCTAACAAAGAACAAATGATAAAAGGTTTACACGAACCTCTAATCTCTGAATCGTTATTCCATCAGGTTCAATCAGTTGTCAATACAAAAAGAAAAACGACAGCTAAGAGAGATGATTTGAAAGCAATGTTTTTTCTAAGAGGTTTTTTAATTTGTCCTGTATGTAATCGGAAACTTGGAGGAAGTTTTTCAACAGGAAGATCAAAAAAGTACCCATATTATCACTGTCATAATAGATGTAGGATAAGGATTAATGCAATTTTACTTAATAATTGTTATCAAAAAAAACTTCAAGAATTGATATTGTTAAATAGTGCAGTTGAGTTACTTAGGAATGTTTTAGCAGATCAAAACATAAAGACTCAGAAAGCACGTTATTTGTACTCTCAAAAATTAATAGAGAGAAAGATGAAAGAGGAAAAGTTAACTCTTTCACACGGCAGAAAATTATTTATAGCTGGAATATTAAAGATTGATGATTATAATGAGTTAAAAAAAGAGAATCTTGTTAATACAAAAAATCTTAGGAAAGAAGAGTGTGATATTCTTGCTAAATTAAAAGCTATTGACAGAAAGGATAATATAGGAGATAGGTCTATAGTTGAAATTTTTCAAAAGATTTCTGAATTTGATGCCTCGGATAAAAAACATCTTGTGAATCTTATTCCTCCGATTGATATTGATTATAAAACAGGAGATCTATCTTTAGATTTAAATCAAGCATTCTCAAAAATATTATCAAAGAAAACTCATCGAAAAACCAATAAGAAAAATGAATTTCATCGATAAGAATATTTCAGTAGAACAAGCAATTACTATTTTGGCCAAGAATGGAGTTCGGGTAAATGAGAAGGAAGCTAAAATTATCTTGGAATTACTATATTTAGTATCAAAAAATTATAATAAACCAAAAGATAAAAAATACTAGAACCTTAATGGGATATCGAACCAAGTCGAAGTGCTTATAGGATGAGTGATAAAGCACTTTTTAGCTGTTCATTTTAGAATGGTTAGGGATTTCAAGTGAAAAAAGTCGAACCATAAAATATCAGACTGTAAAAGTTTGATATAGAGTTTTTTGTGGGCATAAAAAAAGAGACAACTATCAAGTAGTTGTCTCATTAAGTACCCAGGACCGGGATCGAACCGGTACTCCTAAGAACTGGTGTTTGAGACCAGCGCGTCTACCAATTCCGCCACCTGGGCAAGTGTGTTACCTTGTTGTAAATTGGTCTGCAAATATAATTGAAAAAATCTTTATGATAAAAGTTTTTTTTAAGTTTTTTTAAAATTTAAAATTCGATTTCCAAACCATCATAAGCAAGGTGAACATTATCAGGAAGTTCGGTTTCTACCTCATCGTGGAAACCAAGATGATGACTGATGTGAATAAGGTAAGTCTTCTTTGGTTTTAGCTCTTGGACAAGTTCCAATACCTGCGGAAGGATAAAATGTGAATGATGAGGTTCTGTTTTTCTAAGGCAATTGATGATGAAGACCTCCAGATTTTTAAGTTTCTCTTTTTCACTTTCTTCAATCTTGCTTGCATCCGTAATATAAGCTAGGTTTTTAAATTTAAATCCAAGAATATCGATCTCGGAGTGAATGATGTCAATAGGAGTCACATCAATTTCATTAAATAATCTAAAAGTTCCGTCAATTTTAAACAAATCAAAACTTGGCGCACCAGGATACTTATGCTCAATAAAAGCATAAGGAAAACGATGAGTAATTTCCTTTGCAACCCTTGAGTTACAATAGATAGGCATTGATTCTTTATTCTTAAAAATCAAAGGCCTAAGATCATCTAACCCGATAATGTGATCATTATGTTCGTGAGTGACCAAAACAGCATCTACGTTTTCTTCTTTATTGGTCAGCATCTGCTGGCGAAAATCTGGTCCGCAGTCTATCAGGATCTTTTTTCCGGAGTCTGTCGTAATAATTGCAGAAGTTCTAAGCCGTTTATCTTTTGGGTTGTCGGAAAGGCAAACAGGATGGCGGCTTCCTATAACAGGAATTCCCTGTGATGTTCCTGTACCTAAAAATTTTAAAAGCATTTTCGTAATTGCGCTGTTTTTGGTAAATTTACAAAATAAATCTAATTCTTTGTGATAAAGCCAAAACTTACACCAAAACAGAAAGCTTTAGCGATTAATCTCGATACTTCAATTTATGGAACTTTTGCAGAAATAGGAGCAGGGCAGGAGACTGTTCGTCATTTTTTCCGCGCAGGTGGAGCGTCTCAGACCATTGCAAAAGCAATGTCTGCTTATGACAAAGACTTTTCTGATGCCATCTATGGAAAGGAAGTGAAAAATCGTTATGTAACGCAAAATAGACTCAGGAAAATGTTGCGCTACGAAATGACACTTATTGAAGAAAGAATTCCTAGAGAAAAAAATCCTGGAAAAAAGTTTTTTTCCTATGCCAATACAGTTACGACGATCAATTTTGATAAAACTTCAAAAGGACACGGGTGGGTAGGTATTCGCTATCAGAATAATGAAAATGAGGATTTTAATGAAATCGTTATTCATGTAAAATTCAAGGAGACCAATGCAACATTACAGCAGGAAACCCTGGGAAGTTTGGGGGTGAACCTTATTTATGGTGCTTATTTTTACGCCGATAACCCGAGGATTCTTATCGAATCTTTGTATGATGACATCTCGTTAGATCGTTTAGAAATTGATATGATCGATTTTAGCGGACCTGGTTTTCAGTATGTTGATAACAGGCTTATGAGTCTTCAGCTGGTAAAATTGGGGATGACAGATGCTGTAATTTTCAATTCAGAAGGGAATAATATGTTACCTGCTGATATTCTTTACAAGAAAAATATTTTTGCAGTAAGAGGAAGTTTCCGTCCCGTTACCAAAGTTAATATCGATATGTTCGAGCAAGGACTCGAGATGTTTAATAAGGATAATGCCTGCGATAGCTATAACACACAGATTCTGTTCGAAATCACGATTTCCAATCTTCGTGCAGATGGGGACATCAATGAGAGAGATTTCCTGGACAGAGTTGATATACTTGGAAAATTAGGCTACACTGTTATGATATCTAATTTCTCGGAATATTATAGAATGGTAGATTATTTCTCTACATTTACCAATCAGCATATTGGTGTTGCAATGGGCGTAAACAACCTTTTGGATGTTTTTGATGAGGAGTATTATAAAAACCTTCCTGGTGGGATTTTGGAAGCTTTCGGAAAATTCTTTAAAAAAGATATGCGCGTTTATCTGTATCCATATAAAGATATGAAAACAGGTGAGTTACTGACATCCGAAAATCTAAAAGTCCATGACAACCTGAAAGAATTGTACAAATATTTCAAGCTTAATAAGAGAATTGTAGATATTCAGAACTTTAATCCTAAATTTCTTGAGATCTATTCCCGTGAGATTCTTAAAAAAATCGTTACACAAGAACTTGGCTGGGAAGAAGAACTTCCTATAGGTGTTTCGGAAATGATAAAAGACCGCCAGATGTTTGGTTACAAAGAACTGACTTTTGACGGATTGAATTAATACAAGAATAAAAATGATAGAACTTAAAAAAAGACTTTCAACTATTTTGGAAAGTCCACAGGAGACAAATACCAAGCTTTTAAAGATTTGCCAGGTTTTAGATAAAGAAATTTCCTACTACAACTGGACAGGATTCTATTTCAAAAACGGTGACAAAGATGAGTTGGTTTTGGGGCCTTATGTAGGGGCAATTACAGATCATATTATCATTCCTTTTGGGAAGGGGATCTGCGGTCAGGTTGCTGTTTCTGGAGAGACTTTCGTAGTTCCAGATGTTCATTCTCAGGATAATTATTTGTCTTGCTCTATTGATACAAAAGCTGAAATTGTAGTTCCAATTTTCAAAAACGGAGAAAATATTGGACAAATCGATATCGATTCTCACACAATTGACCCATTCACAAAAGAAGATGAAGAATTGCTGAACTGGCTTTGCGAAGAAGTAGCGAAGATTTTGTAATATTTAATTTATACTAAAAACCATAAAAGTCACAAAAGTTTTAATATTATCTTTTGTGACTTTTGTGGTTTTTAAATGTTTTTTAGTAACTCCCGATAATATTCCCCACATTTCGCCAAATGCGAACCATACCAAGAGAAAGCTTCGCCGTCAACAATCTTAATTTTTTGATTTTGACAAACTTCTTGGATTTCAGCAATATGTTTTTCTTTGAAAGGAAAAGGCTCTGACGAAAGAAAAATCAAATCGGCGCTTTTCAAATCTTCCAACTGAATTTCTGGATATCGTTTCTCATTTTTAAACAAATTCTCAAATCCTAATTCTTCCAAAATCTTTGAAATAAAAGTGTCGCCACCAACTGTCATATAAGGATTTTTCCAAATCAGATAAGCGACTTTCAAACGTTTTTCAGTTTTCTGACTATCAAAAGCTTCATAAGTTTTCAGATTGAAAAATTGAGCTTTTTCCTCTTTCCCAAATAGATGCCCGAGTTGTTTCAATAAATAATAATTGTCTTCGAGAGTTTCAATATTCGTTACCAAAACTTTGAAATCTTTCATCAATTCCTCGACTTGTTCTCTGACGTTTTCCTCCTTGTTGGCAATGATAAAGCCTGGTTTCAGAGATTTGATTTTATCAATATTAAGATTTTTAGTTCCGCCAATGATTTCAATTTTATCAACATAATCTTTTGGATGAATGCAGAATTTCGTCCTACCAACAATCTCATCAGTCGTCAAACCAAGATCAAACAAAGTTTCCGTAATCGAAGGAACTAATGAAACAATTCTCATAAATAAAAAACTCTCTCAAAAATAAGAATTTCTGAGAGAGCATTTATGATTTATAATTATCAATTAATAATTATTCTTTGTCTTCTTTTTTAGTCGCTTTTTTAGTAGCAGGTTTTTTAGCAGGCGCTTTTTCTTCTTTAGCTTCTTCTGTTTTTTCAGCAGCCTTTTTTGCAGGAGCTTTTTTAGCCACAGGTTTTTTCTCTGCTTTTTCTTCAACTACGTTAGCTTCTTCGACGGTTTCTTCAGCAGGAGCTTCTGGCTTTACAAAACTTTCCGGCGTGATGTAACCTGCTTTTTGAAGCAAGTTGTACCATTGAGCCAATTTTTTGATATCAGACTCATAAACTCTTTCCAAATCGTAATTAGGAAGAGATTCTGCCATAAAAGCTCTTAGTTCGTCACTGGAAGATTTGTGGCTGATTGTTGGTTTGTAATCGTATTTTTTTGCAATATTTTCGAAAACTTCGAACAAAGGAACTTCTTTATCAAATGTGAACATTGCGATATTGTCCAAAAGACTTACCTGGCTGGAGTTTGATATGCTCGCTTTTTTCTTTGTTGTAATATCCTCAACTATAAATCCGTTCTTTAGCTGAGAAACCAATTTGAAAAGTCCCGGTTTTCCGGAGATTGAAATAATTTTTTCTAACTGCATTTTAGATTAATTTTTGTCGGATGTCGGAAAACCGATGTCCGAAGTTTTAATTATATTTTTTTATTTTTCTGTTTCCGAATTGCATTCTTCGGTCTTCTGACCTTTACCTTCTGACTATTTTGGAAATCTCATTTTATAACTCACAGCTACTTCGCCATTAGCAATTTTCTGAAGTTTTCCTTTCACGATTTTTTTCTTCAACGCACTCAGGTGGTCTGTAAAAAGAATTCCTTCGATGTGGTCATATTCGTGTTGAATCACTCTTGCTCTGATGTCGGAAAATGTATCGGTATGTTTAACGAAATTTCTATCGTAATATTCTATTTTGATGGTCGATTTACGTTTTACATCTTCACGCACTTCAGGAATACTCAGGCAACCTTCATTGAATTTCCACTCTTCTCCGGATTCTTCCAGGATTCTGGCATTAATGAAGACTTTTTTGAAATCTTTTAATTCATCAGCAATATCCTCATAATCTTCATCTTCCGAAAGTGGAGAAACATCCACCACAAAAAGACGGATGTCCAACCCAATCTGAGGCGCAGCCAAACCAATACCGTTGGCACCGTACATGGTTTCAAACATATTGTCAATCAATGTCTGTAGCTCAGGATAATCTTTTTCGATATCGTGCGCTTTTTTTCTCAAAACGTTGTCGCCAAAGGCTCTAATTGGTAAAATCATCTTTTCTGGTCTAAAAAATTTTGCAATAATATGGTCGCACTTACTTTGTCAATCAATCCTTTTTCCTGTCTTTGTTTTTTGTTTTTTCCACTTTGGCTAATGAAAAAAGAAGCCATTTTGGAAGTAAAGCGTTCATCCAGACGATTGATTTTCTTCTCGGGAAACTCCTTTTCAAAAACTAAAATAAATTTCTGAATTTCAGTCTCGATATCGGACATATTTCCTTTCAAATCTGTGGGAAGTCCTATAACCACTTCGTCTACGCTGTTTTCTGAAAAATATTTTTTCAGAAAATCTATAAGCTTTGGCGTTTCTACTGTTGTCAGTCCGCTTGCAATGATTTGCATATCGTCAGTCACGGCGATTCCCGTTCTTACTTTTCCGTAGTCTATTGCTAGGATTTGTCCCATAAGTGTGCAAATTTACAAAAATTTTCAGCTTATGAAAATTAAAAAGCCGTGTAAAGTTTATAGACTTCATAAGGCTTTTTGAGATATGGATTAAGTTAATTTTGTTTCATTTCATCAACCAGTTTTTTAATCCGGTCTATATATTTTCCATAGAAATGTTTGAACCACCAGTTTCCTGCAAAATATAGAAAAAACAAACCTAACAAGATAGAAATGATGAATTTGACAGCTAACAGTCCTTCTGTATATTTGTGGTTATAAGGAATAGATTCTGTAATGATAATCATTTCGCAAACCAAAAACGGAACAAAACTGAGATAGAAAGATAGGTAATATTGCTTATTTAATTCAAATTGATGAAACAAATCTTTCAACGAATCATAAGTCCCCAAGGTTGGATTGCTGATTTCTTTATATAATTTAAAAAACTTACTGAAGAAAAATGCAGTCACAAGCGCCATTGAAGCTACCAAAACTTCTATGTAGACCCTGAAACGGAAAGGTATCGGGAAAAACCAGATCAAAACCAAAATCACAGGAAGCAACATGATTGTCGACCAGAACTCATAGCGCATGTTCTTCCGAATTCTTTGCAAAGGGTGGTGAATCTGTCTTTGTTTTTCCGGCGAGATCTCCGGCGTATCGGAAATATCTTCCTTTTGCCAGAGGGATTTAAGATTGTCTAGTTCCATATCTTTGATAGTTGATAGTTGATAGTTGAAAATTGATGGTTGATAATTGATAACTTTTAGTTGTCAGTCTGAGCGGAGTCGAAGACTTTATCACACTCAATCTCTCGAAGCTCTTTTATTGATTAATTCTTTTAACTTATCCTTCGCACGATTCAGTTTCACTCTTGCATTGGCTTCCGAGATGCCCATTTGTTCTGCCATTTCTTTTCCGGAAAAATCTTCCAGATAATAGAAAATCAATGCTTTGTCAATCGGGTTGAGTTTTTGGATACATTCGTACATCAGTTTCAGATTTTGCTCGTCTTCCAGATTATAATCATCTTCTTTTATTTTGTAGAGCGACACATCATCATTCTGTATAAAACTCCGTCGCTTCTCGGATTTCAGGAAAATAATCGCTGTGTTCAGCGCAATTCTGTAAAGCCAAGTCGAGAATTCCGACTTTCCTTCAAAACTTGAAAACGACTTCCAAACCTGATAAATAATCTCCTGAAAAAGATCATCAAATCAACATTTTACATATCCACATTATTTGTCATTCCGGAGAAATTTAGACTACAGAGACACAAACATACTTTCTACAAATTCTGCTTTTCTTTGCTGAGCGAAGCGCCATTGCGACTCTTAAAAATATTTTCAATAATGTATAAAAATCTTTGCGCTCTTTGCGTAAAATAAAACCAATCAATTTTCATATTTTTGTAACAATAAAAGAATAAGAATGTCTTTAAAAATTTCAGGACTTACCAAAAAATTCGGAGAGCAAATTGCGCTCAATGATATCAACATAACGATTGCCAACAACGAGATTATCGGATTACTTGGACCCAATGGCGCAGGAAAATCCACGTTAATGAAATCCATCACAGGCGTTCTGAAAATAGATGAAGGCGAAATTCTTTTGGACGAAAAAAACATTTCAGACAACGAAATCGAATCTAAAAAGAAAATCGGTTTCCTTCCGGAGAATAATCCACTTTACAATGAGATGTTTGTCAAAGAATATCTGCAATTCGTTGCGAATCTTCATCACATCAAAAAAGAAAGAGTAGAACAGGTGATAGATTTAGTTGGGATTACACCAGAAAAATCGAAGAAAATCGGTCAGCTTTCCAAAGGTTATAAGCAAAGAGTTGGATTAGCGCAAGCCATTCTCCACGAACCGGATTTATTGATTCTAGATGAACCAACCAATGGACTCGACCCCAATCAAATCGTAGAAATCCGAAACGTTATCAAAGAAATTGGGAAAGCAAAAACCGTGATTTTGTCTACACACATTATGCAAGAAGTAGAAGCGCTTTGTTCCAGAGTAATTTTAATTCATCAAGGGAAAATATTACAAGATTCTCCGATTTCAGAATTCAAAGGAAAATTTGCAAGTCTGGAAGAAGCGTTTCAGAGTTATACGGTTTAATCATCAATAATGAATGATGATTGATAAATGATATTTTAAAAAATTAAAAATCGTAAATTCGTAAAGATTTAATAATACAAAACGATGGAAGCATCAATTATCATACATCCAAGAAATAAGAAAGAAGCGTCATTACTAAAAAAAGTGCTGAAAGCTTTGGATGCGCAATTTGTTTTTAAGGAAGAAAAACCTGAAAGTCTAAGTCCAAGCAATGACCCTTATTATGATATTCCGGAAAACGTTGCAGAATTAGAAAGGAGAATTGCGGACTTGAAAACAGGAAAATCAAAATCGAAAATACTTTCAAAAGAAGCGCAGAAAGAATTATTAGGTTTATGATTTTTCAAATAAAACTTTCGGATGAAGCAGAAAAAGACATCCTGTTTTACAGAAAATCAGGTAATAAATCGGCTTTGAAGAAAATTAACATATTTATAGATGAACTTCGTATTAATCCATATTCTGGAACAGGAAAACCTGAACGTTTAAAGCATAAAAATGGTAATGTTTGGTCAAGAAGAATCGATAGCAAAAACCGTTTGATTTATAGTGTCGAAGAAAATATTGTTACCGTAGAAATCATTTCCGCCAAAGGTCATTATGGCGATAAGTAAAAAATATTTACCTCTTCTTTGGTAAATTTACGTCTTTGCGACTCTTAAAAATATCCTTAATAATTAATAAAAAACTTTGCGCTTTGCGTTAAAAAAATATCATAGTTTGCAATTCGCTCAAATCATTCTTCCGCTCAATCTCAAAGGAACTTTCACTTACAAAGTTCCAGCAGATTTTTTGGATAAAATTGAGGTCGGAATGCGCGTTTTGGTTCCGTTTCGTGGAAAGAAAATCTACACGGGAATTGTTGCAGAATTATTCAACGATTTTGAAGAAACTTTTGTTCCGAAAGAAATCATCAATCTATTAGACAATCAACCGATTGTTCCAAAACAACAATTGGATTTTTGGAATTGGTTGAGTTCTTATTATCTCTGTAATCTAGGCGAAATTTACCGTTTGGCGTTTCCGTCTTCTCTCAAATTAGAAAGCGAAACTTATGTCAGATTATTGTCTGAAAGAACTATTGACTGGCAAAATCTGGATGCGAACGAAACTTATCTTCTTCAAGCTTTGGAAGTTCGACAAATGCTGAATTTGCAAGAGATTGAAGCTTTCATTCCAAAAAAAGAAATCATCAAAACCATCAATGCGCTGATTGATGAACGATATATTTCAGTTGATGAAAAAATCACTGAAAAATACAAAGCCAAAGAAATCGCTTACTTGAAAGTCAATAATGAAGCTTTGGTTTCAGAGAATTTGGCGATGATTCTTTTGAAACTCGATAAAGCTAAAAAACAGAAAGAACTTTTCTTAAATATCCTTTCCAAACAAATTGATAATCCTGAAAATCCAATCCGGAAATCTTTGGTTTTTGATGAAGGTAATTTCGTCAATCTACAACTGAAATCTTTGATTGAAAAAGGTTGGGTTACAGAATATTATCTGGAAAAACACAGAATCGATTCTTACGAAGGCGAAATTGAAGAAATTGAAGAACTGACAGAAAATCAGAAAAAATCGATTTCAGAAATCAATCAAGCTTTTGAAGAAAACAAAAATGTGTTGCTTCACGGTGTTACTTCATCGGGAAAAACGCACATTTATCTTGAGAAAATTGAAGATTGTGTTAATGCTGGACAAAATGTGCTTTTGCTTTTGCCTGAGATTGCTTTAACGAAACAAATTACAATCCGTCTCGAAAAAAAATACGGAAAGAAACTCGGCTTTTATCATAATAAACTAACGGATTTTGAAAGGGTAGAAGTTTGGCGAAAAATCAAAAAAAATGAACTCCAAATTCTGATTGGAACTCGGAATTCTTTGTTTCTACCTTATGAAAATCTAGGATTGATTATTGTTGATGAAGAACACGATTCGGCTTACAGACCAAGAGACCAGCACTTCTTTTTCAATGCGAAAGATTCTGCAATGATGTTGGCAGAGTTTTATAAAGCCAAATTGATTCTAGGTTCAGCAACGCCTTCTTTGGAAAGCTACGATTTGGCTATGAAAGATAGGTTGCGTTATGTGGTTCTTAACGAAAGGTTTGGGAAAGTGGATTTGCCGAAATTTGAAATTATTGACATCAGAGAAGCACAAAATCAAAAGAAAATCGTCGGGAATTTCAGTCAGAAAATGATTGACGAAATCAACCTTCAATTAGAACATAAAAAACAAACCATTATTCTTCATAACCGCCGTGGTTATGCCAATGTCATCGAATGTGAAACTTGTGGACACGTCACTTATTGTAGTAATTGTGATGTGGTGATGACTTATCACAAAGCTTCCAACGAGCTCAAATGTCATTATTGTGGGCATCGTTCCGGAAAACCTACAATTTGTCCAAGTTGTAATAGCGACAATCTGAATACAAAAGGCGTTGGCGTTGAGCAAATCGAGGAAGAAACTCAGAAAATATTCTCCGATTCCGAGGTTGACAGAATGGATGTGGACTCGATGCGAAAGAAATTTGCTTACGAAAAACTCTATGAAAAACTGGAAAGCGGAGAAACCGATATTTTGGTCGGAACACAGATGATTTCCAAAGGTTTAGATTTCGATAATATAGAATTAGTCGCGATTCCGAAAGCAGATTCTTTGGTTCACGTTCAGGATTTTCGTGCGCAAGAAAGAGCTTATCAATTGATTACACAAGTTGCAGGACGAGCAGGAAGAACTTCTGGGAATGGTAAGATTCTGATTCAGACCTATAATCCGTCGCATTCAGTTTTTGAATTAATTAAAAATCAGAATGTTAAAGAGATTTATAATTACTTTCTTGATGAAAGGAAAAAGTTTCTCTATCCACCGTTTGTGAAATTAATAATGATTGAACTGAAACATAGGAAAGAAGATAAAATTAACAGAGCTTCTCAGTTTTTGGGTTCGATTCTTAGAAAATATATCCCGGAAGAATGTATTCTTGGTCCGGAAAAATCCCCTATAGCAAGGCTTAATAACCTATATCAATATCAGATTCTTCTCAAATTTCCAAAAAACAAAAACTACAGAATCTATAAAGAACTGCTTCTTAAATCTTTTGATGAATTTGACGAAATCGCAGCTTATAAATCTGTAAAAAAGGATGTATTTGTCGATTTTTAACTGTTTTTAACAAAATTTCTAGTTTTTTTATTAGGGCTTTACGAAGGTTACACCGCTATATTCTCTAACTTTACTCAGTTATGATTATAAGATTAGATAATCTTAAACCTTAATTAATATAAATTCAATAAAAATTGTAATTGTTTTGAGAATGAATAAAATCAGAAATTATTTTTCAATCATCGCAATTGGTTTTTCTTCATTTGTGTTTTCGCAAGGGAGCGTCGCAGTTTCTACATATCCACAAGTTGCTGATCAGCAGAATCTTGTAAAGGATATCACAGCAGAAAAGGCGCTGTTGTCTCCGAAAGAGCAGATTGAGTTCAATATCAATAAGATGTTTACAGACCCTGTTCTGAGAAATGCGAATTGGGGATTTGTGGTTTATGACCCAACAACAGAAAAAATTGTAACAGCTTACAACGAAACAGCTCCGCTGATTCCGGCTTCTACAACCAAATTATTAACGACCGAGACGGCGTTTTCTTTATTAGGAACGCAGTACAGATGGAACACACTATTAGAATATTCTGGCAGTATTGATGCTGAAGGTGTTTTGACAGGAAATCTTTATATCGTCGGAAGTGGCGACCCTTCACTGGGTGGAAATAGAGGTGGAGCAGCGAGTTATACGCAGATTGTTAATCAATATCTTGATGCTATTAGAGAAAAAGGAATTAGAAAAATTACAGGAGATATTATCATCCAAACTGCGATTTTTAAAGAAAATAAAAAGCAAGAACTTCCTAAAAATATAGTATGGCTGGAACAGAAAAATTATTTTCTACCGGTAGGAACTACTAAAGATATTGACCCGAGAAACGAAAAGCTGATTATCAATCAATCTAATAATCCATTTAATCAGCAAAAGAAATTTTTTTATATTTCTCCCTATGCTGACAAACTGGTGTACGCAGATAAGTTTGAGGGAAACGGGATGACAACAAAAGTAGCTGAACCTCCTGCTTTTTTGGCTAATAAATTGAGAGAAAGTTTGATTAAAAATAAAATTGCAGTTACTGGAAAAGTAACTCCGAAAATTGTAGATATAGAGCCGGAGCCAAGAGAAATTTTAACGACTTACAAATCCCCGACTTTAGCAGAAATCGTCAATTATACCAACCAAAGAAGTGATAACGGGTATGCAGAAGCATTATTGAAATCTAATGGTTTCCAAAGCTTAGGCGACCAAACTACTGAATCCGGGCGGCAAGTTGTAACAGATCATCTAAAATCCATAAACTTCGATATGAATGGTTTAAATTATATGGATGGAAGCGGGCTTTCTAAATCGCATACCGTTACGCCACTCTCTCAAGTTAAGTTCTTAGCAAAAATGATGAAATCGCCTTATTATAAAGAATATTTCGAGTCTTTGCCAATTGCAGGACAGTCTGGAACACTGAAGCATATGTTTATGCTGAATTCCAACGGACAGATTTTTGCAAAAACCGGAACTTTGAATGGTGTGAAATGTCTGGCAGGTTACATCAAAACAAGAAATAACAAAACCCTTGCTTTTTCTTTATTGATTAATAGATTCTCGGGTTCTGTTGCACAAGTGAAAGACAGAATGGAACAGTTGCTGGATCCAACTTTAGATTTGTAATAATCAATGTTTTATAAATTAAAAACTCATCTCGCTGGGATGAGTTTTTTTTGTAGCTTTGATTTGAAAATCATCAATCCTATGAAAAAGTTTTACTCGTTATTTATCGTTTTATTTTCGGTTAATATCATTTTTGGTCAGTCATTAAATGCTGATAGAAAAGGGATTATAGAATCTGAGAAAAAGAAAAACCTAAAATCTATTTTGGATGTCAATGTCAATCCAAATACTTTGAATTATGATTTGCAATACGTCAGATTAGAATTAGATTTAGATCCAACACAACAATGTATTGCAGGTACTGTGACATCACATTTCAAAATGCTGCAGAATTCTCCTGATATTTATTTTGATTTAAAGAATAATTTAACGGTTTCCAATGTAAAATACCACGCTCAGGATTTGACTTTTCAGCAATTGAGTTCTGATGAAATCAGAATCAATTTTCCTTCAACATTATCTGCCCAGACAACGGATTCCTTATCTATCACTTACAGCGGAATTCCATCAACTGCTGAACAAGCTTTTGTTGCTACAGCTACACCCGCCGGAGATCCAATTTTAGCTACTTTATCAGAGCCATTTGGGGCAAAACAATGGTGGCCTACAAAACAAAGTATGAATGATAAAATTGAAAAATTAGACATCAAAATTTCCACTCCTGCTCAGTACACAGTTGGTTCCAATGGAAAACTGATGTCAGAAACAATTTTAGGAAATGGCAAAAAATTAACCTATTGGCAAACCAATTATCCAATACCAGCTTATCTTTTCGCATTAGGAATTTCCAATTATACTAAGTTAAATTCTACAATTACAACTACCAACAGCTCATTTCCTTTCCTTAACTACGTTTATCCGTCTTGGGCAACTGCAGATACACAGTCCAAGTTGGATTGGACTGCAATCAGTATGCAGACTTTCGAAGATCATTTTGGGTTATATCCTTATAGAAATGAGAAATATGGACATATGCAGTTCAACTGGGGTGGCGGAATGGAACACGCAACAATGACTTCTATGGGTTATTATGGATTGGATTTGATTGCGCACGAATTGGCTCATCAATGGTTTGGAGACAAGCTGACCTGTGGAACATGGAACGATATCTGGCTGAATGAAGGTTTTGCTACAATGGGCGAATATGTGGTTTACGAAAAATTGTTGATGTCACCAGCACAGTTTCAGACTTATCTGCAAAGCGAGATGGATAATATTACGAGTTTTGCTGGAGGGAGCGTTTATGTTCCTGATAATCAATTGACTTCAAATCGGATTTTTGATGGCAGACTCACTTATACCAAGGGAGGTTATGTTTTGAGAATGATCAAATGGATTTTGGGAGACGAGCAGTTCTATGCAATGCTGAAAGCTTACCAGAATAATGCCGCCTTTGCTTATAATTACGTCAAAACGAATGATTTTAGGGATTTTTTATCATCTTACACAGGTCGAAACTTTACAGAATTTTTAATGATTGGATTTATGGGGAAGGATATCCAATATATCAGATAAGATGGACACAGGATCCAACATCCAAAAAACTGACTTTCCGAGTTGGGCAGACCAGAAGCTCATCTTCAGTTAGCTTTTTCGAATTGCCTTTACCGATCAAAGTTTCAGGATCTGGAAGTCAAACCGCCTATTTTGTTTTGGATCATACTTCCAACAATCAATATTTCACACAAGATGTCAATTTCGATGTTACAAATGTAACCTTCAATTACGAAAAACAGATCATTACCAAAGGTTCTACTGTGACGAAAGATAATAATCTGGCTGTTAATGATATTAATCAAAAAAATATAATTGTCTATCCTAATCCAGCCAAATCTTTCATCAAAATTTCTGGTTTGCAAAAATCAACAGATTATGAAATTTTCTCAATCGATGGAAAACTGATTAAAAACGGAATTGCGAATCCAGATTCAGAAATCAATATTTCTACCTTAGTCAAAGGAACTTATGTTTTGAAATACAATAATCAATCAGTTAAGCTAATAAAAGAATAAAATTATTTAAATTTCTTCCAAACGTTAAATCATCACAAAAAAGCACTTTATTACGGTGCTTTTTTTATTTTTGTTAAAATCGAAAATCAATAAAAATGATATCACAAAAATTCCTTGAAAACATCACAAATGAATTAACAAACATAGAAAACGACGGACTTTTCAAAAGAGAAAGAATCATCACATCACAGCAAAGTGCGGAGATAGAAGTGGCTGGGAAAAAACTGTTGAACTTTTGTGCCAACAACTATTTAGGATTATCCAACAATCCGGAAGTGATGAAAGCTTCGCAAGATGCTATCGAATCTCACGGTTATGGAATGTCGTCGGTTCGTTTCATTTGTGGAACTCAAGATATTCATAAAGATTTGGAAGCTAAGATTTCTAATTTCTTAGGAATGGAAGATACAATCCTTTATGCTGCTTGTTTTGATGCGAATGGCGGTATTTTCGA
Source organism: Epilithonimonas hominis (assembly GCF_003730015.1). Taxonomy (GTDB): domain Bacteria; phylum Bacteroidota; class Bacteroidia; order Flavobacteriales; family Weeksellaceae; genus Epilithonimonas; species Epilithonimonas hominis. The sequence continues at coordinate 35,581 of NZ_RJTU01000029.1, read as the reverse complement.
ACCATTATTCTCAGAAGAAGACGCCATTATTTCAGATGAACTGAATCACGCTTCGATTATCGACGGTGTAAGATTATGTAAATCTGCAAGATACCGCTATAAAAACAATAATATGGAAGATTTGGAAGCTCAATTGATTGCGGCTTCTGAAAAAAATCATAGATTTAAAATCATTGTGACAGACGGCGTTTTCTCAATGGACGGAATTGTTGCTGACCTAAAAGGTGTTTGTGATTTAGCAGATAAATATGATGCTTTGGTAATGGTAGATGATTCTCATGCAACGGGATTTATCGGAAAAACTGGTCGTGGAACGCACGAAGCGAATGATGTCATAGGAAGAGTGGATATCATTACTTCTACTTTAGGAAAAGCTTTAGGTGGCGCTTTGGGTGGATTCACTTCTGGGAAAAAAGAAATCATCGATATGTTGAGACAACGTTCTCGTCCTTATTTATTTTCCAATTCATTAGCACCAGGAATTGTGGGTGCAGCTTCTAAAGTTTTGGATATGATTTCTGATGACACTTCTTTGAGAGATAAAGTAATGGAAAATGCAGAATATTTCCGAAAAGAAATGAAAGCTAAAGGTTTCGATATTCCAAATGGCGACGCGGCGATTGTTCCGGTAATGCTTTACGATGCAAAACTAGCGCAGGAAATGGCGGAGAAACTTTTAGCTGAAGATATTTATGTGATTGGATTCTTCTATCCGGTTGTTCCAAAAGGAAAAGCGAGAATCAGAGTCCAATTATCTGCAGCTCATACCAGAGAACATCTGGATAAGGCTATTGCAGGTTTTGAAAAAGTAGGGAAGGAGTTAGGAATTATTTCATAAATTCAAAAACAAAACTAAAATTCATCAAAATTATTTCCCCAACCCTAAAGGGAGTAATTTTGATGAATTTTAAAGAAATTCTTTTCCCTTTAGGGCTGGGGTAACAGAATTTATTTAAAATATAACAAACAAAAAAACCAGCAAATAATTTTGCTGGTTTTATATTTTTTGAGAAAGTCTCAAGATTATTTCTTACCTCCGTAAGCTTTGTCCTTGATTCTAGCTTTCTTACCTCTAAGGTCTCTGAAGTAGTAGATTCTAGCTCTTCTAACTTTACCTTGTCTGTTAACTTCAATTTTCTGAAGTGCAGGCATATTGATAGGGAAAACTCTTTCTACACCTACATCACCAGACATTTTTCTGATAGTGAAAGTTTTTGTAAGTCCAGTTCCTCTCAATTGGATAACAGTACCTTTGAAGAACTGAGTTCTAGTTTTGTTACCTTCTTTAATTTCTGTGTACACAGTGATGGTGTCACCGGCTTTGAATTCTGGGAATTCTTTTTTCGTAATGTACTTGTCTTGTACGTACTTTAATAAATCCATTTTTTAAAATAAAAAATTTGTTTTGTCAAGCTAAGCAACATTCACGTCCTTCGTCAGAGGTTGATTAACAGGTTGCAAAAATATAAATAATTTTTATAACTGCAATATAATCTGAGAATTAAATTTCACTTATTTAATCTCCAGCAGCTCCACATCAAAAACCAAAGTACTGTTGGGACCAATTTCTTTGCTGACTTCCTGCTGACCATAAGCCAAATGTGGCGGAATCGTAAACCTGAATTTACTTCCTACAGACATCAACTGCAAACCTTCTGTCCAACCTTTTATAACTCTATTAAGAGGGAAAGAAGCTGGTTTTCCGCGTTTTACCGAGCTGTCAAAAACTTTACTCGTAATGGTTGTTCCGTGATAATGGCATTTTACAGTACTTTTCGCTGTCGGTTTTGGACCTTCAGTTTCCACAAGAATTTCGTATTGCAAACCACTTGGCAAAGTCGTTACGCTTTCTCTTTTTCCGTTTTCCACCAAATAATCCTGACCATCTCTTAAGTTTTTTTCAGCCAGTTCCTTTTTTCTTTTCAATAATAAATCAGCTACACCCATTTCTAAATTTTTTTTCAAAGGTATTAATTATAAGTAAGATTAGACATTGTCAAATTTATTTGGAGCTTATTAACTTCATCGAGCATTTTGTATTAATTTTTTTTTGGAGCTGTTTCCCGCTGTCCACTATATCTTTTTTGGCATTGCGAACAAACTGAAGTCATCTTTACAACAATATCCCCGCAATGCCAAAAAAGGATGCCGTTCCCATCGGGGCTAGGGCATTTGTCATAAATTCGCATTTTGTCATCAGAATAAGATTAACATATATTTTGTCATTCCCTAGAAATCTCAACTATAATTGATAAAATACATTTACAATATTGAATTGTAAATCTATAAAATCCTCAAAATCTGCGAGATAAAATCAATTTTTATTTCTTTTCTGAGCGAAAGCGCCTTTGCGAACCTTAAAATATTTTCAATAAAGAACAAAAACTTGGTGACCTTTGCGTTAAATCCTTTTACATAAAGCATCAATTACAAACTATTTCCCTTAACTTTGTTTAGAAACATTACAAATTATGGCAAATTGTAGTAGCGGCTGTTGCGGAACAGATGACCATCAAGAAGAACATTCTCATCAACATAATCACGACGACCACGACCATTCTCACAGCAGTTCAAAATTAGGATTGATTATAAGTCTCGTTATATTTTTCTCAGGACTGATTTTAGATTTCTGGATTAAAGCAGATTGGTTTACTAGTAACGTTTGGTTAAGATTTGGATGGTATTTCGTGTCTTATATATTAGTAGCATTTTCAGTTTTCAAAGAAGCAGTTGAGCTGGCAAAGAAATTAGATTTCTTCAATGAGTTTTCTTTGATGGGAATTGCAACAATCGGAGCATTTGCTATCGGCGAATTTCCGGAAGGTGTTGCTGTAATGCTGTTTTATACCATTGGTGAGATGTTTCAGGAATCCGCAGTAAACAGAGCCCGCAATAATATCAAAGCATTATTAGATGTTCGTCCAAAAGAAGCCACCGTTTTTCGAGACGAAAATTGGAAAACCATTGCTCCGAGCGATGTCAAAATTGGAGAAAAAATTCAGGTAAAAGTGGGAGAGAAGATTCCGTTGGACGGGATTTTATTATCTGAAAAAGCAAGTCTTAATACATCTGCTTTAACAGGTGAAAGCAAACCTTCGTCAATCCAAAAATCGGAAGAAGTTCTTGCCGGAATGTTGAACCTCGACCAAGTCATCGAAATCGAAACAACCAAATTATTCGAAAATAGTTCGATTGTAAGGATTCTTCAAATGGTTCAGGACGCAAGTTCCAGAAAAGCCAAAACCGAATTATTTATCAGAAGATTTGCAAAGATTTATACACCAGTTGTTTTCCTTTTGGCACTTTTGGTAACGCTGGTTCCGTATCTTTTTGTTGAGAATTATGTTTTCAAAGATTGGCTTTACAGAGGTTTGGTTTTTCTCGTAATTTCTTGTCCGTGCGCTTTAGTTATTTCGATTCCATTAGGTTATTTTGGAGGAATCGGCGCTGCTTCCCGGAATGGAATTCTTTTCAAAGGTTCCAATTTTATAGATATCATTTCCAATGTAACAACGGTTGTGATGGATAAAACAGGAACATTGACCAAAGGTGTTTTCAAAGTTCAGGATATTGTTCCGGAAAATATTTCGAAAGAAGATTTTTTATCAATTCTATCTTCTGTTGAAAGTCATTCTACACACCCGATTGCCAAAGCGATTTCTCAGTTTCATCCTGCCAGTAAAATACCTGATTCTGTTGAGGAAATTTCAGGTAAAGGAATCAAAGCTTTAGTTGATGATAAGAATGTTCTTGCCGGCAACACAAGTTTACTACAGTCCTTCGGAATTCCATACCCCAAAGAGCTCGATAAAATTGTGGAGACAACAGTTGTTTTAGCCATTGATAACGAATACAAAGGTTACATCACAATTTCCGATGAGGTGAAGGATGATGCTGAGCTTGCGATTAATAATCTTCATAAAGCAGGTGTCAAAACAATGATGCTGAGCGGCGATAAAGATTCATTGACACAAAGTATCGCTAGAAAGCTAGGAATTGATTCTGCATTTGGCGGTCTTCTTCCGGAAGGTAAAGTGGAAAAGCTTGAAGCCCTCAAGAAAAATCCGAAAGAAGTGGTTGCTTTTGTGGGTGATGGGATCAATGATGCACCGGTTTTAGCATTAAGTGATGTGGGAATGGCAATGGGAGGTTTGGGCTCAGATGCGGCAATAGAAACTGCGGATGTCGTGATTCAGACAGATCAACCATCGAGAATTTCTACGGCAATAAATATTGGAAAATCAACCAAGAAAGTCGTTTATCAAAATATAGCTTTGGCTTTCGGAGTAAAAATTATTGTATTAATATTAGGTGCTGGTGGGCTGGCAAACATGTGGGAAGCTGTTTTTGCAGATGTAGGAGTAGCGTTGCTGGCTATACTAAATGCTGTGAGAATTCAGAATATGAAATTTAAATAATACCCACTTATTTTTTCTTCCAATTTTATTTATAAATAATTATTTCAAATTTATTTGCTGGAATAATAAATAAACTTATCTTAGTTTAAAATGAAATTATGATAAGAACCACCATATTTTGCGCGCTTTTATTGTCTCATTTTGGGACATCTCAGGTCTTTTTAAAAACTCAAGGACAAAAAATTGTCAATCAGAAAGGTGAAAATGTTTATTTGAAGGGTCTTGGTTTGGGCGGATGGATGTTACAGGAAGGTTATATGCTGAAGACTGCCGATTTTGCAGGGACCTGGAAAACAGAAAACGGTGAGTGGCTTCAATATACGCTGACTATTAACCTAACAAAAGAATATAAACTGCATATTCGATATAATAATGAATCTGCTACAAGTTCCAGAGTCAGCATAAAAGATGAGTCAGGAGAAATATTGGCACAAATAGATCTGCCGCCAACAGATAAGGAATGGAAAACGATTATAGCGCAAAAAATTAATCTCTCAAAAGGGGAAAAGAAACTCAGATTATATTTTGATATAGGTAATGTAAACATTAATTTTTTTGAATTGAAATAATTCTCACATTTATATTATTATTTTTTTGAACATTTCAAGTTACTTTGGAATGTTTTTTATTAGTAATAAACTTTAATTTTGTAACCAATACAAGTGACCCTTATTTATTCCAATTCTTACATTAAAAACTAAAAAAATATTGATGAGACTCTATTTTACTTTTTTTCTATTTACTACAACTTTTTTGTTTTCTCAAAGTAAACTAAAAGTTTACAGTTCAGACAATCAAAAACCGATCAAAGGAGCAAAGGTTTATTGCAATGATAAACTTCTCGGCCATACCGATGAAAACGGCCTGCTTAATTTTACTACAAAATGCACAAAAGTAGATGTAGAAGCAAATCAGTTTATTGGTGATGAAGTGGTGGTGGATAAAACCATGGAGATTGCATTGGACAAAGAAAGTTCCAAAACAAGAGATATAGAAGCAGTAACGCTTACCAATCAAAGCGATCCGCGAGCTCTGGCTATTCTGGATAAGGTTTTCAGAAGCTTCAAAGACAATTCACCAAATGCGTTGGACTCTTATTCATATAAATCTTATGAAAAGATGTCTTTTGATCTGGATCAAGACAGTATAAATGATTATAGCCAATTTATTGCATCCAGAAAAGATTCGCTTTCGAAATTATCTAACCGAGCACTTCCAACGAAAGAAAAAGAAAAAAAAGACTCAATAGAAGGTGAAAAGGCAATGAGCGTTTTTGCAGAAAGTAAGATGTTCCTTTGGGAACGCGCCACACAGTTTCTGTATTCAAAAAAATTTGGAGAAAAAATCAATGTACTGGATAACAGGATTTCTGGTTTGCAGGAACCAATTTATGAAATGATAACGCTGAGATCCAACAGAAATAAAGTCCCGCGTGAAGTTTTGCCGGAAAACCACAGCCTATACAGATATTTCCTTACAGATTCTATCACAATAGACGGACGTGAGAATTATGTCATCAGATTCAGACAGGTAGATTATAAAACGCCTGTCAACAAAAGAAAATATAACGGGTATCTTTATATTGATAAAGCGACTTATGCCATTAAAAAAATTGAAAGCAATAGCAAAATAAAATCAGACGGCAGCATTACTTCTATTTGGATTCCCATAGATAATAAATGGTTTCTGAAATCTGAAAACCTGAAAATCAGAATGGGAAGTTCTACATTTAGTACTATGGCAAAGAAAAATAATGAAACCACTGAGGAAAAAAAAGAGCGTCTGGATAAGGTTAAAAAATTCGGAAACTATGCTTATATGAAAGCCGATTATTTTGACTTTCAGAGTCCTGTAGATCTTAAGGCTAATCAGTTTAGTGGTTACACGATGAGTGTTAAAAATTCGGACGGGTCTCTTTTGGAGGATTATAGAACAGACAGCCTCACGACAAGGGAAAAACTAACCTATATTAAAATCGACTCTATCGGTAAAAAATATAAATTAGACCAGAAAGCCAAAGTAATTACAGGTCTACTAAGAGGTAAAATCCGTGTTGGGATGATCGACATCAATCCACTGCAGACCAAATATAACAGATACGAGGGTTTTCGCCTGGGTGCGGGATTCAAACTGAATGAACGGTTTAATAAATATATTTCGCCAGATGTTTACTTGGCTTATGGCTTTAAAGATAGAGGATTCAAGTACGGAGCAGGTGTAGATTTTAGAACGACTTTAGAGCGCAACTCATTCTTCCGCATCGAGTATTTCAATGATGTAGCCGCTTCCGGACTTTTTAACCAGAATCTTTGGAATTTCAGAATGACCATTATGAATTCCGGAATGTCTATCCAGAATGATAAATATTATAAGTATGAAGGATTCCGCGCAGGTTATGAAGTGGATCTCAGCAATTCGCTAACGCTAAATGTTTCTGCAAAAAGACAGAAGGAAGAAGCCGTTTTTGATTATGCTTACAGAAACAGAACGGGAAGTTTCGACAATTTTAGTTCGTTGGCGACTATCAAATTTTCTCCAAACAGCAAAAATATAATGACACCGTCTGGAAAATATACCTTTGAACAAAATTTTCCCGAAGTTTATTTGAATTATGAACAAGGTTTCAAAAGTCTGGGCGGGGAGCTAAATTACAGCCGCTTCGACATTCTCTATACTCACCAATTCCGAACAATACTGGGTGTTACCGGGACAAGAGCTTATGGCGGCTACTTCACAGGTGATGCGCCGGTGTGGCATCAGTTCGAGATGGGCGGATTGGATTCCAGCAGAGAAAACAGTATTTTTTCAAATTTTAACCTCACAACATACCTTGGTTTTGCAACGATGACATCGGGTAAATATTTCAATGATAAATTTGCAGGCTATTATTTTACACACCGCATTCCTTGGTATTTCAAAAGTATTGGAAAAAATACCTCCAGCTTTGATATTGTTTACAAAGGAATCATCGGGAATATGAGAAACCCGGAATATCACCAATTTGATTACAGTCCGCTAAATCATCTTTACCAGGAGATTGGTTTGGAAAATAATAATTTCCTAAGCACCAAGTTCAACCTTGGACTGTTTTATAGAGTTGGCTATTATAATACCAGTAAGTTTGCTGATAATTTTGCAATACAGCTAAAATTGAAGGTTTTAGGTTTTTAGCAGTGGAAGAGTTATTCAGACAGCAAGTTTATCAGGTCGTCAGGCTTATCCCGGAAGGCAGAGTTTCCACTTACGGCGTGATTGCAAAAGCTGTAGGCTATCCAAATCATTCCCGGCAGGTCGGGCACGCGATGGGCGTTTGTCCGAAGAATGTTCCTGCACATCGTGTTATCAGCAGTTCGGGAAAATTATCTGTTCCGTCTTTTCGGGAAAGGTTGTAGAATGAAAATGTTGTTGTGCAGGAAAATGGTCAGATTAAGGATTTTAAAAAGTTATTTTGGAACACTTTGGAAGAATTATAAAGCAAAAGCCATCTCAATCGAGATGGCTTCTTTGTTATAAATTTCAATAATTTCAGTTATCAATTAATTATTTAAACGCTTCAATTGCTTTGTTGATAGCATCAATTTGTTGATTGATTGTTGCGCTGTTTGGGTTTGCTTTCAGAACCTCCATTTTCTTTGCAAGTCCGTCTTTCAACATTTGCACAATCATCATTTTTACTTGTGGATTATCCGGCATTTGAGATTTTGCCTGAACCAAAACTTTGGTGATTTTCTCAGTTGCTTTCAGGTTATCAGAACTCATAATCCAGTTGTAACCTTCCTCAGCAGATTTACCTAAAGTGGGATCTTGGAATTTGATGAAAGGGTAGAAGGCAACAGTTGTTCCGATAGCCGGCATTTGTTTCTCAATCTTTTTGGATACAATAAGAGGAAGCAACTTAGATATCAAATCATCGGACGCACCATTCAGGTCAATATTTTCTATTGCTGTCACCGCTTTTGAAGGGTCTAATTCTGCAATTCCTGCTAGTGAAGCACCTTTTACAGCATTAGAAACAGCAGACAGTCCTTTTTCATAAACCGAAGCGTACTTAGCATTTTTAGTTTTTGTAAGAGCTGTAATTGCGGCAGCTTGAACCAGAGTTTTTGGATCGTTGGAAGCTAATTTTTCAACTTCTGCCGTTAATGCTTTTGCTTGATCAGTATTAGAAAGATCAATCTGTTCCAAAGCTTTCTCTCTGATTCTGAAGTACGGATCTTTAATTGCAGCTGCTAATAATTTGATAACAGCAAGGCTTTTTGCATCGGCTTTTTCAATGCCTTCTAAAGCAGCATATTTACTTTTTAATTCTTTCGAACCTGTAAACTGTAATAAGTTTTGCTCAGGAGTTTTAGAATCAGTAACATCTGCAACTAGAATTCCATCAGCATTAATGTTAATTAGATCCGGTGTTTTAGAAGAATCAAAAGTGAATGTATTTTTCGCTTTCGCATTTACCCAAACATTGAAACGCTTTGGTTTGCCATTGTCATAAACATCAATTGCTAAAGGAAATTCGAAAGGCTGATCCTGAGATTGATTGATAACAACAGTAACTTGTTTTTTTACAGGTTCGTAACTAGAAGCGTAAGTCAATTTCGGGTGTCCGCTTCCAAAATACCATTGGTTAAAGAACCAATTCAAATCTTTTCCAGACACTTTTTCAAATGCTAATCTTAATTGATGAGCTTCTGCATTTTGATATTCGTAAGTTTTAAGGTATTCATTCATTCCCGCGAAGAAAGCATCATCACCAAGATAATTTCTCAACATATGAAGAATCCCGCCACCTTTTTGATAAGTTACCAAATCAAAAACATCTTCACGAGAAGCATAATCAAATCTTACCAAATCCTTTTTGAAATCTGCAGGATTGTGAATGTAATGATTCACATCTTCCATCTGATGGTAATCCGCTTGGTCTTTTCCATACTTATATTCATTCCAAAGATATTCGGAATAATTAGCAAAAGATTCGTTAACGGTTAAGTTACTCCAGCTTTCTGCCGTAACCAAATCTCCAAACCAATGGTGGAATAATTCGTGAGCGATGGTATCTTCCCATTTGTTCTCATCGATTAACTGTCCTGGTTTTTGTAAAATATCACTTCCGTGAAGCGTTGCTGTTGTGTTTTCCATTGCTCCGGAAACATAATCTCTTCCTGAGATTTGAGCATATTTTGCCCAAGGATAATCGTAGCCTAACTTCTTAGAGAAAAACTCAATCATCTCTGGCGTGTTGCCGTAAATCTGTTTTGCGTAAGGCTCATATTCTTTCTCGATGTAATAATCTACAGGAATATTTCTCCATTTGTCTTTCACAATCGCGTATTCTCCAACGCCCATAAAGAAAAGATAAGTCGAATGTCTCTTATCCATTACCCAATGGTCGGTTCTTAAGTTTCCGGATTCTTTTTGAGAATCTTTTAGAATTCCATTTGATAAAGTCACATATTTATCAGGAACCGTCATATAGATTTCCTGAGTTGTTTTTTGATTTGATTTATCGATTGTTGGGAACCAAGCCGAAGAAGATTCTGTTTCTCCTTGAGTCCAGATTTGCGTTGGCTTGTCCGGATCTTTGCCTTGAGCATTGATGAAATAAAGACCTTTTGCATCGCTGATTGCTTTGCTTCCTTCCTGTTTTACTTCATTTGGACGAGCTGTGTATTTGATGTAAACTGTATAATCCTGATTTTTCTGATATGTTTTATCAAGTGTGATTTTCAGCTCATCATTTTTATAATCGAATTTAAGAGGCGACTTAGAGCCATTTTTATCCAAAGCCACTTCGTGAATCAGCATTCCTTTTGCATCAAGAACCAATTCGTTGGTGGCATAGAAAAACGGGCTTGCAGTCAGCCATTCCTCGCCGTTCATTTGTTCTTTCTGATAATCGAAATTGACTTTCAGCTTGGTATGTTTAAGCTCTGTAGTTTTGGTGTGTGTTGCTCTATAAGGAACGTTTCTTCCAGAAGTTTCTGTCTGTGCAAAAGCAACATTTGAATTAAAAATGGCGCCTAGAAAAAGTGCAGCTATGAATATTTTTTTCATTCTTACGAATTTATATCGTTGATTATTTTAAAGTTTTATAAGTCTTGATTTTTAAAGGTTTGTTACAAAAAAAGTGAAGGTTTTAGCTTCACTATATATTTATTTTCCTAAAATTTTTATTACGTTTTCAGGATTACCTTTTGAGGGTAAAAATAATAAGATTTCAACAGAATCAGTTTGAATATCAAAATATACTTTCACTTGCTTCTTTCCTAACAAAGCAAATCGTAGTTTGCTATCAGAATCTACTGTAGGATAAGAAATGATTTTATCATTCAATGATTGTTTAAATTTCTTCAAATCTGTCTTGAATAGTTTTAATTCTTTCTGAGTCCAGCGATAATTCAAAAAATCAGTTATTTCTTGAAGACTTTTAATAGCATCTTTTGAAAAAACTATTTTCATTTTTTTTATTTAAAAATAGAATCAATTAATTCATCTGAAAACTCTTCATATTCGCCATTTTTAATTTGATTTCTGCTCTGTTCAATTAATTGTTTAAACTCATCAGAATTTTCAATTTCTTCCCAAGAATAAGTTTTATCATCTTCAGAAATCTCAACATTCTTAACTCCTTTTATCTGAGACAAAAGTTTTTTAATGAAAGGAACATCTGCATATTCGTCTAAACTGATTTTAATTTCCATAATTTCAGGATTTTAATCAAAGTTAATGAATTTATTACTAAAAATCATATCGCCACAGGCGCTTTAATTCCCGGATGCGGATCATAATTTTCCAACGTAAAATCCTCAAAATCAAAATCAAAAATATCTTTGATTTCAGGATTCATTTTCATAGTCGGTAAAGGTCTTGTTTCTCTTGAAAGCTGTTTCTGAACCTGCTCAAAATGATTATTATAAATATGAACATCACCAAAAGTGTGAACATAATCGCCAACTTCCAATCCTGTAACCTGCGCAACCATCATCAATAAAAGAGCATAACTCGCAATATTGAAAGGAACTCCCAAGAAAACATCTGCACTTCTCTGATACAATTGAAGCGACAATTTTCCATCAGCTACATAAAACTGAAATAAAGCGTGACAAGGAGCCAAAGCCATATTGGGGATTTCTGCGGCGTTCCAAGCAGAAACAATTAATCTTCTTGAATCCGGATTTTTTTTGATTTGTTCAATCACTTCGGAAAGTTGGTCAACCACTTTTCCGTCGGCTCCGCTCCAGCTTCTCCATTGGGCACCATAAACAGGACCTAAATCTCCATTTTCATCTGCCCATTCGTCCCAAATTGAAACACCGTTATCTTTCAGATATTTGATATTTGTTTCGCCTTTGATAAACCAAAGCAATTCGTAAATAATAGATTTCAAATGAACTTTTTTTGTCGTTACCAAAGGAAAACCTTTCGACAAATCGTAACGTAATTGGTAGCCAAAAACACTACGTGTTCCCGTTCCTGTTCGGTCGGTTTTATCGGTTCCGTTATCTAAAATATGCTGAAGTAAATCAAGGTAGTTTTGCATTTTGAAAGCTAATAATTGGATTACAAAATAAAGAATTTTTAATTGAAATTTTCTTAATTCAGAAAATAAAAAGCGACAAAAATAATTGGTACTTCTATAAAATCTCTCGGTTTGTCTATTAGGTTTGATATTATTTTCTATATGAGACAACTTTGTTCCCGTAAAACAGACGAACAATGCAAAAATATCTCATCATAACGCTTTTCATCGGAATCCTTGCTCCGGCTCAAAAAGTATGAACGCTTGAGGATTGTCTAGATTACGCTGTAGAAAACAACATCACCGTAAAAAAAACGGTTTTGGACAAGACGACTGCTTCCCTGAATTATCAAAAGCAGAAAAATAACAAACTCGCAACAATCTACGGTTCTTCATCGCTTGGTTTGACGAATGGTTCCAGTATCGACCCGATTACGAGTTCATTTGTGAATCAGAATGTTTTGTCAAATAGTTTCGGGTTGAGTGGAAATATGACGATTTATCAAGGAAATAAATTGAATCTTCAAATCGAACAGAATAAAATGATTCTCGACCAGTCTTCATTATATCAAAAACAGGCTGAAAACAGTATCGTTCTGAATGTTCTGAATGCTTATCTCCAATCGCTATATTATTATGAAGGAATTGAAAGCGCAAAATATACGGCAAGTTCTTCCGCTCAGGAATTGAAACTGACTCAAACTAAATTTAAAAATGGAGCGATTTCAAAATTAGATTTAGCGGATGTTGAAACTCAGGATGCGCAGAATCAATATACGGTTGTGAACAGTGAAAATCTTTACAATCAGCAGGTTTTAAAATTGAAACAATTATTAGAACTCGACCCAAGTGTTGATTTTCAAATTGAAAAGATAAAACTGACCGATTTAATGGAATCAATTCCTGATAAACAACAAGTTTTTGCTCAAGCCATAGAAAATCTGCCTGATTTGAAAATTTATGATTCTCAAAATGAAATTCTTGCAAAAGCACTTGAAATCACAAAAGCAGGTTACAAACCGACACTTTCTGCAACGGCCGGCTTGAACACAGGTTTTACGAGCACTCAGGATTATAGTTATTTAAATAAAATCAAGAATAATTTCAATAAATCAGTTGGTTTATCTCTGAACATTCCGATTTTCTCGAAAAAACAGAATGATACGAATGTCAAACTAGCTCAAATCGATATCGAACAGAATAAACTCGATAAAATAAGTGCAAGCAAAACCTTGTATTCATCCATTGAAACAGCTGGGCAGAATGCGATTGCCAATCAAGCTCAGCAAAAATCATCGAAAGTGGCGAGAGACAATGCAAAACTAGCTTATGATTTAGCCAGTAAAAAATATGAATTCGGAGGTTTGACACCAAAGGAATTGGCTGTAAGCAGAAACACTTATTTGACGAATGAGCAAACGTATCTTCAGTCAAAATATATGGCATTTTTGTACACTCAGTTACTGAATTTTTATCAGGGGAAAACAATAACTGCTAATTAATAAATTAACAAGAATCAATTTGTTGCCCCAACTCTAAAGGGAGCAAATTGATTTTATTCCACCCTTTAGGGTCGGGGAAAGAATAAAATCAAAAATATCAAGATTATGAATCCAAAATATAAAAAATACTTCAAAAATTCCATTATTGTTCTTGTTGCTGCAATTGTCGTATTCTTTGGATACAAATATTTTACGACAGAGAAAAAAGCGAGTATCGCCGTTCAGACCGTGAAATTATCCAAACAGAATGTCACAACTTCTGTTACCGCAACCGGAACAGTAGAACCGGTAGACCAGGTTGATGTCGGAACGCAGGTTTCAGGAATTATCAATCACATTTATGCAGATTACAATTCTCCCGTGAAAAAAGGTCAGCTTTTGGCAGAATTGGACAAAACCAATCTTCAGGAATCTGTGAACAATGCTTTAGCTCAATATAATGCATCGCTGAACGAGCTGAATTATTACCAACAGAATTACAATCGTCAAAACAATATGTATAAATCCGGAGTAATTAGCAAAGCAGATTACGAACAGGCGGCTTATCAGGTTAAAAATTCTCAGGAAACGGTAAGTCAGAGAAAAACAGCTTTGGCGCAAGCGAGAACCAATTTGAGTTATGCTAATATTTATGCTCCGATTGACGGAATTATCCTAAGTAGAGAAGTGGAAGAAGGACAAACGGTCGCCGCTACTATGACAACTCCGACATTATTCACGATTGCAAAAGACATCACAAAAATGCAGGTGGAAGCGAATGTAGATGAAGCCGATATTGGCGGTGTTGAAGTTAGTCAGCGAGTGAGTTTCACAGTTGATGCTTATCCACAGGAAGAATTCAGCGGTCGTGTTCGTCAGGTTCGTTTGTCGGCCACTACAGAATCGAATGTTGTGACTTACACGGTAATCATCGATGCAGACAATCCCGAACAGAAATTGAAACCAGGATTAACAGCAACTATTACGATTTTCACTCAGGAATTAAAAGATATCGATACAGTTCCCGCTTCGGCAATTGCTTTCAGTCCAGATACGGAAACTTTGCAGAAATATTATCAACAAAACCAAATCACGGCCAAAATTCCTGAAATCAAAACCGGAAAAAACAAAGAAAAATACATTTGAATTAAAAATAATGACCGAAGTCTTTCCCAGAAATTAATCACAGTCGGAATCAATGACGGAATCAACATCCAAGTAAAAAGCGGATTAACCGGAAACGAACAAATCGTAACCTCACTTGAGGAACAAACAGAACCAGTTGCAAAATCAGAATCTGACGGAAGCAGCCCATTTATGCCGAAAAGACCAAATAATAACAACAAAAAATCAAGTTCAAACCAAGGTCCACCGAATTAATTGTGTTGAGAGTTTTCGGTTGATAGTTGATAGAACTTCAAACCTCAAATCTCAACCTTAAATTAAACCAACAACCATCAACTGTAAACCAACAACTACAATGAAACCCATCATCAAAATAGAAAACCTGAAACGCGAATTTAAAATGGGCGACGAAATCGTTCACGCTTTGAAAGGCATTGATTTGACTATCAACGAAGGCGAATTTGTGACGATTATGGGAACCAGCGGTTCGGGAAAATCAACATTCCTTAATGTTTTAGGATGTCTCGACCAGCCAACTTCTGGGACTTATGAACTGGACGGCGTTTTGGTCAAAGATTTAAACAAAAATCAACTGGCGGAAATCAGGAATACCAAAATTGGATTCATATTTCAGTCCTACAATTTATTGGCTAGAACCAGCGCTCTGGAAAACGTAGAGTTGCCTTTGCTCTACAATTCCAAAGTGTCGGCGGAAGAGAGAAGGGAGCGCGCTGTGAAAGCCTTAAAACAAGTTGGTCTGGAGAGCAGAATGGGATACGTTCCGAGTCAGCTTTCAGGCGGACAACAACAGAGAGTTGCAATTGCGAGAGCTTTGGTCAATCATCTAATCATTCTTTTGGCAGACGAGACAACAGGAAATCTCGACACCAGAACTTCCTACGAAGTGATGAATCTTTTTCAGGAGCTCAACGACCAAGGAATCACGATTGGATTTGTAACGCACGAGGATCATTATATTTTATCTCAATTATTTTATCATTGTCAAATGGTTTTTTGAGGATAAAAAACTGTGGTTTTTCGCATCCAATTTTTTGTTATTGATTTTGCTAATTTTTGTCAAAGGTCAGATTTTCGAATTACTCGAACCAGACCGACCAAAAATGCTAGGAAAACGTCCACCAGAAGCTTTGCGGTACTTTTTCGATTTCCTGATTTATCTGATTCCTGTTGCGTTTTCGATTGCTATTAATGCGAGTAAAAAAATGCAGAAAGCAGAAGAAATGAAAATCGAAGCCGATAATATGAAGTTACAGTCTGAACTTCAACACTTGAAATATCAGTTACAACCGCATTTTTTCTTCAATGCGCTTAATAATATCTATTCTTTGATTGATTTTGATTCCGAGAAAGCAAAACAAAGTGTTCACAGTTTGAGCAAATTGATGCGACATCTTTTGTACAAAACCGATGTTGATAAAATCAGTCTTTCGGAAGAAATCGATTTTCTGAATAAATACATTGATTTGATGTCATTAAGGTTGAATGACAAAACAAAAGTTTATACTAATTTTCCAACAAAAATTCCAAGTTTGGAAGTTGCGCCGTTGTTATTTATTTCGATTGTTGAAAATGCCTTTAAACACGGCGTTTCAGCAACGCAACATTCGGATATTAGTTTTAAAATGGAAGTTTTTGAAGACGAAATTCAGTTCACCGCTTCCAATTCCAATTTTCCAAAAACGGATACGGACAAAAGCGGTTCGGGAATTGGCGTCGAAAATCTGAAAAAAAGACTTAACTTGCTTTATCCCGACAAACACGAGTTCCATTCTTGGCTGAACGATGAAATGTACATCGCGGAAGTGAAATTGAAAACGAATTAAAATTTTAATTTTAAAAATCACTATCTTTGAGTAAGTTATAAACAATGCTACAATCATCTAAACTTCATCCAGATTTTTCTAAAATCCCAAGGTTTCTTTTTTGGGACACAAATTTTGATGAAATTGATTGGAAGAACAAATATGTAGCTGTCATCAAACGTGTTTTTGAACGTGGCGACGAAGAAGCGAAGATTGAGATTGAAAAATTCTACGGTAAAGAGTTGATAAAAAGTGTTTTGGATTCCAAATCAACCAAGCCAATGCATCTTCATATCAATAAATAATGTTGTATTATTCTACTGTATCGCCCGATTTAAAATCTGTCCTCAAAATTGTAATGGATTCTGATATTCTGAAACCGTTTCGTTTGGTTGGAGGAACTTCTCTTTCGTTGCAACTCGGTCATCGCATTTCCATTGATATAGACCTTTTTACGGATTCAGATTATGGAAGTCTTAATTTTGAAGACATAGAAACGTTTCTTAAATCTAAATTTTCTTTCATCGTATTTTCTTCGGAACTTACTTCTTTTGGTAAATCTTATTTTATAGGAAGTAGTGAAAATAATGCAGTAAAGCTTGATGTTTTCTACTCAGACCCTTTTATTGATGATGAATTATTGATTGATAATTTTCGTTTGGCAAGTTTGAAAGATATAACAGCAATGAAAATAGAAGTTATACAAAATGGAGGTCGGAAAAAAGATTTTTGGGATTTGCACGAGCTTTTAAACTATTTTTCCTTAGAAGAAATGTTGGCTTTTCACAAGATTCGTTATCCATTTAGTCACGATTCGGATTTGATTATTAAAAATTTCACCAATTTTCAAATAGCTGATGAAGATTTTGAAGTTTTATGTCTGAAAGGAAAACACTGGGAAGTAATAAAATCTGATTTTGAAAATCTCATAAAAAAATTCACAAATAAATAAAAAAAAAATAACCTGCCTAATTGCCGACGACGAACCAATGGCTTTAAAATTAATAGAAAGTTACGTTCTGAAAACACATTTTCTGGAACTGAAAGCCAAATGCAACAGCGCCATAGAAGCAATGCAGGTTTTGGAAGAGAAAGAAATCACATCGTAATCGGAAAAGAACAAATTGCCATTGCTCCCAATTATAAAGATTCACTAATGGAATATATTGGTGGGAAAAGTTTATAATTACTGAATATCTACAATTTTCTGACTCATTTTATTCAGAGAAAAAACATCACCTTTTTGTTTTCCGTTCATTGCTTTTGCCAAAGGGGATTCGGGAGAAATGCAAATGATTTTTTGATGTTCAAAACTCAATTCGCCTAAAGAAACGGAGATGAAAAACAATCCTCGTTCTGTTTTTACAATCGCTCCTTTTTCAGCTTTATCAGAAGGTTTTACGAGAATAGTTTTCAGAAAATCCTGCTGTTTCAAAACTTCATTCAACTGAACTTGTAGGTTGTTGATTTCCTGTTGGAGCATCTCTCTTCCTGTTTCGTATTTATCTCCCATCGAGCTTTTGGTGTCGTTGTTGGAAGCACGGGTTTCCGCAATCAGCTTTTCGAAAGTTTGGATTTTTTCGTAGAGTTTTTGATTGATTAGTTTAATTAATTCTGTTTTATTCATATCAAACCATATTTAATCCCAATTTCTCTGCTTCAGCAATCACAAAATCTCTAGCTTCTATTTTATCATTTTTGATTTCGCCTTCCAGAATGGCTTCCTTCACTTTTTCTTTCAGAATTCCGATTTCTCTTCCGGGTTTCAGATTGAACATTACCATAATCTCTTCTCCGGAAATAGGTGGTTGGAAATTACGAACCTGATCCTTTTCCTCTACTTCTTTTATTTTTTGTGCAACATATTCAAAATTCTTTTTGAAACGAGCTTGCTTTGAATAATTTTTGGTTGTTATATCAGATTTACAAAGCGTGAAAAGGTCTTCCAAGTCTTCACCGGAATCAAAAAGTAACCTTCTGAGTGCGGAGTCCGAAGCATCATCCGTAATCAAAGCAATTGGACGGGCGTGCATTCTTACCAGTTTTTCGACATATTTCTGTTCTTGCCCAAGCGGAAGTTTCAGCCTTTTGAAAATCGATTTTATCATTTTAGAACCTACAAATTCGTGACCGTGAAAAGTCCAGCCGATTCCTTCGACATATTTTTTGGTTGGCGCTTTTCCAATATCGTGAAGCAAAGCCGACCAACGCAACCAAAGTTTATCTGTACTTTCAGAAATATTATCAACCACTTGCAACGTGTGATAAAAATTGTCTTTATGCGTTTGTCCGTCGATATCTTCAATGCCTTTCAATGCCGTCAATTCCGGAAGAATATAATCGAGTAGGGAAGTTTCTTCTAATAATTTCAAACCTTTTGAAGGTCTGTCGGAAAGCATTATTTTATTAAACTCCACCATAATGCGCTCCATTGAAACGATTTTCATTCGCTCGGCTTCTTCTTTAATGGCTTTCAAAGAATGTTCTTCGATTTCGAAATCCAAAGTTGTTGCAAAACGAATTGCTCTCATCATTCTCAATGGGTCATCGGAATAGGTTTGATGAGGTTCCAACGGTGTTCTCAGAATTTTATTAGATAAATCCTGCATTCCACCAAAAGGGTCAATCAATTCTCCGAAATTATCTTTGTTGAGAGAAATTGCCATAGCGTTGATGGTAAAATCTCTGCGTTTTTGGTCATCTTCAATCGTCCCGATTTCTACAGACGGCTTTCTGGAATCCTCGCTGTAGCTTTCTTTTCTGGCGCCCACAAATTCCAGTTCCAGGTCTTTGTATTTGAACATCGCTGTTCCATAAGTTTTGAAAACCGCGACTTTTGTTTTCGGATCGATTTCTTTGGCGATGCTTTCTGCCAATTCTATTCCGCTGGATTCTGTGACGAAATCAATATCTGTTGGGGCTTTTCTTTGCATCAGCAAATCTCTTACGAATCCACCAACAGCGTAAACGGATTGTCCGTTTCTGTCGGCGACTTCAGAAATGATTTTGAAAAGTTTGAGGTTTTTATTTTGGTTGAGATTGATGAACATTAAAACTGATAAGTACTGAAATTGAATTTAAAATATTGCAACCACATAGGTACATAGTTGTCTTTTAATTTAAAAGGAAAAATAGAAGTTATTAATTGCGTTTGTAATTTGATACTAAGATTTCTATGTGGCTATGTGGTTTGAAAAACTTTTGATAGAATAATAAACTCTTTCATAGTTTGCTAATCATCCGCAAAGATAAGTTTTTTCGAAATTTTGTCTTAGGTATTAAAAATATCAAATTCAATTTTTTATGAATTTTAAGACTTTTTGTCTTTTGATTTTATTTTAATTATTGAAAATCAGACATTTTGCTACGAAAATATGAGCGGTATTCTTTTTGAGATTAGAGTAAATACAAAAAGTAGTTTTTTTTCATAGTTTATTTTCCGGCGGATGGTCTTGCAAAAGGTCATCCGCCGGTTTTTTTATTCTCTTAGGATTTTGATTTGGTTGTTGTTCCAGACTTTGATAACAGACGAACCGGAAAATTCCGAAACTTTATCCTGATTGTCTTCTACTATATAATCAACCGAATTTTTGATTTCCTCAGAGATATCACTGAATTTCATAGGTGATTTTTGTCCACTCAAATTAGCTGAGGTTGAAACCAAAGGTTTATTGAGTTTCGAAATCAATTTTTTACAGTAGTCATTTTTTACAATTCTGATTCCGACACTTCCGTCTTCTGCCAATAATTCTTTGGGAAGATTCTTCGGATTTTCATAAACTATGGTCACCGGTTTCTCGCTGAGGTCGATGATTTGCCAAGCCATTTCCGGTACGTCCACCAAATCCTGCAGTCTTTTTTCGGACTCCACTAATATAATAAGAGACTTGTTTTGCTCTCTTTTTTTGATGTCAAATATTTTTTTGATGGCCTCCGGATTGGTCGCATCACAACCGATTCCCCATATGGTATCTGTAGGGTAAAGTATCGTTCCGCCAGATTGTAATATTTCTAGTGCTTGTGTAAAATCCATTTTGAGTGTCGATTTTGGGAATTTTCTAATGTTAATTGTTAATTAAAACTGTAAAACCTTGATATCAGAGGGTTTGTCTATTTTTAATGATTTTTACATATAAAATTATCTATTGCAAATTTAACAAATAATGAACAGATTTTTAAAAAGTATTAACCTGTTAAACTTCATTTAACATAATATGATTTTTCTTAATAGCAAGTTAAAGAATATTTAAAAATTCCTATACATTCAGATTGCTTTTCATATCATTTCTTTGGCAACGAAGAAAAAGGAAAGAAAAAAATGAAAGCAAAAACCATAAGCATTAGTGCTTTGTTTCTTTGTATGCCAATGTCTCTTTTGTTGGCACAAAATACCCAAGATACTCTGAAGGGTGAAAAGAAAATCGACGAAGTTAAAATCATCGGAAACACTAAAAAAAGCAGCGAATCCAACATTATCGCGACTCAGAGAAAATCAGCTGAGATTATAGAAAGAGTAGGTGCAGCCCAATTATCCAAACAAGGAGTTGGTGATGTTGCTACTGCTGTTACCAAAGCTACTGGAACAGTAAAACAAGAAGGTGGTAACACTATTTCTGTACGTGGACTTTTAGACCGTTATAATGCAACTACAATGAACGGTCTGCCAATTCCGTCAGATGATCCAGAAAATAAAAACATTGATTTGTCATTACTGAAAACTGATATCATTGATTATATCTCTCTAGAAAAAGTTTTTAATCCAAGATTATTAGGTGATTTTGGTGGTGCAAATATCAATATTGTTTCTAAAGAATATTCTGGTAAGGGTTTTATTACATTGGGAATGGAGAGTGGTTATAACCTTCAAAATTCTAAAACAGATAAATTCTTATTGCAAGATGGGCCTAATTACTTTGGAACCAAAGTTCAGAAAGTTCCAGCTAATGCTCTTGCTGCTTATAACTATAAAACGAGTTGGAACTTCAAAGATGCATTTGGTCCTTCTATGACAATGCCGATTAATACAGGTTTGAATTTGCAAGCTGGTAAATCTTTCAAATTAGGTGAACAAGGTAGACTTAATACCTATGCTTATGCTGGATTCAATAATGATTTTACTTACAGAGAAGGTTCTGAAGGCCAATTTGGTAGAGAAACAATGTTTAAAGAATATAATAAAGTTCAAAAATATTCTTACACAACCAATACGACAGGAATGTTGAATTTGTTCTACAAAATAAATTCTAATCATCAATTGAAGTGGATTACAAACTACATCCATTCTACCAATCAAGAGGCTAAAATCTATGAAGGGAAAATCAGAGATTATGCAGAAGATGGCGGTGCCTACGTAAGAAGAGCGGACTATAAAGTAACTAATACATTAGTTAATCAATTAGGTGGAGATCATAAACTGACAGATAAATTCTCAATCAACTGGATAGCGGGCTACAATTATCTTAATAGCCAAAGACCTGATAGAATTACTAATACTTTAGTAAGTAATGGGGATGGTTCTTATAGTGCAACTAGAGAATCAGGACTCAACAACCGTTATTTTGATAACTTGGATGATAAGGAATATACAGGTAATCTAACGCTTAATTATAACTTGAATGATCAAGCAAAAATTGCAGCAGGTTATCAAGGACGTTTCAAAGAAAGAAAATTCTTGTCTAGACAAATGGATTTCAAATGGAGAAATGATGTTTCTGACCCTATTAGAATAACAGATCCAAATAATGTTGATGCTATTTTCAATTCTTATAATTATGCAAAAGGTTTTTTTGACATTACAAGTAGTTTTGGGCTTTCAACAGAATTACAACCTATAATTTATAATGGTAATCAGGATGTTAATTCTGGGTTTGCAAATATAGATTACAAATTTTCGGATAAATTTATGGCACAGTTAGGTGTTAGATATGATCGTGTTAAACAATTCATAGAGTGGAACGTTAACTACTATACGCCAATCAACGAAATTGAAAAAGTATACAACAAATTCTTGCCTGCTTTCAATTTAAAATATTCTATAAACGATAAACAAAACATTAGGTTAGCTGCTTCCAGAACTTATACTTTACCACAGCTAAAAGAAATGGCACCTTACATCTATGTTGATGTTACAGAAACTACACAAGGTAATTACTACTTAAAACCTTCAGATAATAACAATTTAGATTTAAAATGGGAATATTTCCCAAAATCAGGTGAAGTTATTTCATTATCTGGTTTCGGAAAATACATTCAAAATCCTATTTCCAGAACACTTATCAATTCTTCGGATCAATTCTTATCTTATCTTAATGCTGGTGATTGGGCTTATGTATATGGGATAGAAGCAGAAATTAGAAAAGACATTTTCAACTTTGGTAATGGTTCAAAGCTTTACACATTCATCAACGCAACCTATATGAATTCTAAAGCAGAATTAGATGCAGATAAGGTGGCAAAAGATACCTATAATCCACTTTCAGGAAATAGTTTATTTACTGTAAGTTTTGACACCAAAGAAGATAAGTTGCAAGGTGCAGCAGATTTTGTAGGTAATGCCAATTTAGGACTTAATCATAAATGGAATAGCGGAAGCGAGTTGGATTTGGTAGCCTCTTATTCTTATGTAGGAAGTTATATATATTCAATTGGATCCTTGGGAAGTGGTAATATAGAACAGAAACCTATCAATATGTTAGATTTTACAGCCAAACTAAGATTCAAAAACAATATAGATTTTGGCATCTCTCTCAAAAACCTTCTAAATCCTGAAATCAAAAGAGTACAGCAAAATTTACTAAACTCAGAAACCTACAATTTCAAAAGAGGACAAATTATCGGAGTCAATGTAGGATACAAATTTTAATATAAATCAATCTATAAAAATAAATCGAAATGAAAAAGTTTTTTTCAAGTGCAATTATTATCTGCACATTATCTTTAACGACAGTTACAGTTTTCAATTCTTGTTCGTCTGACGATGATACAGAAGTTGTTCCTAACCCAAGCAATGTAAATATCGACCCAAACAATTTCAAAGTTGCTCTTAACTCAGGAGATAAATTGGTTCTTGATGCTACAAAAACTTACACAATGACAGGTGCTGTTATCGTAAATAATGGAGCTGAATTGACTATCCCTGCAGGAACTAAAATCAATTGTGTTGGTGGAACATCTACATACGTTGCTGTAGCACAAGGAGGTAAAATTTATATCAACGGTACAGCTTCTAGTCCGGTAGTTTTCTCTTCTACAACTGCTAAAAAAGCAGATTGGGGTGGTATCGTAATCTGTGGGAAAGCACCGATTAATGCTAGTGCTACAGCAGGTGGATCTGCAACATCAGAAGTTGCAAATTTAACATACGGAGGTGCAATTGCAGATGATGATAGTGGAGTTATTACTTATACACAAATAAGATATGCTGGTGCGAGATTCAACGATACTAAAGAATATAATGGTCTTTCTTTATTTGGTGTTGGAAACAAAACAAAAATTGATGGTGTATCAGTTATAGATGGTGCAGATGATGGTATCGAGTTCTTTGGAGGAACTGTTAATGTTAGTAATATCGTTTCTGTTAATAATGATGATGACGCTTTGGACTGGACAGAAGGTTGGAATGGTACTGCTACAAACATCTTCACAAAAAGAACGTCTGCAACTGTAGGAAACAGAGGAATTGAAGCTGATAACAATTCAAAAAACAGATCTGCTTCACCATTATCAAATCCTACAATCAAGAACGCAACGTTTATTGGATATACAACTAGTGATACAGAAGGTGTAGGAACAAACATCTTCAGAGAAGGAACTAGTGCAACATTAGATAATATCGTTTTTTCAGGATGGGCTAATGCCATTACAATTCAACACGATGAGTCTATTGCTTTACTTAATGGTAAAAACAAATTTACAAATATCAAATTCGATAATGTAATTACAAAAGCTGTGACAATTGCTTCTGCATCTGGATCTACAGCACAGCCAGCTGCTGAAGGAACTTATACAGAAAATGCTAATGCAACTGGGGCAGGTAGCGGTACATCTACACCATCTTGGGCAAACGGATGGGCAGGATTGTAAAATCCTAATCTAGAAAAATTCTTTTTTCTTCATATCAATCAAAAAATTTTTTGAACCTGCAGGTCCTCTGCAGGTTTTTTATTTAATATTGGAGCTTCCGTAAGTTATATTCTTGCACCTGGAAATAATATTGTATCAGCTAATAAGTTATATTCTAGCGTCTGGAGCATTCAAAAAACAAAACATTTTCCGAAATTTGTTGCAATCAAATCATAACATCAACCAATGAACATCATCCTCGCATCCACATCCACACTTTTCGGTGGTCAATATTTAGAATATCTCAAGCCAGAACTTCAGAGTCTTTTTAATGGTATTAATGAGTTAATATTCATTCCCTTTGCAAGACCAGGCGGAATCTCCCACGAAGATTATACAGCCAAAGCAAAAGAATTTTTTGCGACAATTAATATCAATGTTAGAGGTCTTCACGATTTTGATGATAAAAAAGAAGCGATTAATTCAGGCAAAGCTTTTTTCACAGGCGGTGGCAACACATTTCTTTTAGTAAAAACGCTGCACGAATTAGGCTTAATGAATGTTTTGAAGCAAAATGTAGAATCAGGAAAACCATACCTTGGTTGTAGTGCGGGAAGCAACATCGGCGGAATCAATATGAAAACGACCAACGATATGCCCATCGTCTATCCACCAAGCTTCGATTGTATGGGATTAGTGCCGTTCAATATCAATCCACATTACCTCGACCCAAATCCAGAAATCAAAAACAACGGAGAAACAAGAGAAACCAGAATCAAAGAATTCCTGACTCAAAATGATATCAAAGTGGTTGGACTGAGAGAAGGTAACTGGATTAGAAGAATCAATGACAAAATCACTGTCGAAGGTTCAGAACTCACAAGAATCTTTGAAAAAGGAAAAGAGCCTTACGAAGTACAATCTGGAACAGAATTATAAAAAATTAATATGAAAATCCAAAAAGAAATAGATTTTATCTTGGCAGTAGATGCTTTGAAAAATGTACAGAGGAGAAATTATAACGCAGACGATTCCAGAAGAGAAAACACTGCGGAACACAGCTGGCAGATCATCATATTAGCTCAGATTCTTTTTCCTTATGCCAAAAACAATACAGAAATTAATTTGTTGAGAGTTATCAGAATGTTGTCCATTCACGACTTGGTAGAGATAGATGCTGGCGATACTTTCCTTTTCGATGAAGAAGGAATGAAAGGCAAGTTTGAAAGAGAGAAATTAGCAGCTAAAAAAATATTCGGGATTTTGGATGAACCATTGTCTTCAGAGTTTTATAATCTTTGGATAGAATTTGAAGAAGAAGAAACACCCGATGCTATTTTTGCTTGTGCTATTGATAGGATGATGCCCTTTATTCTAAATACATACACATCTGGTAAAAGCTGGACAGAAGCTGGGGTTACAGAAAAGCAGGTTAGAAATATGTTAGAAAATGCCATTTGCAGAGCTTCAGATGACATGGGAGATTGTTTCCAATTATTGATGAAAAAATGTTTTGATGAGAAAAAATTTTCTTGAAACAATACAAAAAACGCTTCCAATATTGGAAGCGTTTTGCTTATCGATAAATATTTTTGATTAATTAGTTGTGGGCATCTGCGTTGCAGGTGCCGTGTTAGCAGGAGCCTGTTTTGCAGGAGCTTCGCTTTTTACCGGAGCTGGCATTGTTGGTAAAGTTTGGGATGGTTTTCCCGTAAGAATAATGCTAAGCAAAATTAAAACTACAATGACAGTTCCCAGAGTCCAGGTTGCTTTTTCCATGAAATCATTGGTTCTCTGAACCCCAAATGTTGCAGAAGAAGCTCCTCCAAAGGTTCCGGAAAGTCCGCCTCCTTTTGGATTTTGCGCCATAATGATGATAACTAATAAAATGCTAGCGATGATAATTAGAATCATAAATAGCGTAAATATTGTGCTCATAGTATTGTCTTGATAATAAATTTTGAAGCGCAAATATAATGATTATAAATCAATAAATAAAAACTTATTTCTTAAGAAACTTCACAACATGGTTTTCGTTGATGAGAGAATTTAAATAGATGAAATTACTCATTGTTACAGTTACGGCAATATTTAATACCTTCGCTAAGTTTTTAAATTATTATTAATGAAACTAAAACATATTCTTGTTGCAACAGCAGCACCTTTTATGATGAATGCACAACAGGTAATGACACCGGAAATCATGTGGACCCTAAACCGACTTGGGGTTCAGTCCGTTTCTCCGGATCAATCTTCTTTGATTTACAAAATCAGCAAAACAGACCTTAAAACAGAAAAATCAAATTCCGAAGCTTTTTGGCTTAATGCTTCCGGACAATCAACCAAAATTGATTTGGGAAAGAAAAGTCTAATCCAATGGGATAAAAATGGAATTTATGCTTTAGAAAATAATAAAATTTTCTTGTCAAAAGACTCTGGGAAAACTTGGACAGAATTTTATGACATTGGCGAAGTTGATAATATTGTAATTTCTCCTGATGCTAAAAAAATCGCATTTAGTAAACAAGTTTTGGTAGAAAATCTTTTAGGAAAAGACAAATACAAAGACTTGCCAAAAACAACAGCTCAGATTTATACAGACCTCAACCACCGTCATTGGGATGCTTGGAACGAAGGTTCTTACAATCACGTTTTTGTGATTAATGTTTCAGAATCTGTGGATAAAGCGAAAGACTTGTTAGAAGGAAAGACGTTTGATTCACCACAGAAACCATTTGGTGGTGCAGAAGATTTCGTTTGGAGTCCGGATTCTTCGGAATTGCTTTATGTGACTAAGGCAAAATCAGGTGCCGAATATGCTCAAAGCACCAACACCGATATTTTCGCTTACAATCTGGCTTCCGGAAAAACTACGAATTTAACGGAAGGAATGATGGGTTACGATGTGAATCCTAAATTCAGTAATGACGGGAAATTCCTGCTTTGGAATTCAATGGAAAGAGAAGGTTATGAAGCGGACAAAAATGATATCGTAATTATGGATTGGAAATCCAAATCAAAAACCAATTTGACCAAAGCTTGGGACGAAAGTGTAACGGGCGATGTAAAATGGGCTTCGGATTCCAAATTAATTTATTTCACTTCAGCTTTCAGAGGAACTAAACAATTGTTCTCAGTCGATGTGAAAAACAAAACCGTAAAACAAATCACAAAAGGCGATTTCGATATCAATGATGTGGTTTTGGAGAACAAAGGCAAACTTTGGGTCACAAAAACGGATATCAATCACAATGCAGATTTGTTCGAGGTTGATGCTAAAGGTTCTTTGAAGCAGATTACTGATATCAATAAAGAGAATTACTCAAAATTAATTCCTGGAAAATCTGAACTGAAAATGGTAAAAACAACGGATGGAAAAGAAATGGGCGTTTGGTTCCATTATCCACCAAATTTTGACCCGAACAAAAAATATCCAACTTTGGTTTATTGTCAAGGAGGACCGCAATCTGCACTCACACAGTTTTTCTCCACAAGATGGAATTTCGCTTTGATGGCTGCAAACGGTTATATCGTAGTCGCACCAAATAGACGCGGAATGCCAGGCTGGGGTGTAAAATGGAACGAAGAAATCAGTGGTGATTGGGGCGGACAACCGATTAGAGATTATTTGTCAGCAACAG
This sequence comes from Epilithonimonas hominis, assembly GCF_003730015.1. GTDB lineage: Bacteria > Bacteroidota > Bacteroidia > Flavobacteriales > Weeksellaceae > Epilithonimonas > Epilithonimonas hominis. Next base: position 7,516 of record NZ_RJTU01000029.1, on the reverse strand, counting down.
ATTTTGCCAAAACGTTACCTTATGTTGACGGAGATAGAGTAGCGGCGGTTGGCGCAAGTTACGGTGGATATTCTGTGTTTATGTTGGCAGGTGTTCACGAGAATAGATTCAAAACATTTATTGCACACGACGGATTGTTTGATATGAAATCTTGGTATGGAACCACTGAAGAACTTTGGTTTGCTAATTGGGATTTAGGTGGAAGCTATTGGCATAAGCCGACTCCGAAAGCTTATTCCGAATTCAATCCGAGTAATTTTGTGGACAAATGGAACAAGCCAATTATGGTGATCCAGGGCGGAATAGATTTCCGTGTTCCTTATGAGCAAGGTCAGGAAGCTTTCCAAGCGGCAAAACTGAAAGGTCTTAAAACGAAATTTCTCTACTTCCCGAACGAAAACCACTGGGTTTTACATCCTCAAAACGGTTTGGTTTGGCAAAGAGAATTTTTTGATTGGCTGAAAGAAACGTTGTAGAATCAAAATCTAATAAGAAACCCTTTCAGAGTTCAAAACTCTGAAAGGGTTTTTCTTTGCGACTTTTCAAATAATATTAAAGGTTTTTTTGCGACTTTGCGATAAAAATTACTAAATTTCAACCGCCCAATCAGCTATCCAATCTTGATTCTTCTCCAATTTCAAAATCCCAAATTTCTTCGTCAATTCCTGATTATGGTTTTCCAAATCTGCAATGCCTTGCCAAGGTTCTAGGCAAACAAAATCCGCATTTTTAGCTGCCCAAATTCCGAAATAAGGAAAATTAGAGAAAGTGAAAATTACTTTATCTGTATTTTTATGATTTCTCAGAATCAATTCTCTGCTTTTCATTGTAGTCATTACCAATGCATCTTTTGAGAATAATTCATAAGACAAAGGCAACGTTTTATTTTCTAGTTCAATCGTTTCGGTTTCGTTGCTGATAAGATTATCAACTAAAGGATGGATTTCTAGTTTTTCATCATCAGAAAAAACAATTTCATAATCATTATAACTTAATCCATTTTTTGTATCAATTGCGAATCCCGGATGTGCGCCTAGTGAAAAATACATTTCCTTTTCCGATAGATTTTTGACTTGATAAGAAACCGTCAGTTTATTCTCAACCAAAGTATATTTGATTTCCAAACTGAATTCGAAAGGATAAATTTTCAAAGATTCTCCATCAGATTTTAATTCAAAAATAACTTCGTTTTCAGAAGAATTTTTGATTTCAAAAACGCGTCTTCTTGCAAAACCGTGGCGAGGCAATTCATAAGTTTTACCTTCAAAAATATATTGTTCATTTTTCAAAGCGCCGACAGTTGGAAAAAGAACAGGACTTTGTCCGCCCCAGAAATCAGGATTGCCTTCCCACATTATTTCTTTTCCGTTTTCTAGATTGATAAGAGATGTTAATTCTGCTCCTAATTCTTTAAAAGTAGCTTTTAGTTTATTATTTTGAATTGTTATCATTTTTATAATTTATGTTGATACAAATATCAATATTAATCTTCAAATTTTACGCTGATATCTAATCTCTAAAATCTAACATTTAATTTTTATATAATAAATTCCTAAATTGCCGTTTAATAAGCAATAATGAAAGGTCTTAATTTTCTGAAACGCATCAATAGCTGGGTCGTATATTTTATAATGACTGCTATAGTCTTTGGAATTTCAGTTTCATCTTTCCTGATGATAGATCAATTGCGTAAACAGGAGATTCAGAAAATCAATCTGATTGCGACAGCGCTAAAGGCTTACACAGACGACGAAATTTCTGCCGATCCGAAAATCCAAGAGTTGTATCTTGCTGTGATGCAGGATAATACCAATCTTCCGATAGTAGTAACAGACAAAAAGAAAAATCCGATTTTCCAAGCTAATATTCCTCCGAATATAGAACAAGACTCTATAAAGCTGAAAAACCTGATCAGCAAAATGGAGAATTCTTATGAGCCTTTCGTTGTAGAACTGCCGTCCGGTCAAAATCAGTATATATATTATGATAACTCAGATTTGCTGAATTATTTTCGCTATTATCCATACATTTTAGCCTTGTTCATCGGCGCCTATTTGCTTTTTTCTTTTTGGTTTCTGAGAACACTTAAAAAAACCGACGAAGGTTTCGTTTGGGCTGGTCTTGCAAAAGAAACCGCACATCAGATTGGAACGCCCTTGTCATCAATGATTGGTTGGGTAGAAATTATGAAGCTGGAAGATGAAAATAGTTTAGGCGTAAAAGAACTGGAGATGGACGTCAATCGTCTCAAAACCATTTCCGAACGTTTTTCTAAAATAGGTTCCATTCCCGAACTGACGGATCTTGATATCAATACAACAATTCAGCAAAACTTTGATTACCTAAAAAAAAGAATTTCAACAAAGGTCAATTTTATGTTGAGAAAAACATACGAGCCGGTTTTGGTGCCACACAGCCGGATTCTGATGAGCTGGGTGATTGAAAATCTCGTAAAAAATGCAGTAGATGCAATGAAAGGCGAAGGGAAACTGGAATTGTCACTTTATAAAAAGAACAAAAATGTCTATATTGACGTGACCGATACAGGTTGCGGAATGACCAAACAACAAATCCGAAATGCTTTCAAACCTGGATTTTCTACCAAAAAACGGGGTTGGGGTTTAGGATTATCTTTGACGAAAAGAGTAGTGTCGGAATATCATAATGGCGAAGTTCGAATTGCAAGTTCCGAGCTTGGAAAAGGAACGACTTTTAGGATTATTTTGAAGGAAGAGCAGAAATAATCTTCTAATTAATTTTATGATTTGGGCAGCTTAATCCGCCTTCCGCTCCCAAACCTTTAGGTTCGACGAAGTCAATCTTTTCACTTCACTTCGTTGCGTAAAAAGGATTTCCGCTCAAGCCGGGCTGCGTGTAATTAAATTCTTAATAAAAAGTTATTCAAAAGCTTGATTTCAAAATCCATATCTTTGCAAAATGAATAAGACCACTTTTGCAGATTTCGATTTACCGGAAAAGATTCTTGATGTTCTAGCCGATTTAGATTTATTTGAACCGACTCCGATTCAGGAAAAAAGTTTGAAACCGATTCTTTCAGGTCGTGATGTGATGGGAATTGCACAGACCGGAACCGGAAAAACTTTGGCTTATCTGCTTCCTGTTCTCAAAACTTGGAAATATAACAAAACGGGAAATCCAACGGTTTTGGTTCTCGTTCCGACAAGAGAATTGGTAGTTCAGGTGACAGAAGTTCTTGAAAAACTGACGGAAAATATCACTGCAAGAGTTATCGGCGTTTATGGTGGAAAGAATATCAATACGCAGAAATTGCTGTTCAATGAAGGATGCGACATTTTGGTTGGAACGCCTGGTCGTGTAATGGATTTGTCGATTGATAATGCGATTTCTCTAAGAGAAGTTAATAAATTAATCATTGATGAATTCGACGAAATGCTGAATCTAGGTTTCCGTCCGCAACTGACTCATATTTTCGAAATGATGAAAGAGAAAAGGCAAAACATTCTTTTCTCAGCAACGATGACCGAAGCTCTAGACGAAATCCTAAATGAATATTTCGCTTCTCCAATCGAGATTTCCTTGGCAAGGTCAGGAACACCTTTGGAAAAAATTGCGCAATCTGCGATTCCTGTAGATAATTTCAATACCAAATTGAACTTATTAATTCATCTTCTTAAAACCGAAGATAATCTTGAGAAAATCTTGATTTTCGCTAATAATAAAAAACACGCGGATTTAATTTTTGATAAATTAAATGTTGAGTTTCCGGATGAGTTTGGAGTCATTCATTCCAATAAATCTCAGAATTTCAGATTAAGAGTAATGCAGGAATTCAGTAATGAAGAATTGCGTGGCGTGATTACCACAGATATTATGGCGAGAGGTTTGGATATTCCGGATATTTCGCACGTTTTCAACTTCGAAGTTCCAGAAGTTCCGGAGCAATACATCCATAGAATCGGTAGAACCGGTCGTGCAGACAAGGACGGAATTGCAGTGACCTTCTACACCAAAAAAGAAGAAGCACAACTTCTGGACATCGAACTCTTGATGGACAAAGAAATTGCAAAATCTACTTTTCCAGAAGAAGTAACCATTTCGAAAGTCAAAATTGCTTCTGAGCAGGACGAAGTGAAAATGAAATTCCTCACTACAGCCAAACTCAACGAAGGCGAATCTGCTTTCCACGAGAAAAAAGACAAGAACAAGAAAATCAATCTTGGCGGACCAAGCAAGCGAAAAGCACCGAAGAAGTTTGGTGCGAACAGAGCTCAGCAGAAAGCAAAATCTAAAGCTAAGAGAAAGAAATAAAGAAAGAGATTCCAATTTTGGAATCTCTTTCTTTTATTAGAAATTTTGTCGTTCTATAATTTGACCCAAGTGAATAGTGAAGTCTTTTTTTAATTCAATTTTTTTACTTCAATTATTAAACGTTTTGCACCTTTATGATAACCTTCTTGAAGTATCGCAGTCTTGTAATTTTTATAACTTAAGATTTTTCCTGTTTTGTCTCGATTACAAAGCCTAGATTTGTAAAAATCTGTTCCATCCCTATATTCTTCAGTCTTTTCCCCAATTTCAATTGCTTTAAACCAAATACTTTGCATTACTAAGTAAAGAGGTTTTTTCTGTTCCTTAGTTTCAACTTCAATTAGTTTATTTTTGATTTTTATTTCTGAAACTGAATCATCTCCTTTTGGATTTGAAAAGCTTAATTTCCTTTTTGTGTGAATTCTAATCATTTGATATTAATTTTCCTACAAATAAAATGAAAATTAATTTGATATCGAAATCAACTTCTAATCCACTTCCAAATCTCCTTCAAAGTCGCTTTATTTCCATACATCAGAATCCCAACTCTATATATTTTTGCAGCAATAAAAACCATCAGTAGAGTAGAAGCAATCAAAAGGAAAATCGATAACAAAATCTCCCAAAGCGGAACACCGAACGGAATTCTCGCAATCATCGCAACTGGCGAAGTAAATGGAATAATCGACAGCCAAAAAGCCATCGGTCCATCTGGATTATTCATAATAGTAAAACTTCCGTAAAGTCCCAGCATTAATGGAACAATAGCAAACATTGTGAACTGTTGAGTCTCGGTTTCATTATCAACTGCACTTCCAATCGCTGCGTACATCGAGCTGTAAAAGATATAGCCGAACAAAAAGAAGAACACAAAAACCCCGATGATTCCTACATAATTCATATCCAAAAGAATATGAGAAATTTCTGTCGCCATCTGCTGGATGTCCAAATTTTTCATCGCTTCCTCTTGTCCGGCGGGCAAATTTTTCTGCATCGCAGAGAAACCTGTATTTAGGAATATTGCTGCGGTTACCGTCATCGCAATCCAAACGATAAACTGTGTCAGAGCCACCAAAGTCACACCCAAGATTTTTCCCATCATCAGTTCAAATGGTTTTACAGACGAGATGATAATTTCCACAACACGGTTGTTTTTCTCTTCCAAAACACTTCGCATCACACGAACACCGTAAATAATGATGAACATAAAAACCACATACATCAACCCAAAACTCAACGCGGTTTTGATGCCGAAAGCCATATCACTTTCTGGTCGGTCACTTTCCGTTACATTTTGAGAAATGATCTTGAAGCTTTTATCAAGATTCACGATTCTGTCTTCGGAGATTCCGAGCATTTTGATTTTCTCTTTTTTCAAAATATTGCTTAGGTCAGAAGAAATAGAAACTTTCGTGTCAACACCAATTTTCTTATTAGTCAGTAATTTTGTTCCACTTTCCAAAGCATCAAAATTCTTGTCTTTCAGTTCCGGAATGATGAGGATTCCGTCCGAGCCTTTCAGTTCTTTCAGGTTTTTAACCAAAGCATTTTCCGTATTAGTTGGCACAAAAGTGTAAGTGATATCTTTCGTTGATTTCAATTGACCAGCAAAAATCCCGCTTTTGTCAACCACTTCAAACTTGTATTCTGCTTCGTTGGCTTTAAACATAAAACCAATCAGAGCGCCAAAACCAATAATCATAAGCGGCGCCAAAAGTGTCAGGATAATAAAAGATTTTTTCTTAACCTGCGTCAGGAATTCTCTTTTCGTTATGAGGAATATATTTTTCATTTATTGTAAAAAGTAAACTGTATTAAGTAAAAAGTATTTTGATTTTCTTCGTTTCCCCAACCGTAAAGGGAGCGAAGAAAATCAATCCTCCATTTGAAGAAAATCAATTCTCCCTTTAGGGTCGGGGAAAAAATTGATTTTATGACTTCACTGCATTAATGAAGACCTCATTCATACTCGGGATTTTCTCGTTGAAGGTTCGTATCGTTCCCGTTTTCAGAAGGTCTTGAAGCAGAACATTTTGATTCTCTGTATTTTTCAACTCAAAATTGAAAAGACCATTTGCCGTTCCCAGATTTTCGATTTGATATTTTCTCGTCAGTTCCTCCAGATTTTCAGAATTCACATCCGATAGAACCACAGAGAAAACATTTTGTTTAAACTGTTCTCGAACATCAAAAACTTTCCCGTCCAGAACTTTTTTAGAATTATTAATCAATGCTACAAAATCACACATTTCCTCCACACTTTCCATTCGGTGTGTTGACAGGATGATTGTCGTTCCCTCATTTTTCAATCGGATGATTTGGTCTTTAATAAGATTCGCATTCACAGGGTCAAAACCCGAAAAAGGCTCATCCAGAATCAATAATTTCGGACGATGCAGAACCGTTACCACAAACTGAATTTTCTGCGCCATCCCTTTGGAAAGTTCACTCAGTTTTTTCTTCCACCATTGGTCGATATTCAGTTGCTCGAACCAGAATTTCGCTTGCGAAAGCGCTTCTTGTCGGGACATTCCTTTCAGTTCACCAAAATATAAAAGTTGGTCGCCCACCGTCATATTCTTGTAAAGACCGCGTTCTTCCGGCATATAACCAATGTTTTTGATATGTTCCGGATTCAGTTTTTCGCCATCAATCCAAACATTTCCTTCATCCGCTTGAGTGATTTGATTAATGATTCGGATAAACGATGTTTTTCCAGCGCCATTCGGACCCAAAAGCCCATAGATACTCGCAGTTGGGACTTCAATCGAAAAGTCCTGCAGCGCAATTTTCTTCCCGGTGTTGTATGTTTTTTTGATATTTTCTGCTTTCAGCATACAGATTTTTTTAATTTTTTTTAGGAGCAACAAAATTGGTCCTTCGGTTCACTATTCCAACCCGCTGTCCGCTATATCTTTTTTTGCAAAAAAGGATGCCGCTACCATCGGGGCTATGTTGAGGTTTCGTCTTTCTTTTCAACGATTTTTTAAACCTCACAAAATTAGTTTAAAAAAGACAAAAATGTTACAGAATACGAAATTCAAAATATGATATTAATTCTTTGATGAGCGCCAACGTCTTTATATCATAGTTTATTATTTTTAAAGGAATCTATGAATTTATGATTCGTTAACCTTAAAAATGTTTTCAATAATTTCAAAAATCTTTGCGGACTTTGCGTTCAAAATTCCAAAGTCGAATTTAAAATCATTGTTGTCCGATAAAA
>NZ_RJTU01000047.1 GCF_003730015.1 Epilithonimonas hominis | reverse complement strand
GTGGTTTAAGGAGAGACTATTTAGAATAGAAAATTAGCATCAAAATACCTGATAATGGCGGTTTCAACGAATCAAATCCGGTTGGAGGTACAGAAATAATATTTTTGTGGAACTACAATTTTCGAGGCAACATATAGTATTTTCTAAGAATAATATATCAGCTGAAGCCTATTTATAGCTTTCACTAAAAAACAAAAACTATCACAAAAGTGATAGTTTTTGTTATACTATTTCGGAACTTAAACCTTTGTCCAGCAACGCTTGATTCATAGGTTTAAGTTTCTCCAGTGCGCCGGTTTTCACTGTACATTTACCTTTATAATGCACTAGTATTGTACATTGTTCCGCCTGTTCCAAAGTGTGCTCACAGATCTCAATAAGACACATAATTACAAAATCAAAGGTATTAACATCATCGTTATGAAGTACCAGTTTGTACACTTGATCCTCCTCTTCCAGAACCAACACATCTCCTTCGTATTGGCGCTTTGGCTGGTCGTAAGATTTATTGTTATAGATTATCATTTTTTCAGCCCTCTGTGATCTCGTCTGTGATATCTTCTACCAATGATTTGTTGTAAAACAATTCGACAAGTTCTACACTCTTATTTTGCATTTTAAGAATCTTAAAATGATAAGGTCCATAATCGAATTCCTGATTTTCTTCCGGGATATCTTGTAGTTCATTCAAAATGAACCCGGCCAAAGTATTGTATTCTCCCTCTTCTGAAGGCGGTATTTTTTTTGGAATACACTCATTGATTTCTTCCAGTGGCTGTGTCGCTTTTACCCAATAGGTATTTTCTCCAACTTTGTCAACGATTTTCTCTTCTTCATCTTCCTCATCTTGAATTTCCCCTACCAATTCCTCCAAAATATCTTCAAGAGTAATGATTCCTTCGGTGCCACCAAATTCATCAATAACAATCGCCATATGCTGTTTTTTGAATTGGAATACTTTTAGAAGATCAGATATTTTCTTACTTCCTACTACAAAGAATGCTTCTCTCATCAAGCCTCTAAGATCCTCGTGAGTCAGTTCGCCTTTACTTTTGATATACTCTCTGATGATTTCCTTCGTGTAGAAAATACCAATTATATTGTCTATAGAACCTTCATAAACAGGAATTCTGGAATATCCGCTATCCATAATCTTCGAAATGATCTCTTCCTTATCATCTTCAATATCAATGGAGGAGATATTCTGTCTTGGAATCATGATCTGCTTTGCATTATGATCTGTAAAGTCAAAAGCATTCTTAATGATTTCGTAATTTTCTTCTTCAATTTCGCCGCTGTCTGCAGATTGTTTTACCAACAGCTGAAGCTCTTCTGTAGAGTGAATATCATGTTCTGAAACAGGATGAATTTTTATAATTTTCAAAAATCCATTGGATAATGAATTCATCAACCAAATGAATGGACGGAAAATATTATAAAAAAGATGCAAAGGATATGCGATAAATAATGTTGTCGCTTCCGACTTTCTAATGGCAATCGACTTAGGCACCAATTCCCCAAAAACGATGTGCATAATTGTTATCAGTAAGAAACTGCATACCACAGAAATAGTAGTAACAGTAGTCTGTGCCAGTTCGATATCAAGAGAATGAAATATCCCTTCTATAATATGGTGCAACGCACTTTCTCCCACCCAACCTAAGGCAAGAGATGCCAATGTAATTCCTAACTGGGTTGCGGAAAGATAAGCATCCAGATTTTTAATAATGCTTTCGGCCTGCTTTGCCATTGTATTCCCTTCCGCAGCCTTAATCTGGATCTGGGAATAACGTACTTTAACGATTGAAAATTCAGCGGCTACGAAAAAGCCATTGAGAAGAACTAAAAATAATGCAATGAGAAGTTTGACTAAACTATCGGGGTCCATTTAATGTTTTTATATACAATATCTGCAAAGATAGATATTTTTTTTAACTTGGATTTAGATATTAAAATTTAGGTTCAGAAGTTGTAAAAATATGATTCTGTGATAAAATGTGATGTCACAACCAACATTTCGGAGCTTCACCTCTCAATAATTACTAAATGAATTATATTCCACCACCATACCCAGATTTCGTCGCTATTTTCCTTATAACCAATTAAAGGTTGACTGTTTCTAAATGGCGAAGCTGCAGCCCGACTTATCTCCTATTTATATATTTTTTCATTTGAATCGATGAATCTCGCTCCTCGATTTGAGCGGAAATCCTTTTTACGCAACGCAGAGGAGTGAAAAGATTGACTTCGTCGAACCACTTCGTTAGGTTTGGGAGCGGAAGGCGGATTAAGCTGCCCAAAATAATAAAAAGCACTGAAATCTGAACTCCAATGCTTTTTATAACTAACTACTAACTTTAACTTATCTTTATTAACTGTTCTTCAGCGCTTCTGCTCCGGAAACAATTTCTAATATTTCGTTGGTGATGGCAGCCTGTCTTGCTTTGTTATAGAAAATCTTAAGGTCATTTCTAAGTGCTTCTGCATTGTCAGTCGCCTTATGCATCGCTGTCATCCTTGCACCGTGCTCTGATGCTACAGAATCTAAAACAGCTTTGAATATTTGAGTTTTAATCGATTTTGGAATCAATGTTTTAAGGATTTCCTCCCGACCTGGCTCAAAGATGTAATCTACATTAACGTCTAAGCTTGCTTTCTCTGCAGAAACAGCAATAGGCAAAACCTGCTCTGTTACTACTTCCTGAGTAGCTGCATTGATAAATTTATTGTAAACGACATACACTTTATCAAATTTACCAGCTTTGAAATCCGACATTACTTTTTCCGTCATATTGGAAACGTGGTCAAAAGAAAGATTATCGAATAAAGAACTGTGGTTTTCATAAACCGTTTTGTTCTTTCTCATCGCATCAAAAGCCTTCTTACCGATGGTCAAAACTTCCGTTTCCACATTATTATTAGCAGAAAACTGTAAGTTCATCTCCTTGATTACAGATGAGTTGAAAGCTCCAGCCAAACCTCTGTTGGAAGTCACTGCAATGAAAAGCACTTTTTTCACCTCTCTTTCTATAGCGAATTCTGAGATACTGTCAGCATCAGAAGCAGCACTTACGTTCTCTATAATCTCCTGAAGTTTTTCTGAGTAAGGTCTCAGCATTACGATTGCGTCTTGTGCTTTCTTTAGTTTCGCAGCGGAAACCATTTTCATAGCACTGGTAATCTGCATCGTAGAAGATATAGATGAAATTCTGCCTCGTATTTCTTTTAAGTTTGCCATATTTATTTAGTTGTTGGTTGTCGGTTGTTGGTTGTTAGTTTTAGAAAATTCTGTCAACTATCAACCAAAAACCATCAACTAATTTTTATTTATACTTCGATGCAAGCTCAGTTGCAACCTGCTTGAGAGTTCCTGTGATTGAGTCATCAATCTTACCAGCTTTAAGCGCTGACATAACTTCTGGGTGTTTATTTCTTAGGAAATCAACATATTCTACCTGAAACTCCTTCACTTTTCTGATTGGGATATTTCTCAAGAGGTTTTCAGTACCTGCATAAATCATAGCCACTTGGCTTTCTACAGGAAGCGGAGAGTTTACCGGCTGCTTCAAAAGCTCCACGTTTCTTTCTCCTTTAGAGATTACCGCCAAAGTTGCAGCATCTAGGTCAGAACCGAACTTAGCAAACGCTTCCAATTCTTTATATTGAGCCTGGTCTAGTTTCAAAGTACCAGACACTTTTTTCATTGATTTGATTTGAGCGTTACCTCCTACTCTAGATACAGAGATACCAACGTTAATTGCTGGACGAACACCTGAGTTAAACAAATCAGACTCTAGGAAAATCTGTCCGTCTGTAATTGAGATCACGTTTGTAGGAATGTATGCAGAAACGTCACCAGCTTGAGTTTCGATGATAGGAAGAGCTGTTAATGAACCACCTCCTTTCACGATTGGCTTAAGAGATTCTGGCAAATCATTCATTTGTTTTGCGATAGAATCATCAGCAATTACTTTTGCTGCTCTTTCCAACAATCTTGAGTGTAAGTAGAAAACGTCTCCTGGGTAAGCCTCACGTCCTGGTGGTCTTCTTAATAGAAGAGAAAGCTCACGGTAAGCAACCGCTTGTTTTGATAAATCATCATAAACGATCAAAGCAGCGCGACCAGTATCACGGAAATATTCTCCGATAGAAGCACCTGCCATTGCAGAGTAAACCTGCATTGGAACTGGGTCAGAAGCATTTGCAGCCACAACCACAGTGTAAGCCAAAGCACCTTTATCTTCTAAAGTTTTAACGATTTGTGCTACAGTGGAAGCTTTTTGTCCAATTGCAACATATATACAATATACTGGTTGTCCAGCATCATAAAATTCTTTTTGATTGATAATGGTATCAATAGCAACAACTGTTTTACCAGTTTGTCTGTCACCAATAATCAACTCTCTTTGTCCTCTTCCTACAGGAATCATAGAATCGATAGCAACGATACCAGTCTGAAGGGGCTCAGTTACCGGCTGACGGAAGATAACTCCCGGCGCTTTTCTTTCCAAAGGCATCTCATAAAGTTCTCCTTCGATAGGTCCTTTTCCATCAATTGGATTTCCTAGAGTATCAACAACTCTACCAAGCATTCCTTCTCCAACTTTGATAGAAGAAATTCTGTTAGTTCTTTTTACAGTATCGCCTTCTTTTACCAATTTGGATTCACCAAGAAGCGCAACACCTACGTTATCTTCTTCAAGGTTAAGAACAATACCTTCTACTCCAGCTTCGAATCTTACCAATTCTCCGTACTGAACGTTTTCTAAACCGTAAACACGAGCAATACCATCACCTATTGTAAGAACAGTACCAACTTCTTCTACGTTAGATTGAGTATCGAAATTTGCTAATTGCTGCTTCAGTATCGCTGATACTTCTGCCGGATTTATTTCTGCCATTATATGGTTGTTTTTTCTTAATTAAGTTGAAATTCTTTTTTGATGTTGCTAAGTTTAGTTCTAACTGAAGCATCAATTTGCTGATCACCTACTCTCAGGATATAACCTCCGAGAATTTCTGGTTTGATAATCGTTTCCAAATCATAGTTAGTAACATTGACCATTTTGGAATCAGCAATAATCTTTTGAATATTTTGTTCTGATAACTTAGAAGCGCTTGTCAAAGAAATTCTCTGAGTCCCTTTGATGTCTTCTACTTTATTAATGAATTCCTGAGCAATACCTTTGAGCTGAGATTCTCTTCCCTGCTTGATAACAAGTCTGATCAAGTTTTTAGCAACAGGTGAAAAATCCTTGAATATTTCTAAAGCAATTGCTTCTTTCTTTCTTGAATCAATGATGGGTGTACCGAAAAACTGATTCAGGTCTTTAGATTGCGACATTATTTTAACAATGTCTTTCATCTCATTGAAAACAGATTCTGTGTTACCGGATTCCTGAGTAAAATCCAGCAAACCCTGCGCGTATCTTTTAGCTACTTTAGATGTCAGCATCCTGATTAGTTAAGGTTAGACTTGTTAAGAATATTTTCTACAAGAGCATTTTGTGCGCCATCGTTGTTCAATTTCTCTTTTAGGATACTTTCAGCGATGTTCACAGACAAGGTTCCGATTTGAGTTTTGATGTCTGCCATTGCAGCATTTTTCTCAGACTGTATAGACTGTCTTGCAGCAGCGATCATCTTCTCTCCTTCTACTTTAGCACTGTCCTTTGCTTCATTTACGATTTTATCCTTCATTTCTCTCGCTTCTTTCAAGATGCCGTCTCTTTCAGCTCTTGCTTCGCGTAGGATTCTTTCGTTATCTTCTTTCAACTGAGCCATCTCTTGTTTAGCTAATTTAGCTTGATTAAGCGCATCGATGATCGTAACTTCTCTATCATTAACTGCGTTAAGAATTGGTTTCCACGCAAATTTTGCTAATAAAAACAATAGGATGATGAATGTAAGTGTCATCCAAAATAATAAACCTATGCCCGGCTCTATCATAATCTAAGTTTTTTATTAATTAAAATAATTTTTTTGAATTTAAGAAAAGTCTTAGCAAAACCAACCGTTTTGCTAAGACTTAGATGTAATAAGGATTACTTGATGAATGCACCAAAAATAATCGCAATAAGACCAGCTCCTTCAATAAGACCAGCTGCGATAAGCATTGCTCCCTGAATTTTACCAGCTTGTTCCGGTTGTCTAGCGATAGCATCCATTGCGTGTCCACCGATTTTACCAATTCCTAGACCTACGCCTAATACTGCTAAACCGATCCCTACGTAAATTAATCCTGCTCCAGTTGTTAAATCCATAATAAAATTATTTAGGTTAAATATGTTCTTTTTAATTGTATCTTAATGTTCGTGTGAGTGATCCTGTACTGCAATTCCAATAAATAATGCTGACAATACTGTGAAAATATACGCCTGCAATACTGCAACCAATAACTCCAATACAGAAATGAATAATGCCAAAGGCACAGATGCAAATCCTAATAATGGTGTTTTAAAAATAAATATCAATGAAATAATCGCCAGTATCATAATGTGACCTGCCGTTACGTTGGCAAAAAGTCGCATCATCAAAGCAAACGGCTTTGTAAACACGCCAATAATCTCAATCGGAACCATAATAGGGTAAAGCAAAATCGGAACCGGCGGCATGAAAATATGCTTCCAGTAATCTTTGTTGGCACTGAAAAGCGTAATCACCAAAGTAATAATTGCTAAAACTGCAGTAATTGCTATATTCCCGGTCAAGTTAGCTCCAAAAGGAAAGAATGGAATCAATCCGAAGAGGTTATTAATCCATATAAAGAAAAATACTGTCAATAAATAAGGCATAAACCTTTTGTATTTTGAAGATCCAATATTTGGAATTGCTACTTCGTCACGGATGAAAATAACGATTGGCTCTAAAATCCTACCAACTCCTTTTGGCATCATAGAATTTTTATAACTTCTCCCCATTCCAATGAAGATAACCAACATAAACACAACTGATAATAACATTGTAAAAACATTTTTTGTGATAGAAAAATCATAAAAAACCTTTCCGGAATCTTGCTTACCTCCAATCAAACCGAACAATGTTGCTTTTTCCAAACCTTTAGTAGATACTAATTGCCCGTCGTGCAAAGTATACCCGTCATGTTCGTGACCATGAGCTACAGAAGATGATAAAAATGTATGGATCCCAGCCTCGTCCTTTACAATAATTGGCAATGGAACAGAGATATGTTTCTCTTCCGCAGTCCCTTCATTCAGAGTCATCAGATGCCATTCATTAGAATCGCCGATATGCTCCATTATCATTTTCTTTGCATCAAATGATTTCTCGGCCTTTTCTATTTCTGCTGTTTCACCTACATTAGCAACTTCGTGCTGAGCAGAGATGAAAACGCTAGAAAAGATGAACAAAAACGTAAAAAAAACAGAATTAATTTTTAGCTTCATAACACATTTTATCGGTTTGCAAATATATCGATTTATAATGGTTAGAAAAACTAAATTATATGATTTTTATCAAATTCATAATACTATGATTTATTGAGCCTTACAATGACAAAATAATAAATTAAAAAAGAACTGATTAAAAAAATCAAACTCAAAATCAGAAAATTAACTTTTGTTTTGTCTATAAAAAATAAAATTCCGGTAAGCCAGATTATATCTTTTAACAAGTTAATTCCTAAAAATCTCAATCCGGAATTATTGCCTTTTATTAAAACCATTTTGAACAAATAATACACAATTATATTAAGAATAATTAGTGAAGCGGTTGCAATAATTAGTATTAATATCTGATTCATTTTGCAAAAATAAACAATCCTGACAAACTTAATTCTATTTATAAAATGCGGATTAAACTGCCCCAAATAAAACAAAAAATAAATGATGATTGATTAGTCATCACTGACGCTGTAACTTCGTTTAAATTTTCTTATTTTTGCTACCTTAAATATCCTATTAAAGTTATGTTTAACAGTTTACAAGACAAGCTAGATAAAGCGCTTCATAATATTTCGGGCCGTGGAAAAATCACGGAAATCAACGTTGCAGAAACGGTAAAGGAAATCCGAAGAGCATTGGTGGATGCCGATGTCAATTATAAAGTTGCCAAAGACCTTACAAAAAGAGTTCAGGATAAAGCTATAGGTGAAAACGTTTTGACATCGCTAACGCCAGGACAATTGATGACGAAAATTGTTCACGATGAATTGGTAGATTTGATGGGTGGTTCTCAAGAAGGAATCAATCTTTCCGGGAAGCCGACTGTCATTTTGATTGCTGGTCTACAAGGTTCTGGTAAAACAACTTTCTCCGGAAAATTAGCCAACTATCTGAAACAAAAAAGAAGCAAAAAACCACTTTTGGTAGCTTGTGACGTTTACAGACCTGCAGCGATTGACCAGTTGAAAGTTCTGGGAACTCAAATCAATATTCCTGTCTATACCGAGGTAGAAAATAAAAACCCTGTTGCGATTGCTGAGAACGCAATTAATTATGCAAAATCAAATGGATTTGATACAATAATTGTGGATACGGCTGGTCGTTTGGCGGTTGATGAGCAAATGATGAACGAAATCAAGGCGGTTCATCAAACGATTAAACCTACTGAAACGCTTTTCGTAGTAGATTCGATGACAGGACAAGATGCTGTGAATACGGCTAAAGCCTTCAATGATACTTTGAATTTTGACGGTGTTGTTCTTACGAAATTGGATGGTGATACACGTGGTGGAGCGGCGTTGACAATTCGTTCTGTAGTTGAAAAGCCTATCAAATTTATTTCTACCGGAGAAAAAATGGAAGCGCTGGACCTTTTCTATCCGGAAAGGATGGCTGACAGAATTCTCGGAATGGGAGATGTTGTTTCCTTGGTTGAAAGAGCTCAGGAACAGTTTGACGAAGAGGAAGCTAAGAAACTTCATAAGAAAATTGCTAAGAATGAATTTGGTTTCGATGATTTCTTAAAGCAGATCAACCAAATCAAAAAAATGGGTAATATGAAGGATCTGATGGGGATGATTCCGGGTGTTGGAAAAGCGATTAAAGATGTGGACATTAATGATGATGCTTTCAAACATATCGAAGCGATTATCCATTCGATGACGCCCGACGAAAGAAGAAGACCTTCTATCATCAATGTTTCCAGAAAACAAAGAATCGCTAAAGGTTCGGGTAGAAAGCTAGAAGATGTAAATGCCTTGATGAAGCAATTTGACCAGATGGGCAAAATGATGAAAATGATGCAAGGCCCTCAAGGCAAGCAAATGATGCAGATGATGAGCAAAATGCCAAATATGCCTGGCATGGGTGGCGGTTTGTTTGGAAGATAGAATTACTTTATATAAATTCAAAAACCTGAGAACATTGTTTCTCAGGTTTTTTGTTGTTAGAATAATAAAATAAAAACCCGCATTGCTGCGGGTTTAATTATATATCAAGTGTGAAACCTATTATTGATCCCACCAGATTTTTGATGTATTTAAATCACTATTTGGAGTTAAAGATTTTAATGCAGCTGTATAATTTGTCTTGTTATATATAGCTTCCGATGTAGGGTACATAATTCTTCTTGGAATCACTCCTCCATTCAAAGAACTTGGAGCAGGCTTAAGATTTGGATATCCCGTTCTTCTCCATTCTGACCAAGAATCGAATCCTTTTGTAAAAAGAGATATCCATTTTTCTTCGCCAATTACTTGAAGAGCTCCGCCAGGTGCTGTAGAAATATCTGCAACTCTAGCTGCCGCATATGCTGCTGCCCCTGATGAAATTGAAGTAGAATACTTAGAGTCCAATGATTGATAACTTAAAGTAATCCCTTTTGTAAGTAATGTAGCAACATCCTCTGTAGTCCAGCCTCTAGCAGCAGCTTCTGCTCTATTAAGAAATGTATATGACGCTGACATTAGATTCAATGTAGAAGTTGCACCTCTAAATCTGGCATTCATCTGGGATTTACTAGCTGTTGTATACCCCGCAGATGCCAAATCTGTTGCGCTATATCCATAAGGTAAACCTGGGTTTGTATTAGTAGCATAAACTGTTCTTCTAGAGTCTGGCGTGTGATTAGACGTCACATTAAATGCTGCATTAGCTCCCGTTTTTGTTCCTTTTAATGACTCAATAAGCTGAGCTGACATTCTATAATCAGCTGCTCTAAAGGCATAAATTGGATTGTTTATACCAGCAAGCGAAGAATAAGTGAACCAAGCTTCATCAGCTACAGTTTCTATAGATCCTGCAGTATTTGCTAAAGCTGATTTGAATTCTACTGCAGCATAATCACTAACACCTGGATATTTTTTTGACAGTTGAAGAGTAGCTTGTAAAATAACTGAATTAGCAAGTTTTTTCCATTTAGTTACATCTCCCAAATATAGATTATCTCCTACTGGACGAGTTTTCGTAGCATCCAATAGATCCCTACCGTCTTTTAAATCATTTATCAAATTTTTATAAATTGATTCCTGAGAATCAAATTTCGGAGTTAAAATTCCCTGATCATACTTAACTGCTTCAGAATAAGGAATATCTCCATAAGTATCAGTGAGTCTCTTGTAAATAATCGCTCGAAGAATTTTTGAAACCCCAATCATATTTTCTTTACTTCCTTGAGCTGTCATAAGGTTGTCAACATTACCAGAATAAGCATCAATAATTGTGTTCAGATTTTTTATACTTCTAACATAATACCAATCCCATTGTCCTCCTACTTGAGCATATTGAGATTCTGAAGTATAAACTACCTGAGACAAATATTGTGAGTACAACATCGGCTTCATAAAAAAATTCTGCCCACCCCTCTGCGCGAAATCAGAAATAGCACCAGTCATTAATGATTTATAATCTGCAGAATAAATCCCGTATGTATTAGCATAGTATTCATCACTGAACTCTTTATCATTACAAGAATTGAATGATAAAGCTCCCACTAAAGCAATAATATATATTTTAAAATTTTTCATTTTTTTTTATTTAGAAATTAAGTTTAACATTAACACCAAAACTTCTTGTTGAAGGTAAGTTAGCATTTTCTCCAAATGTATTTGATAGCTCTGAAGGATCTTGTTTATGAATATTATCCTTAGACACATAAATTAAAAATGGATTTCTAGCAATTAAACCAACTGTAATAGCTTTGATTGCAGTGTTATAAAAAAGTTTTGATGGTAATTGATAATTTAATGCCAATTCTCTTAACTTAATGTAGCTAGCATCGTGGATGTAATCCTCAATTAAACTATTAGAATAAAATTGTTGAAAATAAGTTTGAGCTTCTACTAATTCATCCACAGCAGAACCATCGGCAGAATTAACACCAACTACTCTAACGCCGTTTTCTCTAATTCCATTAGCTGTAGTTTTTGGTGTCAAACCACTGTAATCTGCCCACATTTCTCCAAGAGAAAAGAATTTCCCACCTTTTTGAAAGTCTATTGCAGCACTTAATGAAAAACCTTTATAAGTAAATGTATTGTAGAAACCTCCTGTAAAATCTGGTAATACAGAACCAAAACTTTTATTTGTTTCCAATGCGTAAGTTACAGTACCTAATACCGGATCAACATCGATAATTTTATTACCATTTGCATCATACTTATATCCTGTACCGATCAACTGCCCCCATTCTTGTCCAGCTATCTGAGTAACATTTACTTTTGCATAATCATCAGCAGACCCAAAATTGATAGCTTCTGTACCATCTGCAACTTTTAATATAGTAGTTTTATTTTTGGCAAAGTTCAAAGAGGTTGTCCAAGTAAAATCCCCTGATTTAAAAACATCACCAGATAAACTCAATTCTACACCTTCTCTTTTAACTTCTCCTGAATTGGCAAAAACATTTGTATATCCTGATGAAGCAGGCAATGTTACAGGAATAGGCTCGTCTTTTCTTTTTTCATTATAATATGTTCCGGAAAAGGACAATCTGTTATTCAAAAACTTTAAATCTAACCCAACCTCAAAATTTTCATTTATAGATGGCTTTAAAACAGCATCTACCGCACCTATTGGTTGCCAAGCGGCTACATAATTAGTTGTATTTGTACCTATTTGGAAAGCTGTATTAGCATAAGTATATGCTGGATTAGTTGAAAGAGCACCTAAATCACTTGCAATTTTAGCAAAACCAGCTCTCACTTTTGCAAACGTTAAAACATTATTCTTTTCAAATAAATTATGTAACAATACACTTCCACCAGCTGAATATGTAAAGAACGAATTATCTTGTGGCAAATATGCAGAATTGATATCATTTCTTGCACTTAAATCCAAATAGAAAGTATCATTATAACCTATAGATAGATTGCTATAGATCGATCTATAAGTCTTTTTATATTTTGTATATCTAGGAATAATTGGAATGTTGGTATTCGAAAAATTATAAACATCTGGATTTATTAGAAATTGTGTATTACTCCAAACATTCATAGCAGTAGTATTATTAAACCAAGATTGTTCAGTTATATTACCTCCAACGATTGCATTGATATCAAAAACACCAAACTTATCTGTATAAGTTAATCTTGCATCATACTGTTCTTCAGAAAATCTATTGTTTATAATACCAAAGCCATTCGTAAAATTCATATAACCTCCTTGGGTTCCAGATGCCGAGTTAGAAATTTCGCTAGGCATAAAATATTCACGAGTAGTTGTATTATCTGTTCTAGAATATGAAGCTCTAGCATTTAATGTCCTGGATATTTTATATGTGGGAGCAACACTAAAAGAGTAGTTTCTTCTTCTTGTTGTATCATCAAACAAATTCATATATGTATAAGGATTCAACCAGAATGCCGGCTTTTGATATATTCCTCCATATCCATAGTAATCAGGACCCCACCAGTTCCAAGACGCTAAATAATTATCGTCTGTTTTTAAGTTTTGTAACTCTTTTAATTTCTTTATATCTAATTCTCTAGCAAACCAGCTATTAAATGAGCCAGAAGTCTGATTACCATAAGTATCATCCATCTCTCCTCTTACTTTACCTCCTGTATAGTTAAACATTGTTTCAACATTTAACTTATCAGAAAATTTAAAATTTCCATTATAGGAAAGATAATTTCTTTTTAAATAAGTGTAAGGAGTTATACCATTTTGATCTAGATTTGTAACTGATAATCTTCCTGTAAAATAATCATTACCCCCAGAAACAGAGATTGTATTTTTTGTTGTTATAGATTTATCATAAAAATCTCTTACATTGTTTGGTTGAGGACTGTATTTAGCTGTCTGTCCATAATAAGGGCTCGTTGTCCACCAAGCGTACCATGGCACATACTCTCTACCATCCAATTTAGCTCCCCAACTCTCATCCGCATAAGAATTATCTCCTTGTATATAATTTTTGCCATCAAAAATAGCCCAACTAGCAGGATGAACAGTAGGATCATAATGAAAAACTGCCATAGAATTTTCGCCTTCATAACCCCCTCCATATTCATTCTGATATTTCATGGTTCTAGCAATGACATCAACATTGACGGTCGAGTTAACCTCAACATTAACTCTATTTTTTGAACCTTTTTTAAGCGTCATAATAACAGCTCCATAGATAGCTCTAGTACCATAGAGCGCGGTTGCATTAGGTCCTTTTAAGACATTCACAGACTCAACATTGTCCATATCAATTGTATTTGGATCTACAATTACACCATCCAATACATAAATTGGATCTTCATCGGACAACATACTAATAGCACCTCTTAGACGAAGTTTTCCTGTTTCTCCTAACTTGGCACCTGCCTGTCCGTTAATCTGAACGCCGGCAACTTTACCTGCTATAGCCCCCTTAACATCAACATTCTGAGTCAAGTTTAAGTCTTTAGCTTTAACTGTCTGCGATGCATAAGACAAAGATTTTTCATCTCTTTTGATACCTAAAGCCGTTACTACTACGCCCTCGATATCTTGCGTTTTAGCTGTATCTTGTACCTTTTGTGCAGAAACTACTGCAAAAGATGACGAAAGAACTACTGCCAACACGCTTGTTGTTAATTTTTTCATATCAAATCAAATTTTTCAATAAACAAATTTGCAAAACTTTCTTAATATATCCAAAATGTTTTGTTAAAAATTTGTTAAACAAAACAAAAGATCTTTTAATTATTAATAAAAAAAACTTAATTTAAAAGAGTAAAGCCTAATGGAAATTAAATTATTAAAAAGATTTCCTAAAAAAAACGATTTTTAAAAATTTAGTTTTCATCATTGATAGCAAGTCACTATTGCTATGTTTAGAATAATAAATTAGTATAAAAAAAGAAAACCTTCCATAAAGAAGGTCTAAATAAAAATTTGTGATTAAGCTATTGATTCAAAAATTGAATTAATTTAATTAAGCTATCTTCTTTAGAAAAATTTATATTATTTATTTTCAAATAATTTTCAAATTCGTCTTTACTTAAAAAATTAAATTCATCTAAAAATTCTTTTTTATTCTTAGGAAATTTAATGAATTTCTTATCTTTTTCAATCAAGTAAATATCTTTTTGTTTAGAATAATAATCATTTGCATCCTTTCCGTAGGCACTTGGGCTTTTCTCACCTTTTAACAACTCTACTTTTTCTCTTTTATACAAAGAGTATTTAGGATTATCTAACAATAATACTAAATATCCAAATTTACTTTTCCCATCTATCGAATAATTTACAGTTTTATAGATTTTCTTAAGTGTAGGGAAATTAATTTTCAAATTTTCTTCTTTATTAGTAAAATATGTGGTCGCATTTTCTTGAAACTCCATCTCATCATCATACGCATTATATCGGAGATTCTGTACATCCTTACTAAAACCTTGTATGATTACTTTGTCGAATTGCTTCCCATTTGGATAAGGAATACCATCTATCACATATTCTTTTGTTGATGGTCTATTACCTCTCATAAAAAAATTTCCAGTAGAGAATGATACATTTTCATTACCCACTTGCGCAAAAGTAAAAGTTTGCGTTAATAAAAACACAAGTATTATTATTGTTCTCATAAAATAAAATTGCTATTTAAGCAAATATAAGAAATAATACATTGCTTTTAATGAATGTCCTTTTTTAATCTTAACGTATTAATTCAAGACAATCTTTGTCATTGTACAGGAATCTAAATTGCTTTAATTCAGTTTGTGAGATCTTTTAGTGATCGATAGTCAATAATAAGCAAATCAATAAAAATTATCTTATTATCAATGTGGAATTCATATTGTGTTTATACAATAAAAATAGCCACCAAAATATGGCGGCTATTTCTTGTAATTAAAATTTACAAATTTTAGTTATCGTATCCGGGATTAGACACTACAGGTGTTCCTGCTATATCCGTTTCCGTTCTCGGAATTGGGAATGCATTAAGGTTTTGATCTGCAGAGGCTATCGATGGTCTTGGAACTGCATCACCCCATCTTCTTAAATCCCATTGGCGAAGACCTTCTCCTAAAAGCTCTTTCATTCTTTCAGCTTTAAGCAATGTCATATCTACACTAGTAGCAGCTGGCAAACCTCTATTAGTAAGAATTTGATTATAATAATTTAAAGCTTTGGTTGGATCTCCTCCATTTAATTCGGCTTCTACACCATTTAACAAAATTTCTTCATAACGTAAGATTTTGATATTATCGGCTCCAACAGTATTGGTATACTTACCTGTTCCATTGTTATTTGATAAATATCTCACAGCACTTGTTCCTGTACCAGAAACAGTAATTAAAGCTCTCCTAATATCAGCAGTAGCATAAGAATTATATGCTGACGCAGAAACTACAATATTAGCATAACCTAATGGGTTTAGTCGTTGTCTATAAGATCCTGTAGAAAGTGAAGCGTTGATACCTACCGCCAATTCAAAAATAGAGTTAGGCGCAGCTCCATTCATTAAAAATTGGAATGAAGTCTGATGTAATCCGGCAGGAATTACAGTATATTTTCCTATTAAATCATTTGTCAATGATCTTACTTTAGCATAATCGCCTTTGTAAAGATAAAATCTTGACATCATACCTTTAAGAGCATTGACTGTTAAATCTGACTTAGTACTTGAATAGGCTGTACCAGCACTCATTAATTGTAATGCTTTTGTAAAATCTGCATCAATCTGAGCCTCAGTCTCAGCTATAGTTGCTCTTGGCATCAAAGCTTTTGGGTCGTATTTCAATGGTAAAACAATCCCCAGAGTACCGTTTGGAATATATTTTTGTCCATAAAGTCTAAAAGCATCGAAAAAAGCAATTGCTCTCAATCCATAAGCTTGTCCTTGTGCGAATGTGGCAGTAGCTTTATCAGCAGTTGTTCCTTGGATTGCATTAACATCTGAATTAATAACTATATTGGCTTTACCAACTACCTCGTAAATTCTGTTATAAGTATCTCTTGCATAAGGATCATTGGAAACCTGCGTATAATTATAAACATTTGTATAATATCCTCCTTGTAGCGTACTATACATTTCATCTGATCTAATTTCTGCGTATGCAAGAAAATCAGCACCATAGTATTGTGTATTACGCATCGATACGTAAGCACCACGCACAAAAGATTGCATCTCTTTTGTGGACGTCAAAGGCCCTTGTTGTACTTCCTGATAAAACTCTCTCTCCACAAAATCATCAGAACAAGATACCAATCCGGTTCCGATAACTGCTGCAAGAATTCCTGTTTTTATTATTTTATTCATTTTGTTCAATTTAATCATTTTAAAAACTAAGGTTAACACCAAAAAGGTAAGATTTTAAGATTGGTAAAGCAAGGTTAGTATAACCTGATACATTAACTTCTGGGTCAAATTTAAGTCTGTCATCAAACCTGTGAGTCCAAGCGTTGTTTGCCATAACATATACTTGTACAGAATTTAAACCACTCCCGTTAAGGAAAGAAGAATTAAAAGTATATCCTAATCTGGCATTACTTAATCTTATAAAATCTGAGTCATACAAGAATCTTGTAGAAGCAGCATTGGATCTTTTATTACCGCCAGATAATGGTTTAGGATTATTTGCATTAGTATTAGTTGGAGTCCAATAATCTCCCATAACATCACCATAACCTGGATATGTAGCAGTGTATTGACCATCACTCCAAGTGTAGGAAGCCCAATCATCATAAATTTTCCCACCAAAACCGTAGGTAAATAGAAGGTCTAATGAGAACCCTTTATAGGAAACACTTGTATTAGCACCTCCAAAAAGGGTACTCAAAAATGATCCTTGAGTTGCCTGTTGAGCTTTATTATAGTCATTGGTCGTTTCGCCATCAACTCCATTGATGTACCATAGTGGATCACCATTTGCAGCATCTACTCCGGCCCATTTTCTAAGAAAGAATGTACGAACTCCCTCACCCTCTCTTAAAGTTGTTGTGCCCGTATTAACAGTTCCTCCATATAGTTCCGTAATCTCATTGTGTAAAGTTGACAGATTCCCCCCAATACTCCAAGTAAAATCTCCTCTAAAAATATCCGCATTCACAGAGAATTCAAATCCTCTGTTAACTAATGTTCCAACATTATCTACCATTGCTCCATAGGTGTAAGTACCTGCGGTTTCATTATAAATAACACCACCTTGCGAAGGAGAAAGCGGGACATTATAAATCAGATCATTGGTTTTCTTATTATAGTATTCTGCCGATAACTTAACTCTATCATTGAACAATCCAACATCTAAACCAACATTTAAAGGATTTACAGTTTCCCATGTCAAATTTGGATTATTAACATTATAATATTGTGCAGCGGCAGTATCATTATAATTCAAATTATAAGCAAATAATGCGTAAGGATTTGCAGTAATCTGGTTACCCAATTTTCCATAAGATCCTCTAAACTTCAACATTGAGATTGCTTCAATTTCTTTCAAGAAATTGATTCTTGCCAAATCTACACCTAAACCAACAGACCAGAAGTCACCAGCTTTTTTCCCTGGCATAAATTGAGATAAAATATCTCTTCTGTAGGATCCATCAACTAAAATTAATTTATCGTAGTCATAATGACCTGTTACTGCGTAACCGTTTCTGGAATTGATAAATTTTCTACCCCCATACCCATAAGGCACCACAAAATTAGATAATGTTTCTAAAGCTGGGCTACCAACCGTGATACCAGTTGCGGATAGGAATTTCCTATCAGACTTATATGCTTCCTGAATCAGGGATGCACCAACATTGTGCATGCCAAATTTCTTGCTATAGTCTAATATATTCTGAACGTTAAAGTTGAAATATCTGTTTACAGATGTTCTCTGATATCCACCATAATTAAATCCATCTCCGTGGATTGGATTCCAGTATCTATCCTCTTCTACACTGATGTATTCTGGTGAAAATACAAATCTATATGTTAAGTTATCTAAAATTTTATATTCAGCATTTAAGTTTGCATAAGCTCTCAGTGTTCCTGCCTGATCATAATTGTTTTCTAATAAATAACCCGGATTAAATTGGTTATTACTTAATCTTGCAGTTGCAGGATTCCAATACCAAGACCCATCAGGATTTCTTGCCGGATCTGTTGGTCTGTTAAAGTACTGAGCCAAAATCGGGTTAGAAAAAGCTCCTCCTTCAGATAATGTACGTGTTTTACCATGCGAAATCTGAAAATCTGAACTAATTTTCAATTTCTCAGTAGCCTGATATGATAATTTTGTTGTATATGATAATCTCTTAAAGAATGAATTTTTTATGATGCTATTCTGATCAAACATATTCACAGAAGCATAATAGGTAAACTTATCATTACCACCTGACATGCTCAAATCAGCATTTTGTTGATAACCATCCTTTCTTACAATATCTTGCCAATCTGTACTGTATGGAGATTTCATAATATTCGCAAAAGTAGCATTACCAATTGTTCCATTTGCATTTGCAATATCTTCGATACTGTGATTTGTACCAAGCGTGTTATTTAACAAATCTCTTAGATACTCTTTGTATTCTTGACCACTAAAAGCTTTGTGATTACTTACAGCCTGTTGATTAAGACCTGTATTATAAGACAAGTTAAATTTTGCCTTTCCTTTTTTTCCAGATTTTGTAGTAATTACAATAACTCCAGCTCCAGCATCTGCACCATAAACAGCAGTTGAGACAGCATCTTTTAATACAGTTACGCTCTCAACATCATCAGGGTTCATATTTGCTAAAATGTTAGCCGTAGTATTTGCGGTAGTTAAATCACCACTCGCCACTCTCACTCCATCTACAATATAAATTGGAGACGTAACTCCATTGATAGAGGATACACCACGTACCCTAACATTTGCAAATCCACCAGGCTGACCAGATGCAGCTCCAACTTGAACCCCCGTTACTCGTCCTTGCAACATTTTATCCACAGAAGCCACAGGAACATCCTGAATAGATTTTGCAGTCATTGTACTTGTTGATCCGGTCAATTCTTGTACGGTTTTTTTCTGTCCAAAACCAACAATTACAACTTCTTGAATATTAGCTGTCTTTGCACTGTCAGTTTTTTGAGCAAAAAGTGCTTGTCCGGTGAAGAATAATACACCTGCACTTAAAACTTTTAGTTTAACATTCATATCAAATTTTTTATTATTCAATTTGGCAAAATTGTTAAATAATTTTAACACTCACAAATTTTAGAAGATAAAATATCTGAACTTTTATAAAAAAAACTACAATTTTATGTTAATATTATATTAATTATGGGCGATCTTGCATCTTTTAATATTTCGAACTAAAAATAGCAGCAAAAAAATTCTTTTAAAAAGACATGTAATTTAAGCCGAACAGAGTATTTTTACAAGAATTATGCAACTCAAAAAATCTTTTTCAAAAATCTATATAGAAGCCGGATGTGATGAGGTCGGCAGAGGATGCCTCGCTGGCCCAGTAGTTGCTGCGGCTGTAATTGTCAATAAAAAATTTAAGCAAAATTTAGTTAATGATTCTAAAACGTTAAATTTCCAAACCAGACAAAGTCTCGATATTTATATTAGAGAAAATGCCGTTGATTTTGCCATTGCAGAATTGTCTCCCGAATTTATAGATGAACATAATATATTGAACGCTAGCCTGCATGCTATGCATCTTGCGTTGGACCAACTGAAAACAAGACCGGAACTGATATTGGTAGATGGGAACCGTTTTCATCCTTATAATTATATCCCACATCACTGTATTATAAAAGGTGACAGCAAATATCTTTCAATTGCAGCAGCGTCAATTCTTGCGAAAAACTATCGTGATAACTTAATGATAAAACTTCACGATGAGTTTCCAGACTATGGTTGGAATACCAATTTCGGCTATTGTACCAAAACCCATCAGCAAGCTTTAAAAAAATACGGTCCAAATATTCATCACAGAAAATCTTTTCGATTAGAGTATGATGTAGAAATTTAACCTACAATTATTTTAGTACACATTCTATTTCATAAGTATCATTTCCGTACATACCCCGTACATACCCCGTACATACCCCGTACATACCCCGTACATACCCCGTACATACCCCGTACATACTCCGTACATACTCCGTATCGTAGCACAAACTAAAATCACAATCAATTATTTTTTTTTATAAACATAACATTCTAGAAATCACCCATTATATTTTTTTCAAAACAATCTAATTAACCAAAAAAGCATCTTACAATCTTCACGATATTGGTTATATTTGTTTTATGCAAAACACCTACTCCGTCATCAACGCTTCTGCCGGCTCCGGCAAGACCTATACACTTGTGCAACGTCTGCTGATGATCTGTCTCAGATATCCGAATCAGCCAGACGCCATCAGGACAGTAATTGCATTGACATTTACTAATAAGGCGGCTAATGAAATGAAGGAAAGAATTCTTTTCTATCTTGGCGAGTTTGTAAAAGATAATTATTCCGAAAATCAAGACCTGAAGAATATTCAGGAAGCACTAGCACAACAAGGTTACAGGATAACGTTGGACGATTTGAAGCAGCGCTCCCAGAACGTTCTGGATTATATCCTGCACCACTACTCTACGCTCAACATTGGAACGATTGATAAGTTTAATTCCCGATTGGTCAAGAGTTTTTCTTATGAATTAGGTTTGGCTCAGAACTTCAATCTGGAAATTCAACCGGAACCTTATTTGATAGAAGCGGTGGATAAAATGTTGGACGAAATAGGCGAAGAACAAACTGTTTCTGAAGCATTTATGGATTTTGTCAACTATAATCTGGATAATAATGAACGGGTAAATCTCAATCAGACACTTTATAGCTCGGCGAAAAAATTTGTCAATGATATCCATTACAAACCTTTGCAGGATAATAAAGATTTTGAGTGGAAGGCCTATGAGAATAAGAAAAATGAACTCAGAGAAACCATTAAAAGGCTAAAATCCGAATCACTTGAACTCACAAAAAGAGCTTTGGAATTAATCCAGAGCAGGGATATAGAGATTGAGGATTTTGCAAGTGGAAAAAATGGAATTGGTGGATTTTTTGTTAATATGCTCGAGTTTCATAACATTAAGGATAAAAAATTTCCGTTCCCTACAGCTTCCGAAGATTCCAAGATTGAAACTTTCCTGAAAGGTGCTTCGGCAAAAGGAAAACACAAACAATCTGAAATTGCTGATATTTTACCTCAGTTGATCTCGTGGCGAAGGGAAATAATTGACCTTTATATTGATTCTCAGAAAAAAGAAAGAATTCTGCAAGCGATTTTGCCGTTGAAAGTTAATGCAGATATTCAGAAAAAACTGATGGAAATAGAGGAAGAAAACGATTTGGTCTTGCTTTCGAAATTTAATATTATCATTAACGAAAATCTTCGAAATGAGCCTTCTGCGTTCATCTACGAAAAAGTAGGAACCCAATTTCAGCATTACTTTTTTGATGAATTTCAGGATACATCGGCGATGCAATGGCAAAACTTCTTACCGCTTCGTGACAACAGCATCACGTCTGATAATACGAGTTTTACAATTGTTGGCGACCCAAAACAAAGCATTTATAGATTCCGAGGTGGCGAAAGTAAACTGATGCTGGACATTATTAGTGGAGAAGAAACATCGCCCAAGAAAGCGATAGCAGAACACTTGAAATTTAACTGGAGAAGTGCAAAGAATATCGTTGATTTTAACAATCGATTATATGATTTTATGTCTCAGAATTTGAGTGAAGAGCATCAAAAGATATTCGGGGAAAATGCCATCCAAGGCGCACAATCTAAACTTGATGGCAGAGTGAAAGTTCATCTTCTGGAAAACTCTGTAAAAGCAGTTTTTTATGAAGAAACGTCACAGAAGATGCAGCAGGATATCCAAGAATGCCTGGATAATGGTTTTACTTTTTCGGACATTACGATTCTTTGCCGTGGTAACAATGATATTTTTAATTATTCCCAACTTTTGGGAAATCTGAAGGTTAATTATAACGGAAAGGAAACTTACATCAAAACTATTTCTGAAAAAGGATTGACTCTGGATTTAGCTTTTACCATCAAAGCTTTGATTGAGTTCCTGAAGTGGGAAATCAATCCAAAAAACAGACAGTTTTTGGTAAAGTTTATGTACTTCCTGAATATCTCCGGAAGAATAAAAATGAACGATTTCACTTCTGAAATTAAAACCATTTTAAGTCTCGAATCCAAGAAAGATATTGAGAATTATATTAATGCTCATTACCAAATTAAATTGGTTCAAAATGATGTTCCACAACTGAATCTTTACAATTTCATCGAATATTACATTCAGGAATTTTCTGTAGAGAATAAGGAAATAGATTTCCTTCTGAACTTCCTCGAGATGTTATTTAATTATACTCAAAATGCGGGAGCAACGTTGAAAGAATTCCTTAAATTCTGGGATGATGAAGCTTCGAAAATCAGCATCCAAGCGAGTGAGAATATTGATGCGGTTCAGATTATGACCATCCACAAAGCGAAAGGTCTGGAGTTTCCTGTGGTTTTCATCCCAATGGAAAATAAAAACAATGACAAAAAATTCTCCGAATGGTACGACCTCAACAGCGAAGATGAATTGAAAACCGTGATTCTGAATCAGTTTTCTCCAGAATTGGAAAATTATGATGAGGATTTGGCTCAATTCAATTTTGAGAATTCTTACCGCAATAAAATCGACCGCTTCTGCATCCAATATGTTGCGACCACCCGACCAGTCGAACAATTGTTCTTTTATATCGAGAAACCGAGCAAGTCTTCTAATAATTTGGAATTGTATGATTTTGTTACACAATTTCAACCGACAGAAAATGGTGAATCATTAGATTCATTCGATATTTTCCCAGTTTCTGATTTGAAGAAGCAAAAGAAAAAGGAGAAGAAAGACTATCAGTCAGAAAATATTAATTCGATTTCTCAACAAACTGAAAAAGTATCGAATATAGAAATTGCAACAACTTCTAAAAATTACCAAAATCGCGTAGAGCACGTAAGGATGGGAATTTTCACCCACGAGATTCTGTCCCAAATCAAAACCAAGAAAGATGTAACGAAAGTTCTCAATTCTTATTTGTTAGAAGGAAAAATAACCAATGAAGAAAAAACATCGATTCTGGAAAGGATTGAAAATGTTCTTAATAATACTAATTACTCAGATTATTTCGCGGAGAATCTTAAAATCATCAATGAAAGAGAAATGTTTGCCACAGAAAACGAGCAGTCCAAAACGTATCGTCCGGACCGTTTGATTGAAACTGAAAATGGTTTTATCATTGTAGATTTCAAAACTGGCGAAGAAAAGGAGAAAGATCAGAAACAAGTTGAAACTTATAAAAATAAGCTCGAACAATTTGGGAAGAAAGTCATCAAAACAGACGTGATCTATATATAAACAAAATCCCGAGAAAATAATTTCCCGGGATTTTCTTTTTTTAATTAATTCTCAGCAGCTGGATTGAAAACCCTTTGCGCCAATTCTTGGTCAAAGAGATACAACGCAGACGGATTGTCTTTTACCATTTTGATCTTCGTAACCAAAAGCGATGCACTGGATTCTTCCTCCACCTGCTCATTGATAAACCATTGCAGGAAGCTTGTGGTTGCAAAATCACCTTCGTCGTTGGCGGCTTTCACAATATTAAAAATACTTTTAGTAACCAATCTTTCGTGGTCTAAGGCTTTTTCAAAGATTTCCTGAGCGCTGGAAAATTCGTGTGGTGGTTTGGGAATTTCATTTAATATAATAGTTCCGCCGATATCGTGCACATAGTCAAACATCTTGTCTGCGTGCATCAGTTCTTCTTTGGACTGCACCCGGAAATAGTTAGCTATCCCCTCCAAATCTTTGGTATAAAACCACGCACTCATAGAAAGATACAGCTGGGCTGCATATTGTTCTTTAGTAATTTGTTCGTTGATGAGATTTATTATTTTTTCACTTACCATAATTGTTATTTTTTCCAAATATAAAAAAAGAGCGGATAAAAACCCACTCTTTCACAAAATTAACCACTAAAAAATAACTTACTTAACTACGGCTGTATTTGCAGCTTTTCTTTTTTGAAAATGTTCTTTTCTCTCTGCCATTTTCTTCTCTTTCAGTGCCTGAAATTTTTTAAACTGATCAGGCGTTAAGATTTTCTGCATTTCTGCTTCATTATCTTTCATCATTTTCATTCGGTCTTGTTTCTTGGCTGCCATTTCCTGCTTTCTCTCTGCAGCTTTTTTCTCGTGTAAAGTTTTTATTTGGGCAACTTGCGCATCTGTAAGATTAAGCTCTTGCTTCATCTCCAGCATATGCGCTGCCTTTTTTTGTTCAAAATTTCCTTTTCTATCTGAAGTTGTCTGTGCAAATCCAAAAACTCCTAGTCCAAGAAATGCCGAGCTTAAAATTAATTTTTTCATTTTTTTCGATTTTAATATTTATAAATTTTATCTGTTTGTTGGATTTGTAATAATTTATATTGTTAAGTGATTGATGTTATAAATTTTTGTTAAATACTTTTATCTTGAAGTGAATCTCATTCCAGAACCTCTGTTTCCGCTTTCAGACTTTGGGGTAGAATTTCTCTGGATAGAACGTTCGTTACTTCTATTTTCTATTCTTTCAGAGTTTTGGTTTTGTCTGATACCGCCTTGATTTCTAATATTAGGAGAAGATTGATTTCGTATATTATCAGAATTATTTCCGCTTCTTATTCCTCCAAAATTATTATCTCTTGTTCCACCGGAATTTCTGATTCCTCCATTTTCATTAGTTCTGATTCCTGAGTTTTGCTGATTTCTGATTCCATTATTTTCAGAACCTCGGATTGCGCCCCAATTATTTCCGTTAGAACCACTTCTTGGATTATCATTTCTGATTCCGTTATTTCTGGTTGGGTTTATCATCCCTTGATTTCTGACATTTTCTCTAAATCCTTCTCGGAAATTTCCTCGGTTTACTTTATAGATATTAATATTCACATTTCTGTAAATCGGTCTTACCGGATAACGTCTTGCATAAAAGTTCACGCAACGGTTTCTGTAATACACAAACGGACTTGCACCACGGAAATAAACATTTTGATACACTACAAAGATTCTTGGACCAAGTATATTTTGCAAAGCATAAAATCTGTCATAATACCATCTGTCTGGGTTCCATCTGTAATAAGCATTCCAAGCGGCATATGAAGCAAAACGATTATTGAGTGCCAAAATCTGATCTATTTGGAAAGGCGTAAGTCTGTATTGGACAAAAAACTGATTCCAATTCACAGAGAAAACCGCATTTCGGTAGTCGTTATAATATCCTTTATAATATTGATCCGGATAATAATCCGTTGGATAGTTGTAATAATAATCGTCCGGATAATCGTAGGAATCATCATAATATTCGTATCCGTTATAATCGTTTGGATAAGTGTCATAATAATCTTGTGCAGAAACTAATCCTCCAAAAATAATAGCAAGAGTTAAAAATATCTTTTTCATTTGTTCTTATTTATTTTTGTTAATTATCAAATGGAACATTTTTAATGTTTCATTCCTTTTATTTTTAAATTAAGTTTGAAAATCCATTTTTTCCTTAAAATGAAACTTTCTATCTTTTGGATATTGACGAATAATAAAAGTTAAACGAAAATTTAGATTTCGAATCAAAATTCAATTCAAGAATCAAATTTATATCTGATAATCAGAGCAACAATTTTCAACAAAAAAAAGCCTTTCAAAAACTTGAAAGGCTTTAAAGTTTATTTTTGCGGATTAAAATCGGTCACTGTTTTCAACCCAACTTGCAATTTTTTGATTGAACCTGTCTTTGGTTTTCAAATCTTCCAATTTCAGATGCATTCTGTATCTCCAATAATGTGGGAAAACTGCAGGATTGTTGATTCTCTCCTCATCCATATTCGGATTCATCAATTCTTGATCGGTTGCCAAAAATTCCTGAATAGGGAAAATCGCCAACATTGCATCCGTGTAAAGATGCTGTTTCATTATCATTTCTGACAATTCCGGAGTTAGATCCCAAGGCGCAGTTCCATATTGACCTAATTGATGATTAAAATATTTCTGAGTCAAATTTCTATCTTCGTGCCACCATTGTCTTAGCGTAGAACTGTCGTGAGAAGACGCTGTAACAACGTTAAGATAACTTGCATTTTTTGGGTCGTACCAAGCGATATTTTCAGAAGGCATTCTTTGAACCTTCAAAGCGGTAATCGCCAACTTATCCATCACCACAGGAACCGAATCCGGAACCAATCCTAAATCTTCGCCACAAATCAACATTGTTGTAGAATTCAGTAAAGCCGGTAATTTTTCCATTGCTTTCTGATACCAAAGTCCATCCTGACGTTTGAAGAAATAATCATTGTAAACATCACTCAGTTTTGCTTTTTCCCAATCCGGAAGATATTTGTAAGAAGTCGTTTTTGCAATATTAAATCTTGGATGATAAACAGTTCCGTTTTCTGTTTCTTCAGTTAAAAACAAAACATTTCCAGCCAAAGAAATCAATTTTTCTTCTGCCCAATCCCAAGATTCTTTTTTGAAATAGTCTGTTAATTTTCTCTGGGTGTCAAATTCCGGTTTGAAAGTAATGGTTCCATTATGAGTATCAAAAAAATGATTTTGAACTTTGTCTTTCACATCTCCGAAGTTCTCCCAAAGAATCGGGTCATTCACAAACGGTTTTACATAACGGTCAAAATTAAACGGAATCTGTCTGCCTGCAAACTCTTTCTCAGTCACAGGAAGCGCCGGATAAAAATAACCCAACAAACCTTGAGTCGCAGAAATCGGCATTCTCCAGATTCTGAAAAATCCAAGAATATGGTCGATTCTCATGGCATCAAAATATTGTTCTAAGACTTTGAAACGTTTTTTCCACCATTGGTAACCGTCGGCTTTCATTACTTCCCAATTGTAAGTCGGGAATTCCCAGTTTTGTCCCAAATCCGAGAATTGATCTGGCGGTGCTCCAGCTTGAAAATCCATTCCGAACAATTCCGGCTCTGTCCAAGCTTCTACAGAATATCTATAAATCCCTATCGGCAAATCTCCTTTCACGGAAATTCCCAATTTATGAAGATATTCTACAGCATCTTGCAGTTGCAAATGCAATTGATACTGCACCCAAGCGTGAAGCATTAATTGAGAATATTCTTTATGTTTTGGTGAATAAAGTGTCGCTACTTTTCCGGCAACATATTTTTTATGAGTCTTCCATTCATTAAAATTGGGCGTTTTGTATTTGTCTCTTAAAACACAAAATGCAGAATAAGGCATCAGCCATTCCTCATTATCTTTAATGAACTTTTTGAAGTTTTTATCTTTAAGAATCGCTTCTTGATTTGCTTCGAAAACAGCCGTTGCGTATTTCCATTTTCCGGAAATCATCTGCTCGTAGTCAATCAGACTTAAAGCATTCAGTTCTGCTTTTTTTGCCTGATAATCTTCAACCAAATCTTTCGGCAAAGCATATTCTAATTTCTCTATCGAGAGATATTGCGGATGAAGTGCATAAACCGAAATCGCGGCGTAAGGATAAGAATCCGTCCAGGTGTAATTTGCAGTTGTATCGTTGATCGGCAAAATTTGGATGACAGACAATTTGGTTTCATTAGCCCAATCTCCCAATTTTTTGATATCAGGAAATTCTCCAACACCGAAACCGTCATCAGTTCTCAAAGAAAAAACAGGAACCGCAACGCCCGCAGAATGCCAAAGTGTGTGATTATCGAATTTGAAATAATGGTCCGCTTTCACATAAAGAATATCCTTATTTGGATTTCCAAAAACCCAACGATTTTCGTTTGGCTCTATGTAAAAAACTTTTCCTGTATTTTTATCTTTAATCGCGTATTTGTAAAGAATTGTCTGATGAGAATTAATTTCAACGCCGGTTTCCCAAACGCCGTAATCTGTTTCGCTCAGTTCAACAGCTTTTTCGTAATCCCAATTTCCCAGAGCATCCACATTTCCAACCAAAACCAATTGCCAATTTGGATGATAAAGTGGCGCTTCTATTCTGAAAAGATGCGTATGCTTCTTAACAACCGGTTGTTTTGCAGGCTGAAAACCTTGCAAACGATTATGCAGAATTTTGTTGGTTAAATAATTTTCAGGAAAGTTTTTGAGATTCCATTGGTCAAAGATTACAAATTCTTTAAAACTGTTTGGAAGATTGAGCTTGTGAAAAGGAATCTCTTCCTCCAAAACTTCCCCATCTTCGTTCACGACAAGATATTTGTAGAGAATTGATTTTGAAAAATAATCAATTTCTGTGGTCCAGTTGTTATTTTCGGAATAAGTCAAGTCGTAGTCCCGATGCTCGTTTTTGTCCTCAAACAGGCGCAAAACGAGTCGCTGGCCAACTTTTGTTCCGAAGTTAACACTAAAGTATAGTTTCATTTATTAAGGTCTATTAATATGGACGCAATTTAATGATTTATTGAATTATAAATAATATTCCTGTAAAAAAATCATTTTTTAGCAATTTTTTCCATATATGCACCAATATGATTATCCAAAGAAACGGTAAGTCCACCAATATTTTTGGCTTTCATATACATCAGAACTTTTTCATCTTGCAATGCAAACATTAGAAAATCATTGAATTTTTCGGGCGAGATTCCTGCTTCAGCAAAATATTCTAAGTCAATATTATTTTGAATCCAAGCCAAACCTTCTTGTAAGTCTTCGTATTTGTAAAGTCGTTTTAGTCGTCTGGATTTTCCACTAATAGCATCATAAATATTTTGAATATTAACTTTAGGTGGAATTCTTAGGAAATCATCGGCTAAATCGGCTGGTTTTTCACGGAGTTTTTCTGGTCCTTTTGGGAGTCCAATATCTGTTCTGAGTTTTTCTTCCTGAGATTCCGCAAGTCTTTTGTTGATGATTTTCACTTCTTCTATTTCCTGTGGCAATTGCTGAAGAACAACTTTGAATAAGTTATTGCTGATAATTATTTTCTCGCCTTTGTATCTTTCTTTAGCAAAACGAAGTTCGTCGCCAATTTTACCTTCAATGGAAAAATTTCCAACATTGTCTGAATAAACTTTTTGATTAGAAGTCATATTCACAATCAAAACCTTTGAAATAGGGTTGCTTTCCTCCGAAATCACTGTACCAGAAATCGTCTGAGAGCAAATTGCTATAGAGATTATGAGAAAGTAAAAGAATAGAAGTCTTTTCAAAATTGTTTAATTTTATTCAAAAGTAAAGTTCTTTACTAAAACAAAAATACGGTTTAACTTTCGTTAACCGTATTTTTGTCATTTATGATTGTAATGAATTTAATTCAGAACATAAGTCGTTCCCTCGCGCCCATCTTTCAGCTCGATTCCTTTTTCAAGAAGTTGATCGCGGATTTGGTCAGAAAGTTCCCAATTTTTGGATTTTCTTGCTTGATTTCTCAAATCAATCAAAACCTGCAAAGTTTGATCCAGCTTATCATTATTAGATTCTTCAATGGTTTCTAATCCTAAAACATCAAAAACAATGGCATTCAGGAATTGTTTCAAATCTTCATAATCTTCCGTCGAAATACTTTCTTTACCCAATTTTGAGGCCGAAATAAACTTCACCGCTTCGAATAAATGAGAAATCAAAATCGGACTATTGAAATCATCGTTCAAAGCTTCCAACACTTTTTCTTTCCAATTTTTATAATCAAAAGAAGATGTTTCTACTCCCTCCACCTGAACTTGCGTATTAAGGATTTTAACCGCTTCCATCAATCGATTGAAACCTTTTTCACTTGCCAACATTGCATCATTAGAAATATCCAAAACACTTCTGTAATGTGCCTGTAAAAAGCAAAACCTCAACACACTTGGATGAAAAGCCTTTTCAAAGAAATCATTATTTCCGGTAATCAATTCCATTGGAAGAATATAATTTCCGGTAGATTTACTCATTCTTTGCCCGTTCATAGTCAGCATATTGGCGTGCATCCAATACTTCACAGGCTCTACGCCGTTACAAGCTTTTCCTTGAGCGATTTCACATTCGTGATGTGGGAATTTCAAATCCATTCCACCTCCGTGAATATCAAATTGGTCGCCCAAGTATTTGGTACTCATAGCAGTACATTCCAGATGCCAGCCTGGGAAACCTTCTCCCCAAGGCGAAGGCCATTTCATAATATGTTCCGGCGATGCTTTTTTCCAAAGGGCGAAATCTTGTGGATTTTTCTTCTCAAATTGTCCATCCAAATCTCTTGTATTTGCAAATAATTCCTCAATATTTCTTCGGGACAATTCGCCATAATTAAGACCTCTCGCATTGTATTCCAAAACATCGAAATAAACCGAACAGTTACTTTCGTAAGCAAAACCTTTTTCTACCAATAGTTTCGTCAGTTCCAATTGCTCGATGATGTGACCAGTCGCAGTCGGCTCAATGGTTGGAGGTAACAGATTGAATTTCTTCAAAACCTCGTGAAAATCGACTGTATATTTTTGTACAATTTCCATCGGCTCCAGTTTTTCTAATCTGGATTGTTTGATGAATCTGTCATTATTGATATCGCCATCGTCCGTCAAATGTCCGGCATCGGTAATATTTCTGACATATCTGACTTTATAGCCAAGGAACTGAAGACTTCTGTAAATAAAATCGAAGGACAAAAAAGTTCTTACATTGCCCAAATGCACATTACTATAAACCGTCGGTCCACAAACGTACATCCCGATATTACCTTCTAATATGGGTTTGAAAAATTCTTTTTCGCCTGATAGCGAGTTGTATATTTTTAGTTGCATCTTTTTGTAAATGATGAATGATAGTTGATTAATGATTAAAATATTAACACAAAAATCAACAACAAATAATTGTTGTAATAAAGATTTTGTTCAATTCTTTTTTAAATTTTATCATTATTAATCAAATTTTGCGTGACTTCCTACATAATGCAGAAACTCTTGTCTTGTAATTGGATTCGTTCTGAAAATCCCGCTTAGTTCTGCTGTAATCGTAGAACTTGCCGTATCTTTTATTCCTCTGCAATTCACACAAAGATGTTTTGCATCGATGATACAAGCTACATTATTAGTACCCAAAGCATCCTTCAACGCATCCACTATCTGCATTGTCAGTCTTTCCTGTACCTGCGGACGTTTGGCATAATAATCTACAATTCTGTTGATCTTAGACAGACCTATTACCTCACCATTGGAAATATAAGCAACGTGCGCTTTTCCTATGATAGGCAAAAAGTGATGTTCACAGAAAGAATAAACCGTAATATCTTTTTCCACCAGCATCTGTCTGTACTTGTACTGATTTTTAAAAGTGGAAATTGCTGGTTTATTTTCAGGTAGCAAACCGCCAAAAATTTCATTGACATACATCTTGGCCACTCTTTTTGGCGAGTCCTTTAAAGAGTCGTCCGTCATATCAAGTCCTAAGGTATGCATTATTTCGGCAAAAAGCCCTTCAATTTTCCTAATCTTTTTATCGGGATCAAGCTCAAAAGCATCATTTCTCAGAGGTGTATGTTCCTTACCAGTGAAAACATCGTCATCATTATCCGGAAATTGTTCCATAATATTTTCGTAATAAGACGCAAAAATAAGGAAATTTTCAGACCATAACTATTGTAATTTTAAAGATTTGATTATAAAAAAGATAGAATCCCACAACGGCTAAAAAACTAAAAAAAAATTGAAATGATTTGAATTTTTATATATTTGCACCAAATTAACATTAATTAAAAATAAATATTATGTCAGACATTGCATCAAGAGTAAAAGCTATCATCGCTGATAAGCTTGACGTTGAAGAAACAGAAGTAACTCCAGAAGCTAGCTTCACTAATGATTTAGGAGCTGATTCATTGGATACTGTAGAACTAATCATGGAATTCGAAAAAGAATTCAACATTCAGATTCCTGATGATCAAGCAGAAAAAATTACAACTGTAGGTCACGCTATTGCTTACATCGAAGAAGTTGTAAATAAATAATATTTTATCTATACCAAAAAAATTTATGGAATTAAAAAGAGTAGTTGTAACCGGCTTCGGCGCTATTACACCCATCGGAAATAATGCTAAAGAATACTGGGAAAACCTTATCAAAGGAGAGAGCGGCGCTGCTCCTATTACTCTTTTTGATTCCACTAATTTTAAAACTAAGTTTGCCTGCGAGGTAAAAAATTTCAATGCGCTTAATTATTTCGATAAAAAAGAAGCAAAGAAAATGGACAGAAATTCTCAATTCGGCCAAATTGCCGCAAGAGAAGCCATTGCGCACAGCAGACTTATTGAAGATGAAGTGAATAAGGATCGTGTTGGAGTAATCTGGGGATCAGGAATCGGCGGACTGGAAACTTTCGAAACGGAAGTTCTTGGCTGGGCAGCTTCCAATAATATCCCAAGGTTTAATCCTTTCTTTATTCCCAAAATGATTGCAGATATCACGCCCGGCAACATCTCGATAGAGTATGGATTCCACGGACCAAACTACACCACGGTTTCTGCTTGTGCATCATCTGCAAACGCTTTGATAGATGCAAAAATGCTTATTAATCTTGGCAAAGCAGACGTTATCGTCTGCGGTGGTTCCGAAGCAGCTGTTACAGCTAGCGGAATGGGAGGATTCAATGCAATGCACGCACTTTCTACAAGAAATGATGATCCGAAAACAGCTTCGCGACCTTTTGATAAAGACAGAGATGGTTTTGTCCTAGGTGAAGGTGCTGGATGTATCATACTTGAAGAATATGAACATGCAAAAAAACGAGGAGCAACAATTTATGCAGAATTAGCTGGCGGCGGCATGAGTGCAGATGCACATCACATGACAGCACCCCACCCTGAAGGTCTTGGCGCTTATCTGGTAATGAAAAACTGTTTGGAAGATGCAGGTGTAACTGCTGACGAAGTAGACCATATCAATATGCATGGTACTTCTACTCCTTTAGGAGACATTGCAGAATCCAATGCTATTGCAAGATTATTCGGAGAGCACGCTTTTGATATTCAGATTAATTCTACAAAATCAATGACAGGACATCTTCTCGGAGCGGCCGGAGTTATTGAGGCTATTGCTGCATTGCACACTATTATACACGGAATTGTTCCGCCAACCATCAACCATTTTACTGACGATGAAAACATTGACAGCAGACTCAACTTTACCTTTAACAATGCGGTAGAAAAAAATGTTGACATTGCGATGAGTAATACTTTCGGTTTTGGAGGCCACAATGCGTGCGTTCTTTTCAAAAAAATATAATTTGAGGTTTTTATGGAGTTGAAAAATTATTTTTTCAAATTTCTTCCTAAAAACAGAACACAAAAACTTTCGGAAAAAGATCTTCTTTTTCGCAAAAATATTTCTC
Source organism: Epilithonimonas hominis (assembly GCF_003730015.1). Taxonomy (GTDB): domain Bacteria; phylum Bacteroidota; class Bacteroidia; order Flavobacteriales; family Weeksellaceae; genus Epilithonimonas; species Epilithonimonas hominis. Next base: position 31,235 of record NZ_RJTU01000047.1, on the reverse strand, counting down.
ATATTGTGGGCTATAACATCCATAATCTGGAAATCTTTAAGGAGGCTTTCTCACTGAAATCCTCTACAAAAAGTACGAATAAAAAAAATTACGAACGTCTTGAGTTTTTAGGGGATTCTGTTTTAGGTACCATTATTTCTTGCCATCTTTTTCAGACTTACCCGAATGAAAACGAGGGGTTTCTCACGCAGATGAAATCCAAGATTGTCAATCGGAAAAACCTAAATAAGCTAGGTGAAGACCTAAAACTCAGCAGCCTTTTACAGGTTGATACATCCCAGATCATTCTGAGTGAAAACATTTCCGGTAACCTCCTAGAAGCGCTTATTGGAGCCATTTACCTTGATATAGATTATGAATTCTGCAAAAAGATAGTTCTGGACAGGATATTAACTCCTTCCACAATTAACAAGCTGGAAAACAAGATTATCAGTTATAAAGGCCTCTTACTAGAATGGAGTCAAAAAAAGAAAGTTTCTATTAGATACGAAACCTGCGAAGAAATTCAGCCGAATAAAACGATCTTATTTCGATGCCACGTTTGGTTACAAAATGAAAAAATATCTAATGCTCTAGAAGCTTCTAAAAAGAAAGCTGAAGAGAAAGCTGCTAAAAGGGCGTTTTATGTCCTGAGTAAAAAAGAAAATATTATTGAAAATCAAAAAACAATTTCTTAAGCTAGAAGAAGATCTTTCTGAGATCAATATAGGATTGATAAGACTTATAAAATCAATTCCTGAGCACGAATTTTTTTTTCTCCTGAACAAGATCAATGATTTTAATTTTAAAAGGATTGATGACATCGTAATCAGCGGAGAATATTTTGACCATTTTTTTTCAAGATATCAGGCCTATGATAAGTTTTCCAAGAACTGTTATAGCTTTATATCTAACAAGTCGATTCGTTCTGAGCAAAAAAAAGCACAAAACCAGCTTTTTTTAGATGAATCGAATATTAAATTTTTACTAAATCTGCATCAGGATGCCGACTACATTTTAACTAATTCTGATATGTTTACGGATTTTTCATTAATTTTGCTCCCTGAAAATCTTGTATTTCAAATTCAGGAATACTTATTAAGTTCTGATGAAGAACTTTATCAATTAATTCAATATTATGAATAAGAACCTAAAAAAAACAAAAATAATTGCAACACTAGGCCCTGCTACTTCTAGCAAGGAGACGATGATACAGATGATACAAGCTGGTGTTGATGTGTTTAGAATTAATTTTTCTCACGCCGATTACGAATTGGTGAAAAGAAATGTTGAGATAATTCGTGAAATCAATAAAGAATATGGTTACTCCGTCTCTATTTTGGGAGATTTACAAGGTCCAAAATTAAGAGTTGGTGTGGTGAAAGAAGGTTCTTTCCTTAACCCGGGAGACGTTCTTACTTTCACAAACGAAAAAATGGAAGGCGATGCGACTAAAGTTTATATGACTTACGAGAAGTTCCCTCAAGATGTAAAAGTTGGTGAAAGAATCTTGATTGATGACGGAAAATTGGTTCTTGAAGTTATTGAAACTAATAATTTAGATACAGTAAGAGCTAAAACAATACAAGGTGGACCATTGAGTTCTAAAAAAGGTGTTAATCTTCCTAACACCAATGTTTCTCTTCCTGCTTTGACAGAAAAAGATATCGAGGATGCTAACTTTATGTTGGACCTTGAGCTAGATTGGATCGCTTTATCATTCGTGCGTCACGCACAAGATATTATCGATTTGAAAGAATTGATGGCAAAACATCCAACCAATAAAACAAAAACACCAATCATTGCTAAAATCGAAAAGCCAGAAGGTGTTAAAAACATCGATGAAATTTTGATGGAGTGTGATTGCTTGATGGTTGCAAGAGGAGATCTAGGTGTTGAAGTTCCTATGGAGCAGGTCCCTGTAATTCAAAAAAATCTTGTTAACAAAGCAAGACTTTATGCAAAACCTGTTATCATCGCCACACAGATGATGGAAACGATGATTAATAGCTTGACACCTACAAGAGCGGAAGTAAATGACGTTGCAAACTCAGTTTTAGATGGTGCAGATGCGGTGATGCTTTCCGGAGAAACATCTGTAGGAAAATATCCTGTAGACGTGGTTAGAAATATGGCTAAAATTGTTAAGAATATTGAAAAAACAGCTTTATATTCAAAACTAAATCACGTTATAGAAGAAAAAATAAACTGTGTAGACGAGAGATTTATTACTGATAAAGTGTGCCGTTCAGCGGTTGATATTGCAAGATCTACTGGAGCAGAAGCTATTGTAACGCTTACGGCTTCTGGCTATACAGCATTTCAGATCTCAGCACACAGACCATCTTCTCACATCATCGTTTTCAGTTCTAATAAACGTGTTATTACTATGCTGAATCTGCTTTGGGGAGTTAGAGCATTTTATTACGATATGCAGAAATCTACTGATGAAACAGTAATTCAGGTGAATATGCTGACGCATAATTACGGCATTGTGGAACAAGGTGATTTTGTGGTGAATCTGAATGCAATGCCAGTTCATAATGGAGGCAAAACCAATACATTGAGATTATCTACGATTTAATAATATTCAATCAATATTTAAAAAATCCGAAGCATAAAACTTCGGATTTTTTTATTTTTATGGAATGATATTTAAGTAAAAAATAAGTTTTTTAACTTTCTCTTAGAACAAAAAATTAGCAATTAAGAATTAAAATGATTATTTTTGAGAATAATTTATTATTATAATGAGCAGTACTGACGATAAGAAAAAAGCACTCCAGCTAGTGCTAGAAAAACTAGATAAAACCTATGGAAAAGGCACCGTGATGACTTTGGGTGAAGATTCTGTAGACACTACAATAGAAGTTATTCCTTCCGGATCATTAGGAATTGATCTTGCTTTAGGTGTTGGCGGATATCCAAGAGGTAGAATTATTGAGATTTACGGACCTGAATCTTCTGGTAAAACAACATTAACGCTTCACGCTATTGCAGAGGCTCAAAAAGCTGGCGGAATCGCTGCTTTTATAGATGCTGAGCACGCTTTTGATAGAAATTATGCAGCAAAGTTGGGAATTGATCTGGAAAATCTAATTATTTCCCAGCCTGATAATGGTGAGCAAGCCTTAGAAATTGCAGACAATCTGATCCGTTCTGGAGCTATTGACATTGTAGTAATTGACTCCGTTGCCGCACTGACACCAAAAGCGGAAATAGAAGGTGAAATGGGTGACTCTAAGATGGGACTTCATGCAAGATTGATGTCTCAGGCATTGAGAAAATTAACAGCAACCATTAACAGAACAAAATGTACTGTCATATTCATCAATCAGCTTCGTGAAAAAATTGGTGTAATGTTTGGAAATCCGGAAACTACGACGGGCGGTAATGCGCTTAAATTTTATGCATCGGTAAGAATCGATATCAGAAAAGCAAGTGCTCCAATTAAAAATGGTGATGAAGCTATTGGTAGTAGAGTGAAGGTTAAGATTGTTAAAAACAAAGTTGCTCCTCCTTTTAAACAAGCTGAGTTTGATATAATGTACGGTGAAGGTGTTTCTAAAGTTGGTGAGATTCTAGATACGGCCGTAGATCTTGGAGTTGTCAAAAAAAGCGGATCTTGGTTCAGCTATGATGATACCAAATTAGGGCAAGGAAGAGACGCTGTAAAAGATGTTTTGAAAGACAATCCTGAACTATCCGAAGACATCGAAAATAAAATCAAAGAACTGATCAAACAAAAATAAAACAAAGGCTGTGAAAATTCACAGCCTTTTATATTATTTAAAGAAATATGTCACTCCAAGACTTATCACTTGTTCTGTTTTTTTCTTTGCGACATTTGCATCTAAAGTTGCAATTTCCTCAGGTGAATTCTTTAGATCGGGGAAAGCATCCGACAGACCTATATCGTATTTCAACGCCATTTCTAATTGTCTCTTATAACTAAAACCAATTCCTGCACCTAGTCCAAAATTGAAAGAATTGGCTTTACCAAAGGTTTCTTCTCGGTAGGAAACTTTTGCAGGGTTTTTCACCTTCTGATCAATAAGAAAATTGAATCTCGGGCCAATCAAGCCAAAAAATTCAGATTCTGCTTCGGAAAAATAGGCTTTAAAATTGATGGGAACACTTAGATAATTAGTAGCGTAAACGGCATGATCCCAACCTTTGGCTTTTTCATAAGTTTTATCGCCTCCTTCTCCTGCACCAAAATACAGAGCCTCTGCCTGAATGTAAAACTGCTCGGCAACACCAATAGGCACTTGTGCTGTAATACCCCCTAAAATAGAAAATCTAGGACCTGATGGGTTATGGGCATTTTTAACTCTGGAATATGTACCTCCAGCCACAAGACCAAATTCGGTTGACCTGAAATCTATTTGTGCCTTCGAAAAAAATGACATTAAAAATAGAGAACCGAAAAGGATTTTTTTCATATTCGTGTTTTATAAATTTCTGGCTCAAATTTAGACAAAAAAAATGAGAAGCTCTGCTGGAGCTTCTCAAAATATATTATTTATGAAATTGCTTTATGATAAAACAGCTGCTACAGTTTTCCCAATTTCAGCAGGAGAATCTACTACGTGAATTCCGTTTTCTTTCATAATTGCCATTTTAGCCTGAGCAGTATCATCTGCACCACCTACGATAGCTCCAGCGTGTCCCATAGTTCTACCTTTAGGCGCAGTTTGTCCTGCGATGAAACCTACAACAGGTTTCGTAGAACCACTTGCTTTATACCATCTAGCAGCTTCTGCTTCTAAAGATCCGCCAATCTCTCCAATCATTACCACAGCTTCAGTTTCAGGATCGTTAATAAACAGTTCTAAAGCTTCTTTTGTTGTAGTTCCGATGATTGGATCACCACCAATTCCGATAGCCGTAGAAACGCCATATCCAGCTTTTACAACTTGATCAGCTGCTTCATACGTAAGTGTTCCGGATTTTGAAACGATACCTACTTTTCCTTTTTTGAAGACAAAACCTGGCATAATTCCGATTTTTGCTTCATCCGAAGTGATGATACCAGGACAGTTTGGACCGATCAAACGAACATCTCTATCTTGGATATAATCTTTTACTTTCACCATATCAGCAACAGGAATTCCTTCCGTAATACATACAATCACTTTGATTCCGGCTTCAGCGGCTTCCATCACAGCATCTGCAGCAAAGGCAGGCGGTACAAAGATAATGCTCACGTTTGCTCCAGCTTTTTCTACAGCTTCAGCAACAGAATTGAAAACAGGCTTACCAAGATGCTCTGTCCCACCCTTTCCAGGGGTTACTCCTCCGACAACGTTGGTTCCGTAATCGATCATCTGGCCTGCATGAAAAGTACCTTCGTTACCTGTAAATCCTTGTACGATAACCTTAGAATCTTTGTTTACTAATACTGACATTTTTTATTATAATTTATTGATTTTACAAAGTTTTGTTATTCGCAAAAATAACGATAATAATTCAAAACTTTCTTGCTATTGAAGATTTTTTGAATTAATTAAATATGATTTACTTCAGATTTTTGAGTTTGACTTCTTTTCTGAGATACTCACGAAATTCTTCTGCTATTGGACCGAAATAAGTTCCTTTTTTAAGATTTCTGTTTACACCTGCTTTGGCAAGAAGAACAGTTCCTTTTTCAACTCTTACACCCGAGGCCATTCCTACTTGACCCCAAATTGTCACTTCATCTTCGATAATACAGCATCCCGCAATTCCCGTCTGCGAGGCTATCAGACATCTTTTTCCAACCACTGTGTCGTGACCTATCTGGATTTGATTGTCAAGAATACTGCCTTCCCCGATAGTTGTAGAAGCCGTTACACCACGGTCAATCGTGCAGCAATTGCCAATTTCCACATTATTTTCTATAACAACGTTTCCTACAGAAATCATTCTATCGAAGTTGCCGTTCAGCTTTCTATAATAAAAAGCATCGCCTCCAATAACTGTATTAGCCTGAATCACAACGTTATCACCAATTACCGTTCTATCTCCCAGCACAACATTTGGAAAAATGTGTGCGTTTTTTCCTATTTTCACATCATTCCCAATAACTACAGATGGATGAATAAATGTTCCGTCACCTACTTCCAAATCGTGAAGTTCTTCTTTGAAATTAGAAATCCTTGTAAAATGGGTATTGATTCTATTGAAATCCCGAAAAGGGTCATCCGAAACTAAGAGTGCTTTTCCGGCGGGACAGTCTACTTCTTTGTCGATTAAAATAACCGTTGCCGCAGATTTGAGTGCTTTGTCATAATATTTTGGATGATTAACAAAAACAATATCACCTGGCCTAACCATATGGATTTCATTGCTTCCCAATACTGGAAAACTCTCGTCTCCAATGTATTTTGCACCGATAATTTCGGCAATAGTTTTTAAAGTCTGAGGTTGATTAAAAGTCATTTTGATAAATGATTTTAAATTTATTATTAAAAAAGAAAAAGCTGGAAGATATAACCTCCAGCCTATAACTGCATCGAATTTTTACTTCACTCTTTCTAGATAAGAGCCGTCTTCAGTATTAACTTTGATTTTGTCGCCTGGTTCTATAAAAAGCGGAACCATTACCCTTGCACCTGTTTCTACTATTGCATTTTTAAGAGCGTTGGTAGCTGTGTTTCCTTTCACACCCGGATCAGCTTCTACTACCTCTAGATATACAGTTGGTGGGATTTCTGCAGAAAGTGGCACTTCATCTGCTTCTTTTAAAATAATGGTTACTTCTTCTCCCGCTTTCATAAACTGAGAATTTTCAATCATTTCTTTGTCAAGATAGATTTGAGAAAAGTCATCATTGTTCATAAAATGGAATCCGTTATCATCTTCATAAAGATATTGGAATTTTCTGGTAATTACTTTTACCTCATCTATTTTATGACCTGCGGAAAACGTGTTATCCACCACTTTTCCGTTGGTTACGGATTTCAATTTTGTTCTTACAAACGCTGGACCTTTTCCTGGTTTTACATGCAAAAATTCGATGACTTTGTAGATGTCATTGCTAAATTCTATACAAAGGCCTTTTTTGATATCGTTACTTGTTGCCATTAAGTTTTATATTCTCTTTATTATTATAATTTGTATAAATGTTAAATCATAAAGTCTAGTTATTACTTTTAATTTTATGATTCAAAATATTTCTTATTCTTTTGTTGATCCGTAACCTTTTACGATTCCTCTGGGTGAGTTTTGGATAAAAGTTATGATTTCGTCTCTTTCCATCGTAGGGAGCATTTCTTTTTCGATATACTCGATGGCTTGGGTGGTGTTCATCTTCATTTGGAAAATCGCTCTATAAATTTTCTGGATTTCAAAAATTTTATCATTTGTAAATCCCCTTCTTCTAAGCCCTACAGAATTAATACCTGCGTAAGAAATTGGCTCTCTTGCAACCTTAACATAAGGTGGAATATCTTTTCTGATGAGTGAGCCTCCTGAAATCATAACGTGCTTACCTATTTTTCCGAACTGTTGAACTGCGGACAGTCCTCCCATCACCACAAAATCACCAATCTCCACGTGACCTGCAATACCGCATCCGTTAGCTATTATAACATTATTCCCAAGTACACAATCGTGTGCCACGTGAGAAGTTGCCATAATCAGGCAATCATTTCCCACTTTGGTATAGCCCAATGCTTTTGTTCCCCGGTTTATGGTTACGCATTCCCTAAGCGTTGTATTATCACCAATAATGGTCTGGGTATCTTCTCCGTCGAATTTCAGATCCTGCGGAATAGCTGAAATCACTGTCCCAGGAAAAATTTTGCAGTTCTTCCCAATTCTTGCGCCATCCATTATCGTTACATTGGAGCCAATCCATGTTCCTGCTCCGATGACCACATCTGAGGCGATAGTGGTGAATGGTTCTACGGTTACATTTTTACCGATTTTTGCGCGAGGATCTACTGCTGTAAGCTGGTGAATCATAAATTACATTTTATTTTTTGCAACCTGAGCCATCAGCTCACCTTCTACAACTACGCTGTCACCAACATATCCGTAGCCTTGCATATGAACAATTCCCCTTCTGATTGGTTCCATCAATTCGATCTTGAAGATCACCTGATCACCGGGAACTACTTTTTTCTTAAATTTTACATTATCCATCTTTACAAAGTAAGTGGAATAATTTTCAGGGTCCGGGACATTGGCCAAAACCAAAATTCCGCCTACCTGTGCCATGGCTTCTACCTGAAGTACACCTGGCATTACTGGTTCTTTCGGAAAGTGTCCGACAAAAAACGGTTCGTTCATGGACACATTTTTTAGTCCAACCACATGTGTATCAGACAATTCTAAAATCTTATCTACCAACAGAAACGGTGGTCTGTGTGGCAAAAGTTTCATAATTCCATTGATATCGAATACAGGCTCAGCCTTGAGGTCGAAATCAGGAACATTTTTTCTTTTCTGCAATTTGTATTGTCTGTTTAATTTTTTCGCAAACTGAGTGTTCACAAAGTGTCCTGGTTTATTGGCAATTACCCTTCCTTTGATTCTTACACCAACAAGAGCTAAATCTCCGATGACATCTAATAATTTATGTCTCGCAGCTTCGTTTGGAAAGTTAAGGTTTAGGTTATCCAAAATTCCGTTCGGGCGGATAGAAACTTCATCTTTACCAAAAGCAACTTTCAGTTTTTCAGTTGTTTCCTGCGTCAGTTCTTTATCAACATACACAATAGCGTTGCTGATGTCACCTCCTTTTATGAGATTGGCGTCCAGTAACTGTTCCAATTCGTGAAGAAAGCTGAAAGTTCTGGCTGGTGCAATTTCGTCCCGGAACTCGGAAATATTTTTCATACTGGCATTTTGGGTACCCAAAACTTTGGTCCCAAAATCTACCATCGTGGTAATTTCGTAATCGTCTGCAGGTATCACAGTCAGTTCAGAACCAGTTGACGGATCAATATAGTTCATCACTTCTTTGATGACGAGATATTCTCTCGGTAAATCCTGCTCTACAATGCCTACTTTTTCAATAGCTTCTACAAAGAATTTGGAAGAACCGTCTAAAATTGGTGGTTCCGCACTGTTCATTTCCAAGATTGCATTGTCGATATCCATTCCAACAAGAGCTGCCAATAGATGTTCGCAAGTATGGATTTTGACGCCCAGCTTCTCGAGAGTAGTTCCCCTTTCTGTGGTGGTTACGTAGTTTACATCCGCTTCTACCTGCGGACGTCCTTCCAGATCAGTTCTTACGAACACAAATCCGGTGTTTTCCTTTGCCGGTTTAATGGTCAGATTAACTTCTCTTCCTGTGTGAAGACCAATTCCAGAAAGCTGGATGTCTTCTTTGATGGTTTTTTGTTTATCACTCATTGTATTAGTTTTGAGGCGGGAAGAATGACTTCTTTCTCCTGAGACTTTTACTCTGATTTTTTATTTTCTAATTCGTTTATTCTTTTGACAATCTCCGTAAAATTTCGGAAATGAACATAGTTTCTTCTGTAATCGCCGTAGTTGATTGCAGGCGAGCCATACAATATTTCTCCATCTTTAGCTGATGAATTGACACCACTCTGAGCCTGTATCTTCACCTGATTTCCTATTTTGATATGACCGACAATACCAACCTGTCCGCCAATTTGATTCCAGTCACCGATAACCGTAGAACCTGCAATGCCAGCCTGTGCAGCAATTACATTATTTTGTCCGATCTTCACATTGTGAGCAATCTGTATCAGATTATCAATCTTAGTTCCTTTTCCAATAATGGTTGAACCAATCGTTGCTCTGTCAATACTGCAATTGGAACCGATTTCTACATCATCCTCTATAATGACATTTCCCAGTTGAGGAATTTTTTTGAAACCTTCCGCTGTCGGCTGGAATCCGAATCCGTCTCCGCCAACTACCGTGTTGGAATGAATCACACAATTGTCTCCAACAATACAATAATCATAGATTCTTGCACCGCTGTCAATCTTACAATTTTTACCGATTTTCACTCCTTTGCCAATATAAACATGAGGAAAAATCTGCGTGTTATCACCAATTTTCGCCTTTTCTGAAACATATGTAAATGCACCGATGTAAACACCTTCGCCTACTTTTGCAGTTTCATGAAAAAAAGAACCTTGTTCTATTCCCGTTTTTCTGCCCTGCATTTCCTGATAAAGATTCATCAGAACCTGAAAAGAAAGATAAGCATCTTCTACAGCTATAATCACTGGATTGTAGGCTTTGTCCTCCAACAGATTTTCAGAAACGATGAGAACGGCACAGTCTGTATCATCCATATAATGAGCGAAACGACTTTGTCCCACAAAAGATAAGTGGCCTTTCTGGCCATTTTCGATTGGAGAAACACCTGTAATAAATGTGTTTCCGTCTCCAATGATCCTTCCGTTTATTAAACCGGCAATCTGCTCTGCACTGAATTCCATAGTTTGCAAAGATAAATATTTTATTAATTATCTCTTAAATTTTTATAACGATTCAAAATTAGTTTTACTTCAAATCCCAAATTTCTCTAGGACAGTAAAAAATATACTTCTTCGTAGGGTTTTCCATACAACCGAATAGTATCTGATTTTCTGACTCTTCAAGCTTTAGTTTGTTTCCATTTTTATCCATTATGTAAATTGGTTGTTTTTCTGTATCATAGGGCAATAAAGATCGAGAAATCTGCCCTACTAATTCTCCTCCATTGTCAATCCTGAAATATTGGTTGACTTTTTCTATATTTTGTTTCAAAAAGTCATCAGAAAAAGGTTTCGATGAAATGATACTTTTCGGAAACTCTCTGTAAATAACTGTTCTGCATAGTTTTGCAAGTATAAAATCTTCGTTTTCCGTCCAGACTTTTATAGCCTGAAACACGTCCATATCATCCAGCATTGTAAATCTTCTGATATCTTCTTCTGTAGCTTCATCAAATTGATTCTTGACTAAAAAATATTTCAAATTAGAAGGCGCTTCCAAGTCGACATTTTGCGACACAAGAAATTTTGCCCTGTTAAGGATCTGAACCAGAATATGTTCTGCCAAAGCTGCTGTTTTATGGTAATAGACCTGCCAGTACATAAACATCCTGGCCGTAAGGTAATTTTCAATTGAATAAATACCTTTCGTGTCTATCACCAGCTGCTCTTCACTCACATTCATCATAGAAATAATTCGCTCTACATTCACGCTGCCTTCGGAAACGCCTGTGTAAAAGCTGTCCCGCTTCAGATAATCCATCCTGTCTACATCCAGCTGGGAGGAAATCAATTGGTTGAAAAACATCCTGTGGTATTTTCCCTGAAACATTTCAATGGCGAGATCCAGTTTTCCTTTGAATTCTTTATTCAGCCGGTTCATCAGTAAAATCGAGATTTTCTCGTGATGCCAATCGTCCATCAGCATATTTTCCAAAGCGTGCGAAAACGGTCCGTGACCAATATCGTGCATCAGAATCGCCAGCATAGCCGCTTTTTCCTCATCTTTTGAAATCTTCACACCTTTCAACTTCAATGTCTCCAATGCTTTGAACATCAGGTTCATTGCTCCTAACGCGTGATGAAACCTGGTATGTTTTGCGCCGGGAAAAATGAGTGAAAGCAGTCCGGTTTGGGAAATCCTTCTCAACCTTTGGAAATAAGGATGTTCGATGATATCGAATAAAATCTCGTGAGGAATTTTGATAAATCCGTGAACCGGATCATTGATGATTTTCAGTTTGTTTTGCACAATTGATTAGTGATGATTGATACAAAAATAGGGAAATTTTTAGTGGTTTTAAATCTTTTAAAATAATTATGAATGAGAAATTAATATTAATAAATTAGCAAATAAAGTGGAACTAGAAATATGAAAAGTATTATTGTTAAAAAAGGCAAAACATCTCAACACGACATTAATAAAATCAATTAACGATAAGCTATATTCTTTATAGTTTTGGATTAACAGTTTCATATGCATCAGATGCTAATAATATTGTCGGGAAATTATATTATAAAGGAGGTTCTAATACTATTAAAACTGAAGATATAATAGATAAGAGAAAAAAAATAGAAATTAAAATTCGAATTTTATTAGCTACATCAAATCGGGATTTGATTTTCTTTAAACCTGTAATTACAAACAAATTAATATTTTCTTATATTTGATAAAAATACAGAAATGACTTACGCAGAAAAAAATATCATTGAAACTTATTCTAACCTGATAGATAATCTGAGTTCTATCGGAAAAATGGAATTATTAGAAAAATTAACCAAATCTCTAAAAAAAGAAAAAAAAAGTAAGGAAATGGATTTTTTCAATTCTTTTGGTGCATTTTCTGATGAAAAGTTAGCAGAGGATATTATTTTAGAAATTAAAGAAAATAGAAAATTCAGAGAAAAGGATTTGAATTTCTAATTCATTATGCAATATCTTCTCGACACCAATATTTGTATTTTCTTTCTGCGCGGAAAACTCAAACTTGACGAAATTATCCGAGAAAAAGGAATCTCAAACTGCTTCATATCCGAATTAACTGTATTTGAACTTAAATTTGGCGCTGAAAACAGTGCCAATCCAAAGCAATCTCACAAAGCCGTTGATAGATTTGTCGGAGGGCTTTCTATTATTCCAATTATTGGTTCCGTTGATAAATATGCTGAAATCAAAGTCAAATTAAGAAAAAACGGAACCCCTTTGCACGATGAATTTGATCTGATTCTAGGTGTAACGGCTCTAACTCACAAATTAACTTTGGTTACAGATAATATAAAAGATTTCAAAAACATAGAAAATCTTAAAACGGAAAATTGGTTCGAGAGAAATTAATCACACCAAAATCCTCAAACTCTTCGGCAGCACCTTGACGTGAATCGGTGATTTGATTTTCTTAAATTCGCCGTCGATGTGCCAGGTTTTTGTATTGACCTTAAACTCAATTTCGGAAACAGGAAGATAAGTCACATATTCATCATCCTTAAGCCGTTTTGTAAACATCCGGAACGCAAAAAATGCGGAATATGTCAGAGGAAATTTCTTCACCAAAACCAAATCTACCAAACCATCACTTTTGCTGGCCATCGGTGCTATGTAAGCATTATTACCGAACTGTCTCGTGTTGGCAATATTCAGCATCAGGTATTTTCCATTATACTGCTTGTAGTTTTCATCAAAAAATTTGATCTTTATCGGTTTGTAGTTAAAAAATGTTTTGATGGAAACTTTGATGTAATTTTTAAAACCTCGACTTGTTTTTTCGAATTCCTTCACCACTTTACCGTCAAAACCAGTTCCTGAAACGTTGATGGAGAAGTGATCATTCACCATAAACGTATCAATTTCCTTAAATTTTTCATTACTTATTTTCGCAAGCAGGACGTCTAGATTCTTGTTAAAATTATTTTCGTTGGAAAATCCGTTGCCAGAACCAGCAGGGAAAACAGCCAGAATTTTATTTGTATTAATCAACTTTTGAGCAACTACTGATATAGTGCCGTCTCCGCCTACCGCCACAAAAACGTCTACATTTTCCCAGTTATTCTGAATAAAATCTTCTGTATCTTGCAGAGATTTGGAAACAAGATATAAGGGATTATCAACCTTTTTTCGGAGGCTGTCCAAAAATGGCTGATAGTTTTTCTTAGCCGAATAAGGATTAATGATGAAAGCAAATTGCATTGTCCAAAAATAAAAATACTCAGAGAATTACAGCGTCATTTTATGGAATCTTTTTACTTGACTTTGAAAATTTTAAGTTAAAATATTATTTCCACTCTAATTCATGTTAGAGAAGTCGGTTTTACACCCTGCTGTTATCTGCTTTCCAATTTTTGATATTCCGTTTAATCTTCGAAGGAGACCAATTATTTTGTACTGTCTGATGCATCAGATCCATCAGCTCATCATCTGCTGCAAATCTTAGTGCAAAAATCTGGGCATCTGAAAAATGGTAAGTCGAGTTTTCTAAACGATTTCCTGTCAAAGTGTAATACCTCAGCTTAAATTCATTAACAATAATTCTGTCCTGAAGTCCCAATGCGTAATGCTGACGAAGCATTAACGACAAGACTATAATCAAAACAATTATAGCCGAAATTACTGCCCAAATGGTCACAAATTCCGAATTAACGTTTATATTGTTCCATAACTTCACAACTGAAAAAACAAGCAAAGCCAGTGTAACAGGGTAAAATATAAAATGATGAAGCGGATAAAACTTGCGGTGATTTTTTAAATTCTGGTTCATTTAATTATATATTGGCTAATAAACTCTGGTTTCAGCTGATCTTTGATATCCTTAAAATTCATAGTTATATAAACAACACCTGCAGCATAAGCTGTAATCTCGTACTGATTATACACAAATGTGATTTTCTGACTATCAAAATAAAAATTGTTGTTCAGCTGGATTTTATCTGCGATCATCATTTCCTTTTGATCTTTATCTTTGAAATTATTTTTGAGGATTTTGTCCCAATTCGCATCCGAAGGATTTCTGAAAATTTCATTTTGAGAAATCACTTTATTATTTTTTAAATCAAATGTTTTGTAATTTTCAAAATAGTAGCCGTGCGCGCCTCCTGAGTAACCACTTCCTGAATATTTCAGCGTCAGTAGATCATCAGTTTTAGAAACCATTTTCATCTCAGACACTTCATCCCAAGTCTGTTTGAAGTCTGGCATGTAATCCTGGGAATCATCTTTTTTCAAATACTCTTTTTTAAATTTCTCCAGGATATCTGTCAACGATTTTTTAGAATAATCTTCTGCAACAATATTTGCAGGTTTGTAAATGCTATCAAGAATCATCTTGTTACTAATATCAGGGAATACCAAAACCTGTTTTTCAAAAGACAATGTTAGCGTTTTTGCAACCTTGAGAGAATCCTGCACGCGGACGGAATCTATAACAAATGCTTTTTCAGTTTTCAGACTGTCATTCCTGGAATTATTGGTGTTGATTTCTTTATTTTCAGTTTTAGAACACGAAGACAGCAAAGTAACAATGGAAAGAATTGCGAATAGTTTTTTCATAGTTTCTTTTTATTTAGAATGATGATTAAAAAAACATTTTATAACAAAAAACCTTCCAAAAAAATGGAAGGTTTGATTTTATAGTTTAAAATTGATATTAAACATCAATTCTTGCGTAAACCGCATTTTTCTCGATAAACTCTCTTCTAGGTGGTACTTCATCACCCATCAGCATAGAGAATGTAGAATCTGCTTCAACGGCATTATCAATTGTTACCTGTTTCAGAATTCTGTGTTCTGGATTGAGTGTCGTTTCCCAAAGCTGTTCAGGATTCATCTCTCCAAGACCTTTGTAACGTTGTACTTCCACACCTTTTCCGTCTGGCGACATTTCCAAGGTAAATTGCTCACGTTCTTTTTCGTTATAAGCGTAAACTTTTTTGTTTCCTTTTTTCAAAAGATACAAAGGTGGCTGAGCGATATAAATATATCCATTCTCGATCAGTTCTTTCATATAACGGAAGAAGAAAGTCAGAATCAATGTCGAAATGTGAGAACCATCGATATCGGCATCGGTCATAATCACGATTTTGTGATATCTCAATTTCGCCATATTCAACGCTTTAGAATCTTCTTCTGTTCCTACAGAAACTCCAAGCGCTGTATAGATATTTTTGATTTCCTCATTATCATAAACCTTATGAAGCATCGATTTCTCAACATTCAAAATCTTACCTCTCAATGGAAGAATCGCTTGGAAATGACGGTCACGACCTTGTTTTGCCGTTCCACCTGCAGAATCTCCCTCTACTAGGAAAATCTCAGATTCAGCTGGGTCTTTAGAAGAACAATCAGATAATTTCCCTGGTAAACCAGAACCTCCCATCGGCGATTTTCTCTGAACCATTTCACGAGCTTTTTTCGCAGCCTGTCTTGCTTTCGCAGCTAAAACAACTTTTTGTACGATTTGTTTCGCTTCTAACGGATTCTCTTCCAAGAAATTAGTTAACATTTCTCCAACGATTTTATCAACCGCTCCAGAAACTTCTGAGTTACCTAATTTCGTTTTAGTCTGACCTTCGAACTGAGGCTCCATTACTTTTACAGAAACAACCGCTGTCAAACCTTCACGGAAATCATCTCCGGTAACTTCTACTTTTTCTTTTGCAGGCAGTCCTAACTCATCAGCATATTTCTTAAGAGTTCTTGTCAAAGCTCTTCTGAAACCTGCCAAGTGAGTACCTCCTTCGTGCGTATTAATATTATTAACATAAGAATGAAGATTTTCGTTGAAAGATGTGTTATAACGCATCGCTACCTCAACCGGAATATCATCACGTTCGCCTTCCATAAAGATGACGTTCTCCATAATGGACTCACGGTTTCCATCGATATACTCAACGAATTCCTTTAAACCACCTTCCGAATGGAAAGTTTCTGACTTGAAAGAACCATCTTCCAATTTCTCTCTCTCATCTGTCAAAGTAATCGTGATTCCTTTATTAAGGTAAGACAATTCTCTAAGACGATTTGCTAATGTATCGTAGTTATAAACTAATTCTGTGAAAATAGAATCGTCTGGCTGGAAAAACTGCTTGGTTCCTCTTTTATCACTTTGACCTATTTCTTCAACGCCTGTCTGAGCTTTTCCTCGGGAATAAACCTGTTGATAAACATTTCCGTCTCTGTAGACCGTTGTAACCATCTCGTTAGAGAGTGCGTTAACACAGGAAACTCCAACACCATGCAGACCTCCGGAAACTTTGTAAGAATCTTTATCAAACTTACCTCCAGCTCCAATTTTGGTCATTACAACCTCCAGCGCTGATTTTTGTTCTTTCTCGTGAAAATCTACAGGAATACCTCGTCCATTGTCCATCACCTCGATTGCATTGCCTTCTTTTATCGCCACGGAAATGGTATCACAATATCCAGCCAAAGCTTCATCGATCGAGTTATCTACTACTTCATAAACCAAATGGTGGAGACCTCTGACTCCCACATCACCAATGTACATCGAAGGACGCATACGAACGTGCTCCATTCCTTCCAATGCCTGAATACTACTTGCTGTATATTGTTTTTGACTCATATTGTAAAAGATTCAAGATATAAAACTCAAATTTTCAAATAGTTAGCTTGAGAATTTTTCTTGTTATTTTTCTGTTAATTATTTTATTAAAGCTTACAAATATCGTTAAAAAAATCGAGATATGAAAGCCCTAAAATCAGCCAAAAATGACAAGTTTTTAACAGGGATGCTTGGGAATTTTGAATAAAAAAATCGAACTGCAAAAGCTCGATTTCATAAAATTTAAATATTGATAAAAGTTTTAATTTTTCAAAAACTCATCTACTTTTTTCGCACAATCCCGCCCTTCCGCAATTGCCCAAACAACCAAGCTTTGCCCTTTCCTCGCATCACCACAAGAGAAATATTTGGCTTGATTGGTCCTAAAATCTTTATTATTTCCAATCAGATTGCCTTTCGGGTCAAGATTAATATCCAGAGCTTCCACCAAACCTTTTTGCTCAACGTGCGTATAACCCAAAGCAATGAAAGCATAATCACATTCGATGACAAATTCAGAGTTTGGTTTTTCTGTGTAGAGATTCCATTTTCCATCGGCATCTTTTGTCCATTCAGCTTCCACAAGGCGAAGACCCGTAAGATTTCCATTTTCATCTTTCACAAATTCTTTGGAATTAACAGACCACTTTCTTTCGCAACCTTCCTCATGGGATGATGTCACCTGCAAAGTCATCGGCATTGTTGGCCAGGGCATTGTCTCATCACGCTGTGTTGGCTGCATCGGTTTATAATAAATCTGATAAACCACTTCCGCACCTTGCCGATTCGATGTTCCAATGCAATCTGAACCCGTATCTCCACCTCCAATGACGACCACCTTTTTCCCTTTAACATTGAGTTCTTCTTCATTAAAGTCGATTCCGCTCACTTTTTTATTATTCTGAACCAGAAAATCCATTGCGAAATGAACCCCTTTTGCATCACGGTTTGGAAGCATCAGATCTCTCGGAACTGTACTTCCCAAAGCCAAAACAACCGCATCAAAATTCCTGTTCAATTCTTCAACCGAATAATTGACACCAACATTGACATTAGTCCTAAATTCAACACCTTCCTGTTCCATCCACCGAACACGGCGTTCAACGATGTTTTTATCTAATTTAAAATCTGGAATACCAAACCTCAACAAACCACCAATTTCAGAATCTCTTTCGAAAACTGTCACCTGATGACCAGCCTGATTCAATTGATAAGCCGAAGCCAAACCAGCAGGACCGGAACCAATAACCGCCACTTTTTTATCCGTTCTGAATTGAGGAATTTTTGGTTTTGCAAAACCTTGTTCAAAAGCGATTTCGATAATATTTTTTTCAATTTCCTCAATCGCTACTGGCAAATTATTAATTCCTAAAACACAAGCTCCTTCGCAAGGCGCAGGACAAATTCGACCCGTAAATTCAGGAAAATTATTAGTTGAAGTTAAAATACGATAAGCCTTTTCCCATTGCTCCTTATAAACCGCATCATTGAATTCTGGAATCACATTTCCCAACGGACAACCGCTCTGACAAAACGGAACACCACAATCCATACATCTTGCAGACTGCTCTTTCAAGAGCTTTTCAGAAGCTGGTTCATAAAATTCCTTATAATTCTTCAACCTTTCCGAAACCGGAAGCTTCGCAGGCAACTCTCTGTCATATATCAAAAAACCATCTGTCTTTCCCATTATTTCATTGCATTTATTTGATTCTCCATTACTTTTTTATATTCACGAGGATAGACTTTCACAAAGTGCTTCAAATTATTTTCAAAATCGCTTAAAAGATATTCTGCCAAATAACTTCCCGTGATTTCAAAATGTTCTTTGATTAAATCCATAACCAATTCAACATCTTTCTCGGTCAAGTTTTCCAAATCCGCCATATCAGGATTGAAATTCTTCTCCAAATCTTTTCTAACATCCCAGACATAAGCGATTCCACCACTCATTCCGGCTCCGAAATTCCGTCCAACTCCCCCCAGAATCACAACCGTTCCACCCGTCATATATTCGCAACCGTGGTCGCCAATTCCTTCTACAACAGCAGTCGCTCCGGAATTACGAACGCAGAATCTTTCGCCCGCCATTCCATTAATGAAAACCTTTCCGGAAGTTGCTCCGTACAAAGCGACATTTCCTATAATGCTATTTTCATTAGCTTTAATCACCGCTTCTTCATCCGGAAAAACAGCGAGTTTTGCACCCGACAAACCTTTACCAAAGTAATCATTCGCATCACCTTCCAGAATCATTGTCATTCCTTGGTTACAAAAAGCACCAAAACTTTGTCCTGCCGTTCCTTTAAAATTAAATTTCAAAGAATCCTCTGACATTCCGTCAGAATGATAAACCTTCGTAAGCTCGTGCGAGAGAATTGTCCCGACCGTTCTATCCGTATTTTTAATTGAAAAAGAAGCTTCTACTTTTCCATTATTTTCTAAAGCCGATTTTGAAACCTCAAGCATTTTCCAAGACAAAGATTCATCCAAGCCACTATCTTGTTCTTCGGCTTTTACAATTGGTAAATCGGTTTCCATTTTGTAAAGAAGCTGACTCAAATCGATGTTCTGATGTTTCCAGAATTTGATTTCTTTTTTCTTTTCCAGACATTGAGATTGCCCGACCATTTCGTCAATCGTTCTGAAACCGAGGCTTGCCATTATCTCGCGAACTTCCATCGCTAAAAACGTAAAATAGCTTACCAAATGCTCTGGTTTTCCTGTAAATTTTTTACGCAACTCTTCATTCTGAGTCGCAATCCCGACAGGGCAGGTATTAAGATGACATTTTCTCATTAAGATACAACCTTCTACAATCAAAGCAGATGTCGCAATTCCCCACTCTTCCGCTCCAAGCAAAGTTGCCATTACCAAATCACGTCCGGTTTTCATTTGACCATCCACCTGAACCGTCACTCGTTGTCTTAATTTGTTTTTAATCAAAGTCTGATGCGTTTCTGCCAACCCCAATTCCCACGGCAGTCCTGTATGACGAACCGAACTCAAAGGAGAAGCTCCTGTTCCGCCATCATAACCGGAAATCAAAATATGGTCAGCTTTAGCTTTTGCCACTCCGGACGCAATCGTTCCAACACCGGCTTTCGAAACCAGCTTAACTGAAATCCTTGCGTGTCGATTGGCATTTTTCAAGTCAAAAATCAACTGCGCCAAATCTTCTATAGAATAAATATCGTGATGCGGAGGCGGAGAAATCAAACCAACTCCCGGCGTAGAATGTCGTGTTTTCCCAATCCAAGAATCCACTTTTTCGCCGGACAATTGCCCTCCTTCTCCTGGTTTTGCACCTTGAGCCATTTTGATTTGAAGTTCTTCCGCTTCTGCCAAATATCTCGCTGTTACTCCAAATCTACCCGAAGCAACCTGCTTGATTGACGAACGTAAACTATCGCCGTTTTCATTAATAACATATCTGTTTTCATCTTCGCCACCTTCACCCGTATTACTTTTAGCCCCAATCCGATTCATTGCAATTGCCAAAGTCGTATGCGCTTCCCAGGAAATCGAACCAAAAGACATTGCTCCGGTTGCGAAGCGTTTCAGAATATTTTCAATCGGTTCAACTTCAGATAAAGGAATGGATTGACGGTCATTTTTAAACTCCAACAAACCTCTTAACAACGATGCATTTTCGGTTTGACGATTGACCGCACGAGAATATTTTTTGAATGTTTCGTAATTATCATTCCAAGTTGCCTGTTGCAAAAGATGAATAGATTGAGGATTGAATTGATGATATTCGCTGTCTTTTCGCCATTGATAAATTCCGCCAGAATCTAAAATTCCAAACGCTGAATCTTTCTCAAACGCTTGGTAATGTTTCGCTAAAGCTTCTTTCGCAATTTCATCAAAACCAATTCCGTTGATTCTGGAAATCGCTCCCGTAAAACACGTATTGACCAATGGTTTATTGAGACCTATAATCTCAAAAATCTGCGCACCGTGATAAGATTGCAAAGTCGAAATTCCCATCTTTGAAAAAATCTTCAACAATCCATCACCAACCGCTTTTTTATAATTGTATTTAAGTTGTTCCAAATCCGCATCCTGCTTGAATTCGCCATCATAAAACATTTGTCTGATACTCGCCAAAGCCAAATAAGGATTAATCGCAGTCGCTCCAAAACCAAGCAAACTTGCAAAATGATGAACTTCCCAGACATCGCCAGCCTCAATCACCAAACCAACTCTTCTACGAACCCCTTTTCTGATCAAATGGTGATGCACAGCCGAACAAGCCAACAAAGAAGGAATCGATGCGTGTTGCGAATCCAAAGAACGGTCGGAAAGTATAATCACTTCAAAACCATCTTCTACCGCATCCATCGCATAACGACAAATTCTATCCAAAGCTTTCTTCAAGCTTCCTTCTTTTTCATCTGCTTTGAAATAAGTATAAATTGTTTTCGATTGAAATTTACCTGTATCAACACTTCTTAATTTTTCTAATTGTTCATTATTAAGAATCGGATGTTCAAGCTTTATTGAATGAGCGAAGTTTTTATCATCTTCCAAAAGATTCCCATTTCCGCCGATAATTGTTGTCAAAGACATTACCAGTTTTTCACGAATTGGGTCGATTGGAGGATTGGTTACCTGTGCAAATAATTGTTTGAAATAAGAACTGAAATGCTGTGGTTTTTCACTCAAAACTGCCAACGGTGCATCAAATCCCATCGAACCAATTGGTTCTTTGCCGTGAACCGCCATTTCTTTAATGACTTTATCCAAATCTTCTCTGGAATAACCAAACGCTTTCTGATATTTAAAAATATCTTCGGATTGTAATTTATTAAATCTGATTTTCGGACTTGGCAACTCCTTCAGATTAATATTCATTTTATCCAGCCAATCACGATAAGGCTGTGATGTACAAATCTCTTTTTTTAGCTCGTCATCACTTACAATGACGCCCTTTTTCATATCGACCAAGAACATTTTTCCAGGCTGAAGACGCCCTCTTTTGATGACATTTTTTGGATTGACAGGCAAAGCTCCAGATTCTGAAGCCATAATCACCAAATCGTCAGAAGTCACACAATATCTCGAAGGACGAAGTCCGTTTCTATCTAAAGTTGCGCCAATCATTTCGCCATCAGTAAAAGAAATAGAAGCAGGACCATCCCAAGGTTCCATCATACAAGCGTGGAACTCATAGAAATCCTTTTTGTAATCTTCCATTTGTTTGTTTCCGTCCCAAGCTTCGGGAATCAACATCATCATTGTATGAGGTAACGAGCGACCGGAATGATAAAGAAGTTCCACCATATTATCCAAATAGGAAGAATCGGATTGATTAGGTTTTGTCAACGGCAAAATCATATCCATTTCCTGAGGCGTGAAATTCGGATTTGAAAAGGTTTTTTCAGAAGATTTCAGCCAATTGAGATTTCCACCGATTGTATTGATTTCGCCATTATGCGCCAGAAAACGAAACGGTTGCGCCAAACTCCAAGTCGGAGATGTATTGGTTGCAAAACGGGAATGAATCATCCCAAACGCAGACCGTGTTTTAGGATTTGTAAGGTCTTTGAAATAATTGCGAATCTGAACAGAACGCAATTGTCCTTTATAAATCAACTTCTTACAAGAAAACGAAGCCACATAAAAACCAATCGGGTCATTGCTTGTCACACTTGTAATCTGGTGCGAAATATAATTGCGGAAAACAAACAATTTTCGTTCAAAATCTTTATCCGTTTCCACATCAAAAGGACGTTCCACAAAAAGCATTTCCATTACAGGTTCAACACTTTTTGCCAAATCTCCCAAGTCTATGTTATTGACTGGAACCGGACGATAGCCCAAAATCTTAAGCCCGAGCTTATCCGCAGACTGTTCAATAATCTCTTTACATTCTTCCCGGATAAAATTATTCTGAGGAAAAAACAGCATTCCAACCCCATAAAAACCAGGCGCCGGCAAATCAAAACCGAAATTGAGCGCTTCATCATACAACAGCTCATGCGGAATCTGAATCTGCAAACCTGCACCATCACCTGTATTACTTTCGTAACCTGTTGCACCACGATGTTCCATATTTTCGAGCATTGTAATAGCGTCGCTGACAATTTTGAAACTTTTGAGTCCTTTTATATTAGCCACAAAGCCAACTCCGCACGAGTCGAATTCTGTTTCGGATAAATAAAGTCCTTGATTTTCGGGAAGGGGATTTTGGGAAATTTTCCTTGCTCTTTTCATCTACATCAATTTTGGGTACTAACAAACTTAGTGAAAAAAGAATCAAAAATGATTTTAAATTACCGAATCAGCAATTATAAAAACCATAAATAAGATTTAAAACAAATAAAACAGCTTTTATTTGCCGATAATTTACATTAATTTAATATTTAATAATTATTCGTTAAAATTAAATTAATATTACAAACACATAAAATATTAACAATCAGACAATTAATTAAAATCAATATTTCAATTAGGCTCGAAAAAGATTGAAATCGAATCTAATTTTTCTAAAAATCCAGCAAAGTCTAAAATTTAGCAGATAAAATAAAAACACCCCTAAAAAATTTAGGGGTGCAATATTTTAAAACACAATTTCAAGTGAAACTAGATTATATTTTCATATAATAATCAACTTGAAACCATTTTTAATTATTTAGAAAGTAAAATCGAAAAGTAAAATTCAATTTTAACAATTCAATAACAATAATTAAAATTATTTGAATGATCAATAAATTAAGTTTTATTTTAAATAATTCTCTACAACAATTTTAATAAAACGTTAAATCAATTTCATTAATAAAACCTCATCAATTTTCTCCACTTTCACCAAATTATTCTTAGTTAAAGTCTTAGAAGCTTTGTCCCATTTTTTACCAGAAAGCTGTGAACGGGTTTTAACTTCATTCAATTCCAAAGCATCTTCTTGAGAATTGAGGATTTCAAGAATTACCTTTTCATCTTCTCCCAATTCCACGGTTGGTACTTTCTTCTCAGCTCTCATTTGAGGGAAGAAAAGAACTTCCTGGATGGACGGATTATTGGTCAAAAACATAATCAATCTGTCCATTCCGATTCCCAGTCCAGAGGTTGGCGGCATTCCGTATTCCAAAGCTCTAAGAAAGTCTTCATCAATGAAACCTGTTGCTTCATCATCACCTTTTTCAGATAATAATAATTGATGTTCAAAACGTTGTCTTTGGTCGATTGGGTCATTCAATTCCGAATAAGCATTTGCGATTTCTTTTCCACAAACCATCAATTCGAAACGCTCTGTCAAACCTTCCTGACTTCTGTGTTTTTTAGTCAAAGGCGACATCTCAACAGGATAATCTGTGATGAAAGTCGGCTGAATGAAATTTCCTTCACACTTTTCTCCGAAAATCTCATCAATCAATTTTCCTTTACCCATTGTTTCATCCACCTCGATTCCGATAGATTTTGCAAAGTCGAATAACTCCTGCTCAGACTTTCCAGTGATGTCGAAACCTGTGTATTTCAAAATCGCTTCTGTCATAGAAACTCTTGGATAAGGTGCTTTCCAGCTGATGGTGTGTTCTCCGAAAACAGACTCAGAAGTTCCGTTAACCGAAGTGGCACAGAATTCCAACAATTTCTCTGTGAAATCCATCATCCAGTTGTAATCTTTGTAAGCCACATAGATTTCCATTGCTGTAAATTCTGGATTGTGCGTTCTGTCCATCCCTTCATTTCTGAAGTTTTTTGAGAATTCATACACACCGTCAAATCCACCAACAATCAATCTTTTCAGATATAATTCGTTAGCAATTCTAAGATATAAAGGAATATCTAAAGCGTTGTGATGCGTGATAAATGGTCTCGCCGCAGCTCCACCAGGAATCGATTGCAAAATAGGCGTCTCAACTTCAAAATAACCAGCATCATTGAAGAAAGTTCTCATAGCATTGAACAATTTTGTTCTTTTTACGAAGATTTCTTTCACATGAGGATTAACGACCAAGTCTGCATAACGCTGTCTGTAACGTAATTCTGCATCGGTGAAACCATCAAAAACATTACCTTCAGCATCCACTTTTGGAAGCGGAAGCGGACGTAGTGATTTTGTCAATAAAGTGAAGTTTTTTACCATTACTGTCATCTCTCCAACTTGAGTTTTGAACAATTCACCTTCGATGCCGATGATATCACCGATGTCTAAAAGATGCTTGTAAACCTCATTATATAAAGTTTTGTCTTCACCAGTACAAATCTCGTCACGGTTAAAATAAACCTGAATTCTTCCTTCGGAATCCTGCAATTCTGCAAAACTCGCCTTCCCCTGAATCCTTCTAGACATCAATCTTCCAGCAATCACCACCTTCTTCCCTTCTTCGAAATCCTGTTTTATAGATTTTGTAGAATCTGTGATTTTGTATTCAGCAGCTGGGAACGCATCGATTCCCAAATCGGTCAATTTCTGTAGTTTCTCGCGACGGATAATTTCCTGTTCTGATAATGACATTTTAATTCAATTTTTTGGAACTGCAAAAATAGTGATTTTAAAATGTTTATGGAAGTTAATTTTTAGTAAGTCATTTTAACGCAAAGAGCGCGAGGATTTTTTGAAATTATTCAAGATAATTTTAAGGTTCGCAAAGGCGTAAAACTCAGCATAGATATACAGTTTAATTACTAATTAATTTTGATAATAAATTCTTTGTCAAAAAATTCTCTTTCCACTTTTGACATTCTATCACGTAAAACCCTGATTGTAAATCCTCCAACTAATTTTCCATTTTTAGAATACATCCAATCTGAGATTTTATCTGTTCGGATTTTAATTTTATTATTAAGTTTAATTTCAGTTATCGAATTTGGTAGATTATCAATAATTCCAAAATATTCGTTGTCGATTTTTTCAATATTGACAGCCCAAATATGTTCTGTTTTATCACTTAAATCAAAACGAATTTTTAAGGCAAAGTTTTCATTTCCTGAATCCATTAAACCCTTATCAAAATCTTCTAATGTTTTATTCGCCAACTCAATAGCAGAATTTATTTCATTATCGTCATCATTTAATGAGTAAATTATGGGTTCGTTGCCTCTTTCTATTTTATCCATTTTAAAAACTCTTTATTCTAAAACCAACTTTTCCTGTTTTCTTTCGGAATAAATGTCCAAGCCAAAATTCTGCTTATTTTCTGCCCTTGCGCCATATCTATAGTTTTGAATTCCGGCATTTTGAGGTTTTTGAGAAGTGTTGTCAGCTGATGCAGATTGTCTTTTTTGGAAACCAAACTCGTGAACCAAAGAACCTGTGAAGAAAATTGGACACTTTCATTAATCATTTTTTTGATGAACGCCATTTCGCCACCTTCGCACCATAATTCCGACGCGTTGCCACTGAAATTGAGATTAGTTTTATCTACCTTCTTTTTTCTGAGATTATTACTCTTTCTCCGATTTCCGAGAATCGCATCTTCTTCCGATTCGTGAAAAGGCGGATTGCACATCGAGAAAGTGAAACGGTCTTTAGACAAAATGATATTTTTAAAAATCAAATCAGAATCGGGTTGAAGTTTAAGTTGGATATTTTCTTCTAAATCAGGATTACTTTCTAAAATTTTTTGGGCATTTTCCAGAGAACCTTGATTGATATCGGTACCCAACATTTCCCAGCCGTAAGAATGATTCGCAATCAAAGGATAAACGAGATTAGCTCCCGTTCCAATATCTAACCCTTTTACCGAATTTCCTGTTGGAATATTTCCGTTTTCTTCAGCTAATAAGTCCGCCAAATAATGCACATAATCTGCTCGCCCCGGAATAGGTGGACAAAGATTACCTTCCGGAATACCCCATTCTTTTACATTGTAATACTTCAGAAGCAAAGCTTTGTTAAGCAACCTAACCGCTTTCGGAATATTGAAATTGATAGTCAAAGTATCGTAATCATTTTTGAAAACGTAATGCTTCAACTCTGGAAGGACGGAAATTAAAGCTTCAAAATCATAAGAATTGCGATGAAGATTTCTTGGATGAAGACTGGATTTTTCAGACATCACCAAAAGTTACTTCGAAGATAAAATATACTGCGCCATAAATTTCGCATTTTCTATGCTCAATCCATTGTGAGCCGGCATAGGAACATCTCCCCAAATTCCTGAACTTCCTTTGATGATTTTCTCCGCCAGCATTTCTACATTTTCCGGTGTGTTCTCGTATTTTTTCGCCACTTCTTTATAAGAGGGTCCAATCATTTTTTCGTCTAGTTTGTGACAACCTAAACAATCTGCACCTTCGACTAACGATTTACCTTCGGCAACTGGATCGGTTACAACTTTTGGTGCAGGCTCAGGTTCAGAAACCAAAACATCTTTGTTTCCAGAATTTTCACTTTTAGAACAGGAAAACATGGTCATTAAAATGGTTGCAATAATTATTCTTTTCATTTTCAGATTTTGTTCAAAT
This sequence comes from Epilithonimonas hominis, assembly GCF_003730015.1. Lineage (GTDB taxonomy): Bacteria > Bacteroidota > Bacteroidia > Flavobacteriales > Weeksellaceae > Epilithonimonas > Epilithonimonas hominis. The sequence continues at coordinate 3,835 of NZ_RJTU01000047.1, read as the reverse complement.
ATAAATAAAAAAGACATCCTCTACAGGATGTCTTGATATAATAATTATTAAGTTTAACTTATTTTTTGATTATAACTTTCTCATTAAAAGTAACTCCCAAACCAGTTCCTTTCACAACGTAAACACCGTTTGGTAAAGAACTCACATTAATTGCATTGTCATCAGATAAATTAATTTTCTCTGAAATTACTAATTTACCCGTAGCATCATAAACTTGTACCAATGTATTACCCAAAGTAACCGATCCGCTCTTAATACGAATCTCGTTTTTAGCTGGATTTGGATAAACTATGAATTTATCTTTTTGTACATCCGCAACGGCAAGATTACGATTACATTCTGCAGGCACTGAAAAATCTTCAACCTGATCATTCATTGCTGTTCCCGTACCAATAATTAAACCAGCAGATGCATTAACTCCTAAACCTCTTTTTGCAAAGACATTCCAAATTAGACATTTATCCGCACCTCCTGTTGTAGCTTGATCTGCAGCAATAATTGCATCTCTTCCTTTTACAAATGTTGGGTTACAGCCTTGTAATTTAAGACCATTCATTACTAATTGAAGAACCCTTGCACTTCCTGAGTTTGGAGCAGCAACTACGTCTGATGCATAGCCATATTTTTCAACCATTTTCCAATGTAGATCCCAAAGCATTGTTGCCCATACAAATCCGACGGAGTGAACATTGACATAAGTAGTACCACTAGACACATAAGTCATCCCATTTGTACTACCATAAGTGTAAGCATTAATAGTAGTATCTGGAGAGTATTGAGCCGGCCTGATTCCTTGCCCAGAAATTGTTTCGTTTACTGCAAAAGTACCGATTCCTCTAGGTACAGATGCATCATCTCCTGGACGATTTGTCAACATCAAAGCAAAGAAATCTGACCATCCTTCGCCCATTTGCTCATTACTTGCACTTGTATTAAGACAAGATGATCCACTACCTGTACTTCTGTTTGAAATTCCGTGACCATATTCGTGAGCTACAATACCATTATCCAAACTACCATCTATCCAAATGCTATTGTCTTTGATATTAGCATTCACTACCGTGTTTGCACTTAATTTGGATTTAATCAATTCTCCTTCTGCATTTTCCGTAAGGACACCAGGAATTGTTACAGTTGTATCTGTACCACCCATATTTCCAACAGCAGGAGAATCAGAAACATTATAAACAATAACACCTAATGCCCCTTTATCCTGAGCATTTTTGAATTTGACAGCAAAGTTACAATCTCCTCTTTCTATCAAAGCAATTTTACCTGTTAGGTTAGTATTACTTAAAGTTGTACAACCTTTTATTGGAGAAACAAGAACCACATCAGCAGTTACAGGGTTAGTTGCTATAGTTGGACCAAATCCTGAGTTCACACCAACCACTGGAAGTCTGCCGACTAAATCTGATGGGGCATTATACGATAGAAAATTTTGAGTTTTAGGCCCCCAAAGGTACATTTGCATTCTTGGAAAACGTCCGTCTGGAGGCGTAGAGAAATTTGCATTATCCGTTCCTCCTCCATCACGCGCTTCTGCTCTTACAGCATCATTACCAAATCCGCCTTTCCCAAAGTTATTGATTTGGAAGTTTCTCGCAGATTCTGTAAAACCAAATTTGTAGAAAATATCGTGCATCTTGTTATTCATATAGAACAACTGAGTGAGAGCAGCATCAGTATATTCTGCTGGTGGTGTATTTACATCCAAAGGAAAATCAAACACTCTGTTTGCACCTCCTTCTGCCACATCTCCGACTGTGTTTGTATTGGTATAATCTGTATAAGCATAAGCATTATTACCTCTTGTGTACGTATAATGATTGGTACCGTCGGAATGCCAGCCTTCTGGAGACGCATCTAAAAACCAAGGGTTAGAAACCAAAGATCTCCCCCCGAATGTAGGAGCTTCAACAGGCAAGGCAAAAACTCTGTATGAAGCATTATCCGGTGCCAAAATTTTATTTGAAGACAATGATCTCGCCGCAGCTTCCTCTGCTTTTATATTTGCAATTCTTTCCGGACTTGTGTATGAATGGGTATCGAATTTACACGAAATCAAAAGGTTATTTTTCTCAAGAATTTCGCCAGTCGCAGCATTTACCAAAACATTCCAGTAATTACTGCTTTCAGCTTCTTCAAAGTTAACTTCGTAAGCTAAGATTAATTGATTTGCCTTTTGATAATAAACCGTATTAGTCAAAACACTATTTTCTTTTCCAGCTTCAAAAGTATATTTGTTGCTACTTTTCAAGTTCAACTTTTTAAGAACAGAATCAAAAGCAGCTTTACTTGTAATCCCAGCTTTTTTGGAACTCACAGTAACTGACGAAACATCCGAAAAATTATCAGACATATAAGACACAGTATTATTCCTAATCAAAGCTGAAGATACTGCATTAAAAATAGGGATCCCTTCATAAGTTTGCTGCACATTGACAACAGCTCCTTTCAAACTTTCTGACTTGTCAGAATTTATAATTTTTATTCCACTTGCAGCTGTTTTGTCATATTTCTTATTTGAAAAAATATAATCTTTAACAACTGACTCATAATTCTGAGCTTGGATAAAAGAAAACGCAAAAAAAGCGGCAATTGTAATTCCGCGGTTAAGAGAATTAATCTTCTTCATATATTTATTATTGATTAAGTCGCTAATATAGTTATTTAATAAATATTAAGCCGAAAACTTATTAAAAATTTATAAAAAATACAACAAATACAATTTTTACACACATAACAAATAAGACTTTTTTTTCAAAACGGACAAACAAAAATGAATTCTTATCTTTGCAGAATGGTAAAAATTGGCAACATAGAACTTCCTGACTTTCCGCTATTGCTGGCACCCATGGAAGATGTAAGTGACCCACCGTTCAGAAAATTGTGCAAAATGCACGGCGCAGACTTGATGTATTCCGAGTTTATTTCTTCGGAAGGATTGATTCGTGATGCGATAAAGAGTCGTAAAAAGCTTGATATTTTCGATTACGAGAGACCCGTGGGAATCCAGATTTTTGGCGGCGATGAAGAAGCAATGGCAATTTCTGCAAGAATTGTGGAGACTGTGGAGCCAGATTTGGTGGATATTAATTTCGGTTGTCCTGTAAAAAAAGTCGTTTGCAAAGGAGCTGGAGCTGGTGTTTTGAAAGATATCGATTTGATGGTGAGATTAACGAAAGCTGTTGTCAGTTCTACACATTTGCCAGTTACTGTAAAAACGCGATTAGGCTGGGATAATGATTCAATCAATATTGATGAAGTTGCCGAAAGACTACAGGATGTCGGAATCAAAGCCTTAACCATCCACGCCAGAACACGTGCCCAAATGTACAAAGGCGAAGCAGATTGGGAACATATCTCAAGAATCAAAAACAATCCGAATATCGAAATTCCGATTTTTGGAAACGGTGATGTTGATTCTCCCGAAAAAGCGTTAGAATATAAAAACAAATATAACTGTGATGGAATAATGATTGGTCGTGGTGCGATTGGTTATCCGTGGATTTTCAACGAAATCAAACATTTTTTTGAGACTGGAGAAATTCTTCCTGAGCCAACTATTGCAGAAAGATTGGAAGCTGTGAAAAACCACGCCCTTTGGTCTGTGGAATGGAAAGGCGAACGTCCCGGAATTGTGGAAATGAGACAACATTACAGCAATTATTTCCGTGGAATTCCACATTTTAAAGAATTTAAAACTAAGTTTCTTCAAGCTTTAACGCTTGAAGAAATTGATGAAATCATCGAAGAGACGAAGCATTTTTATCAGGAAAATGTGATTTAAATAATCTTTCACAAAAATTAACAGAATCCGTCTCACAACAAA
>NZ_RJTU01000010.1 GCF_003730015.1 Epilithonimonas hominis | reverse complement strand
TTAGTTTTTCAGTGGCCTCTCAATGATTCGGCCTTTTTTATTTATGGAAAAATAGTTTCTTTTAAGAGATATAGATTCAGAACAATAATAATTCCACTAATAATCCAGGCAAGAATTTTAAGCCAAGGCTTATTGACAAATTGACCCATTTTCGTTTTGTTTCCTGTAAACATCACCAAAGGAACCACTGCAAAACTAAGTTGCATAGAAAGTATAACCTGACTGAACACAAGTAAATCTGCAGTTCCTCTCTCACCGTAAAGAATCGAAATAATAAGCGCCGGAATAATGGCAATTAATCTTGTAATTAATCTTCTAACCCACGGTTTCAGGCGGATATTCAGAAAACCCTCCATCACGATTTGTCCTGCAAGAGTTCCTGTAACTGTGGAATTTTGTCCGGATGCCAATAATGCTACTCCGAAAAAAATGCTCGCTAAAGTTGTTCCCAAAATTGGCGAAAGCAGTTTATAAGCGTCATTGATATCAGCGACATCTTTATTTCCGGATGTATGGAAAGTTGCAGCTGAAATTATCAGAATGGCAGCATTGATAAAAAACGCCAGCATCAGAGAAAGACTGCTGTCCAAACTTGCAAACTTGAGCGCTTCTTTTTTTCCTTCTGCTGTTCTAGGATAATCTCTTGTCTGCACGATACTGCTGTGAAGATAAAGATTATGTGGCATTACGGTAGCACCAAGAATCCCTATGGCAATGTAAAGCATAGAAGGATTCGTAATGATCTCTTTTTTAGGGATTAATCCTTCAAGCAATGGGAAGATATCCGGTTTACTTAGAAATATTTCATATAAAAAAGACGCAAAAATTACAAAAATAAGTCCACCAACGATACTTTCTATATATCGGAATCCTCTGGATTGCAAAAATAAAATCAGGAAAACATCAATCACAGTTATGATAACGCCTACACTAAGCGGAATCCCGAATAAAAGATTCAGAGCAATAGCAGAGCCAATAACTTCTGCCAGATCACAGGCTGCTATCGCAATCTCACAAAAAATCCACAAAATAAAATTAACAGAAGGATGAAAATGGTCTTTACAAGCCTGCGCTAGATCGCGTTCTGCAACAATACCGAGTTTCACGGACAAATGTTGCAAAACAATGGCAAATAGGTTAGAAATCAAAATTACAGATAGCAAAGTATAACCAAACTGAGCACCTCCGGCAATATCGGTAGCCCAATTACCCGGATCCATATAACCCACGGCAACTAAAAGCCCCGGGCCTACGTAAGCCATAAATTTTTTCCATGAACTTGCGTTCGCTGGAACTTTTATCGAAGAAAAAACTTCATTAAGCGAATTGGCCGCTTTTTCCTTTCGCCAGCCTTTATTGATATCTGAATTACTCAAAATAAAGTTAGATTATTCTAACAAAGTTAGTAATACATTTCTTAACCTACAATAAGACAATAAAAAAAACTGTCAATCAATTGACAGTTTTTTTATAAATAATGATTTTACTTTACAAACCGTATGGCTGTTTTCCTATCAGATTCTCTTTCTTTGTCAGATGCTTCCGCTGGGATTTTTGCAAATTTGGATCCGTAGCCTTCTGCTTCTAGAACTTGGGCAGAGTTTAAAGATGATTTTACAGTGTTTGCTCTTTCATTAGAAAGTTTAAGATTGGTATTAGCATCTCCTTTTTTATCAGTATACGCACCGATTTTGATTTTTGCATCCGGAAATTCTGCCAAAATCAATTTCAGATTTTCCAACTGAACTTTTGAGTCGGGAGTCAGAACCGCTTTTCCAAATTCAAAATTAAGATTATCAAAGTTGAACCACTTATCTTTCAATTGATCTTCAGTTGCATTCTTGTAATCATCAGATTTCAGGAATGTAACAATCTGGTCCTCGATACCACCTTTGTAAGCTTGCAAGGTTTGTCCGCTAGGCAGAATTACCACCATCGTTTCTCTTTTTACTATTACAGTGTCTCCATTGTAATCGGCAGAATTTACCTCAGTACTAGTAGAATCTGTAGTTGACACAGGTACGGCTTCAGCTTTTTTATTGCATTGTTTCCAAAAGAACCATCCTAAAAGCAATAACAGCAATAATGGAAGCAGCCATTTCCAAATACTTCCTCCAGAATCTCTTTCAGAAACGATTTCGTGCGTTTGCCCACTTCTTGCGACATCTATTTTTGCAGGACCAGACGCGGTGACGTCTTTTTCTATTACCGGAGTACTTGGGTTAATATTATTAACAGGCGTTTGAGCAGGTTCAGGAATAACATTGAGGGGTTGTGCGTCTACATTTCCAAACCAGTTTCCTAAGCCTAATGATGCAAAACTAAATCCTGCAGGCAATAAATGGGATAAATTGTTTTTTTGGTCATTAAGCAAAGAATCAAAAGATGAAGAATCCAGATTATTTTCTGTAACATATCTTCCGACTGTACCGACTGTAGAGGCCGCAACAATATTCATTAATGAATTGGTTGACTCTTTTCTTATGCCGGAATATTCTGAAACTGCTGAAGTAATCGCCTCAAGTCTATCACCGCTTCCGAAGATTAAATGAAGAATTCTCGTGATAATAGATTGATTTCCGCTGTTATCATTTAAAAGATTAGATAAAATGCCAGAATTGGAAGCTTCTTTTACCGTGGTAAATAATTCTGATCTCGCATTGCTATTTACAAGTCCTCCGATAATCGCTGGTAATAGAGCCGAAATAGCTTTGGAAATACCAGATTCGCTCTCACCAAGCTGTGTCGCTGTCTGTGAAATTGTAGACGAACCGAATTGACCTTTTATAAGATCGATTAAATTAGTAGTTGACATAATAGTTTATTTTGTGATTAATATTATGAAAGTACCAAATTTTAATCCATCCTTTGAATCCTCGTTGATTTTAATATAAATTTAACTTAATAATTGATAAAAAATAACCGTTTATCAAGGATAAACGGTTTAATGCTAATATGATTTTGCGAATACAACTCTTTGTTTCGAAGGTTTCCCTGAGATAAGAGAAACTCCGTCTTCCATTTCGTTAGCGAGAGGAATACATCTGATAGTTGCTTTGGTTTCTTGCTTTATTTTTTCTTCTTCTTCTTCTGTTCCATCCCAATGTGCCAAAATAAATCCGCCTTTTTCCTCTAAAACATTTTTGAACTCTTCATAGGTATCAACTTTTGTGATATTCTCCTCACGGAACTTAAGGGCTTTATTGTAAATATCCTTTTGAATGGTTTGTAATAATTCTTCAATATAATTATCCAATCCTTCTATAGAAACAGATTCTTTGGTAAGGTTATCACGTCTTGCCAATTCGACTGTTTTATTTTCGAGGTCTCTTGGTCCCATTGCCATTCTTAGTGGAACACCTTTCAGTTCGTATTCCGCAAATTTCCAGCCCGGTTTGTTTTGAGTATCATCATCAAATTTAACAGATATACCTTTAGCTCTAAGTTTTGCCTGTATTTCCAACGCTACTTCACTGATCTGCGCCAGTTGTTCCTCTCCTTTGAAAATTGGAACAATTACAACTTGAATCGGTGCTAAAGTAGGCGGTAAAACCAAACCAAGATCATCAGAATGCGTCATGATTAAAGCACCCATCAATCTTGTAGAGGTTCCCCAAGAGGTTCCCCAAGCATGTTCGATTTTCCCTTCTTTGGTCGTAAACTTCACATCAAACGCTTTTCCGAAATTTTGACCTAAGAAATGTGATGTACCTGCCTGTAAAGCTTTCCCATCCTGCATCATAGCCTCTATACAATAGGTCTCATCTGCTCCGGCAAACCTTTCTGAAGGTGATTTAATTCCTCGGATCACAGGGATTGCCATAAAATCTTCTGCAAATTTTGCATAGACTTCAAGCATTTTTTCAGTTTCTTCTACTGCTTCATCTTTCGTGGCGTGCGCAGTGTGCCCTTCTTGCCAAAGAAATTCAGCAGTTCTCAGAAATAATCTTGTTCTCATTTCCCACCTTACCACATTTGCCCATTGATTGATAAGAATTGGTAAATCCCTGTAAGACTGGATCCAGTTTCTATAAGTATTCCAGATAATAGCTTCCGAAGTTGGGCGGACTATTAATTCTTCTTCCAGTTTGGCTTCTGGATCTACCATCAGTTTTCCCGGATTATCTGGATCATTTTTTAGTCTGTAATGTGTAACCACAGCACATTCTTTGGCAAAACCTTCAGCATTTTTTTCTTCGGCTTCGAACAGGCTTTTTGGAACGAAAAGAGGAAAATAAGCATTTTGATGCCCCGTTTCTTTGAATTTTCTGTCCATTTCATCTCGCATCTTTTCCCAGATCGCATAGCCATACGGTTTGATTACCATACAACCTCTCACTCCTGAATTCTCCGCCAAATCAGCTTTTACGACCAGCTCATTATACCACTTGCTATAATCTTCTGCTCTTGATGTCAATTTTGCCATAATTTTTTTGATATGTTTTTAACTTTTTTTAAACTTTTTAATCTAAATAAAAAGCCTAATTTTACACGTATTTTACTAAATTCGAATGGTATAAAATTTGGTCACTTTTAACAAATGCAAATATAGGAAACTTAATACTTCTCATAAAATGAAAAATTTCAACAATAAAAGCTTATTCAATCTTATCAAATCAAAAGGTTTGTTATTGATTGCCGGCAGTTCTCTTCTAACTTCATGCATTGTATATACAGGAGGATACTCTGAAACAGATGGAGTTTATTATGACCCGAATAAAGATACTTTACCTGCAGGCACTTACGGTGGTAATTTTGGAAATCAGGTAGATGATTATTATAATTATCAGGACACTTACCCAAGTATTTATGATAATAACCAGCAAAATCTTCAGGAGCAGCAAAATAGATACTCCAAACCATTAACTAAGGATTCCGACTGGGGAACTTTTACAGGAACAGAAACCAATTATTCCAGCTTTAATAATTGGGGCTGGGGCGGAGGCTTTGGATGGGGTTATCCTTACTACGGCTTTGGATGGGGTTATCCTTACTACGGCTTTGGATGGGGTTATCCTTACTACGGCTATGGCTGGGGTCTTGGCTTTGGCTGGGGATGGGGAAGCTCTTTCTACTCACCTTGGGGATGGGGCGGCTTCTATGACCCGTTCTGGAACTATGGTTGGGGTGGATACTATGGGGGCTATTATCCCGGCTACTACGGAGGAGCTTACTACAGACCTGTTTATTATAATAGGTCGGGAGCAAATGGCAGGCTGACTGGAATGATTTCTAACTCAAGAACTACAAATGGTTTCCGTGGGATTAACTCAAGCGGTTTCAGAAATAGAGATATGATGTCCAGCAATACCAGATCTTCTGTGAATAATGGTATCAGAAATAATAACACTAATGGTGTCAGAAACTTTCCAAACAATGGAGGCATCAGAAGCAACCAAAATGGTATTATGCGAAACTACCCAAATAACACTGGAATCAGAACAAATCCAAATGACGGAGGTACAAGAAATTACCCGAATAATTCTGGCATTCGATCCAATCAAAACGGAGGTTTCAGGAATGACAGCTTTTCCTCTCCAAGATCCGGAAGTTCTGGTGGAGGATTTAACTCTGGCGGTAGCTTCCGAGGCGGATCATCTAGCGGAGGAGGTGGAATGAGATCAGGCGGAGGAAGAAGATAATTTTAATTAAAAACAACAATTATATATAATGTTAAGAAAGACTTTATTATTGATTTCTGTGCCTGTTTCCTTCTTATACCTTAAGGGGCAAGACGCTTCAGTAATTAGAAACACCATAGATGTTTATTCGAACAGTTCAATTAACGGGACATCAAAATTCAATGCGATGGCGGGCTCTATGGGTGCTTTAGGTGGAGATATTTCTTCATCTTTTGTAAATCCTGCTGGCATTGGGGTATTTATCGCTAATGATGTCAACCTAACGCTTGGTGTCAACAGCTCAAAAAATACAACTAATTTTGCTGGGACAGCTTTAAACTATACTATTAACAAAACTGATATTAATAATGCTGGTGGTGTAATTTCATTAAATCTTGGCGATATGTCATCAAAATGGAAGTTTATCAATATTGGTTTCAATTACAGTAATCAATCTATTGAAGATTACTCGCAATCAGCTGGCAATGCAAATATTAAAATGATTGATAATACTGATCCTTTGAAGCCTATCAATTACAAATATCAGGGCCATGCTTACAATCGTTATGGTAATCTTGCTAAATCTAATTTTGTGCTAGGCGCTAACTATGACAACAAAATATATCTTGGAGCAGGACTTAATTTTCATAATGCTTCAATAACCCAGTATGATACTGCTAATTTTCACTCAGATCTGGATAATACGTCGTTGGATTACAATAAACAATACACACCTTATGATGAGCAATCCAACGGATTTTCGGCCAATATTGGTATTATTGCGAAAGTGAATAATCAGTTTAGATTAGGTGCTGCGATAGAAACTCCAACGTGGTGGACCATTGACCGTGTTTTTAATGAATATACCTACACTCAAGATAATAGCTACGGTGAAGACAGAAAATTAACAACACCGATGAAAGCTACACTTAGTGCAGCTTTTGTTCCAAGCAAAAATTTCTCCTTAAATGTTGACTATATTCAGGGGATTACAAAGCCTAAGTATAAAGAATATGGTGTGGCTGAACAGGAACTCAATGACTTTTTTAATGATGCTTATAAAAATTCATCAGAAATACGTGTAGGCGCAGAATACAGGATCTCAGATTTCCGTTTGAGAGGAGGATATGCTTATCAAGGCAATAACTTTGATAACATTTCAATTTTGACCTACAATGATAATGGATCTACATCTAATCAAAATTACTCCAATCTTTTCGTAGGAAAAAGGAATATCATAGGTGCGGGAATTGGGTATGATTTTAAAGCATTTTATATCGACGCTTCTTATCAGAATATCTCCTCAGAATATTCTAGCCCCTTTTTACAAGGTAGTGCTGATTTCAATTCAGGCTATTTCAATGGTGGCTATGATGTAAATAGCGATGCGTATGCCGTTTCTAAAGTCAAAAACAACAGAAATAATTTCTTTGTAACACTGGGTTGGCGGTTTTAAATTATAAAAAGAATCCTGCAAATTTGCAGGATTTTTTTATTTCTGATTAATTTCTTCGGCTTCTTCCATCAGTTTGAGATAAGTAATATATCTTGTTTCTTCAATATCTCCGGACTCTAAACTTTGCAAAACGGCACATTTCGGTTCATTGATATGCATACAATTATGATATTTGCAATCTCTACCTTTTTGAAAAATCTCAGGAAAATAATGTTGAATTTCTTCTTTCTCAACATCAATCATCGCAAATTCGCGCACACCAGGCGTATCGATAACCGAACCTCCAAAATCCCAAAAATGCATTTGTGCAAATGTGGTGGTATGTTTTCCTTTGAGATGCGTGTCGGAAATCTCGCCAGTTCTGAGATCAAGGCTAGGTTGCATCGCGTTAACTAATGTTGATTTTCCACAACCAGAATGTCCAAAGAAAACCGAAGTTTTATCTCTAATTTTTTCAATCAAAAGGTCAAGATTCAGTTTTGAATAAGATGAAATCTGAAGTGTATCATAACCAATATTTTGATACATTGTTTCAATATTTTCTACTATTTCCTTTTCATCATCGTTCAGTGTATCCATTTTGTTGAATAAAATCAAAGGGGAAATGTTATAAGCCTCACAACAAGCCAGAAAACGATCCAGAAATCCTAGTGAAGTTTCAGGAAATTTTAAAGTGTAAATGAAACAAGCAATATCGACATTAGAAGCAATGATATGGGCTTCTTTGGAAAGATTAACCGATTTTCTGATGAGATAATTTTTTCTCGGAAAAATTTTGGTAATCCAAGCGACATCATCTTGCTCCAAAGAAAATTCGACCTCGTCTCCTACCGCCAATGGATTGGTAAGACGTGTTTTGATTAATTTGAATTTCCCACGGATTCTGGCCTCAAAGATTTGTTTTGTTTCAGATTCCAAAACCTGATACCAGCTTCCGGTAGATTTGATGATGATTCCTTTCAAACAGTAGAATTTTTGTATTGGCAAATTTAGAAATTTAAAGTTAGCCTTAATCAAAAAAGAAGCTAATAATTTAGCTTCTTTTGGTTTCTATTATTAAAACAGAGAATCTTGTGCAGCCCGACTTATCTCAGATTTCTTATTTATTTCAATTTGAATCGATGAACCACTACGTTAGGTTTGAGTGGAAGGCGGAATAAGCTGCCCAAATAATTGACTTCGAGAACCTCAGACTGACATTATTTATCAATCATAATGTTATTCTGGACTTCGATACTTTCTTCGTGGATGGCTTTGAAAACTTTCTCTATGAATTCCTGAGACATTCCTGTTTCAAAGGCTTTTTGAGTTGCATATTCTGTAATGACTTTCCAACGTTCTGGCTGAAAAATAGCAATGTTATTTTCTTTTTTAAGAGTTCCGATTTTTTCAGAAATCTTCATTCTTTGAGATAATAACTCAATCAATTGAAAATCCATATCACTGATTAAAGTTCTGTGTTTTCCCATTTCGTCCTCATATCCAGAAATGTCGGAATTACGAACCTGAAGATTGCTAATCATTTCTGCCAAAACTTCTGGTGTGATTTGCTGAGCGGCATCGCTCCAAGCGTTATCTGGGTCGCAGTGGCTTTCGATAATCGCACCTTGGTAACCAACATTGAAAGCTTCCTGCGCAATGCCTGCCAAACCAGTTCTGTTCCCACAAATATGTGAAGGATCGATGAACAAAGGAATATTTGGGAATTGATTTTTGAAGTCTAAAGCAATCTGCCAGTTCGGAATGTTTCTGTATTTAGTCTTTTGATAAGTTGAAAAACCTCTGTGGATGGCGCCGATATTTTCCACACCTTGACCCAAAAGTCTTTCTAAAGCACCAATCCAAAGTGCTAAATCTGGATTAACTGGATTTTTTACCAAAACAGGTTTGTTGGTTCCTCTCAATGCTTGAGCAATCTCTTGAACCGTGAATGGATTAACCGTAGAACGTGCTCCAATCCAAAGAATATCTACATCAGCTTCCAATGCTGCAAAAACGTGGTGCGCATTCGCAACTTCTGTCGCTGTTTTGAAACCGAATTCTTCCTTTACTTTTTTCAGCCAGTTAAGACCGATTACGCCAACGCCTTCGAAACCGTTTGGTTTTGTTCTAGGCTTCCAAATTCCTGCACGGAAGGCTGAGATTTCTGCACCACTTTCTTTCAGTCTTTTTGCCGTTTCCAACATTTGAGATTCGCTTTCTGCACTACAAGGACCAGCAATAATCATTGGGCTTGCGAAGTCTTGTATCCACTCGTTCTTTAAATCGTTTAAGTTCATATTTTTAAATTTTATATATTTTTAAATTAATGCAATAGTGTATCTGTTATAAATTTTGATTTATAATTCCCTTTCAAAAAGTGCCGTTAAAAAAATTTTAATGTGTTACGGAATTTGAAATTTTTCCGCGCGTTTTTGAGAAAGAAATTCAGTTAGCTATACCAATAAAATCGATAATAGGTTCTGAAATTCCCGTAATAAAATCCAAAAAAGCTAAATAATCTGTCAAAAGAACTGACAGATTCTGAAGTTGTAAAATATGGAAATTGGTTTGATTCCATTTTATAAATCCCTCATTAAAGGACTATTAGCTTATTTTGGTTGATATTTTTCCTTCTTTCGTTGAAGAAATCTTTAACAAATATATAAATTTATGTCAAATCAAACTTCATCAAATCATCTAAATCTTTCAATAAAGGATTAATCTTCACAAATTTATCAAAGATTTTTCGTTTGGTCATCACTTCCTTTTTGATGGTTAAGTCTGTTTGATAATCAATTTCAAACTTAAAATTATTGACTTTATGCCTTAAATGATTAAAAAACTCTGGGCTGACTCTATCAAACTCTGCTTTAGCAAATTCAGACGAATACTTTACTATCACAAGATTCTCATCAGATTTTTCCATCTTAAAACTGCTGATGGCATTGTAAAGAAATGTGTTGGTTTTTAAAGTATTTTTTAGGAAAATTTCCCATTCTCTGTCCAAATCCGTTTGAGAAAAATGATTTGATGGTAGATTTTCATCTTTGACATCTGAAAATTCATCTTTTTTGACTTCTTCTTTTTTTTCTAAAGCCGCTTTGATACTGAATGGAGAACTGGAAGATTTTCTTGCAATTGGTTCCGATGCTTTCTGAATTACTTTTTTTGGTTCTTCAAAGGAAACTTTAGTGGTTGGTTGCTGTTTGTGGGTTGTCTGTTCTTTAACTTCTGATCTTGACTCTTCTGTCTTGATGCTTGGCTCTTGAATAAGGTTAGCCTCAAGAAGTGGCGCTAATATTAAAAACTTTTTTTTTTAGCTTCCAAACCTGCAGTCAGACTTGACAATTGCATAAGAGCAATTTCTACTGTCAATCTCGGGTTTTTGGAGTTTTTATAATTGATGTCTGCGAAGTTACAAATCTCGATTCCATCAATTAATTGTTGTGCAGACCATTTCTGAGATTGTTCAGCGAATTTGGACTTCGTTTTCTCCCCGACTTCAATTAGATTCAGAGTTTTAGGATTTTGAGCCATCATCAGGTCACGGAAATGATTTCCTAATCCAGCAATGAAAATATGTGGATCAAATCCTTTTTTCACAATCTCATCAAAAGCAGTCAAAACACTTGGAATGTCATTTTCCTTAGCTAAATCTACAATTTTCAGATATTGATCGTAATCGAGAATATTGAGAACTTCAGCTGCTTTTTCGAGTGTAATATTTTTCTGGGAAAAGGTGCTTAATCTATCAAAAATAGACAAAGCATCTCTCAAAGCGCCATCTGCTTTTTGAGCAATCAGATAAAGCGCATCATCTTCATAAGTGATACTTTCTTTCTCTGCAATTTTTCTCAGATGCTCCTGAATATCTTCAATTGTGATTCTCTTGAAATCATAAATTTGACATCTTGAAAGAATCGTTGGAATAATCTTGTGTTTTTCGGTTGTTGCCAAGATAAAAATCGCGTGAGCAGGCGGTTCTTCCAAAGTTTTCAGGAATGCATTGAAAGCCGCTGGAGACAACATGTGAACCTCATCAATGATATAAACTTTAAATTTACCAACTTGAGGTGCAAATCTTACTTGGTCAATCAAATCTCTGATGTCATCCACAGAATTGTTGGAAGCCGCATCTAATTCATAAATATTAAATGCAAATCCATCATCATCCGCAGCTCCAGATTTTTCATTGATTTTTCTTGCAAGGATTCTGGCACAAGTTGTTTTACCAACTCCTCTTGGCCCACAGAATAACAGAGCCTGGGCTAATTGACTTTCATCAATAGCGTGTTCCAAAGTATCGGTAACGTGAGATTGTCCAACAACAGTATCAAACTCTTGCGGACGGTACTTGCGAGCGGATACGATGAAATTTTCCATTGTTCAAAAGTAAGGATTAATTGTGAATTTTGGAAATGGTTTTTGTATTTGTGAGAATATTTTTCGAACGCAAAGAACACAATGATTTTATCAATTATTGAAAATATTTTTAAGTTTCGCAAAGCCTTAAAACTTAGCAAAGAATGAAAGAATTATTCATCTTCGTCTAAAAAGTCAAGTTCATCATCACTTTGAATATGGTCTGGAGAAATTCCTTGAGGATTAAACAAACCCCAATTATCAACAATGTAATGTTTGGGATTAAACCCAGAAATCCAATCGATAAATAAAATTCTGAATTCCTCTATCAAATCTCTTACTAAATGATAATATTTGGAATCAGAAAAACCAAAATATTCCAACGAGTTCCCTCCAACAAAAATATCTCTTGCCGTTTTTCTGATGATGGTGGCATTTTCCATTTTAATGTCATACAATTTTACTGCTTCTGCTCCACAAATTTTTGCTTGAATGGTCATAATATCACTTAATAAATTTTGTTTAATTGATTGTAAATAATCATTATCATCGGGAAACAAACTTGTAATCGTTTCAAGGACATCAAAAATTTCTTGAGATTTTTTATAAATCGGTAATTCAAAGCATTCCATCAGAATAAAATTTTGAAATTAAATATAATAAAAAAGAGAGCAAAAATCTGCTCTCTTTTAGTTTTATACTGAATTTAATTTCTTACAATTCCAATGCTTTTCTTTCATCGCCATCCATTAAGAATTCTACCGGATTGTCGATAGCTTCTTTCACAGCAACCAAGAAACCTACGGATTCTTTTCCGTCGATAATTCTGTGGTCATAAGACATTGCAACATACATCATTGGTCTGATTACGACTTGTCCGTCAACAGCAACTGGTCTTTGGATAATGTTGTGCATTCCTAAGATTGCAGATTGTGGCGGGTTAATAATTGGCGTGGACAGCATCGATCCGAACGTTCCACCATTAGTAATTGTGAATGTTCCGCCAGTCATTTCGTCAACACTGATTTTACCATCTCTAACTTTAGTTGCCAAATCTTTGATGTTAGCTTCAACACCTCTCAATGTCATATTTTCAGCATTTCTAAGAACAGGAACCATCAAACCTTTTGGTCCGGAAACCGCGATAGAAATATCTGCAAAGTCATAATTGATTTTGAAATCTCCATCGATAGAAGCATTAACGTCTGGATAAAGTTTCAATGCTCTCGTTACAGCTTTTGTAAAGAAAGACATAAATCCAAGTCCAATCCCGTGTTTTGCAGCGAATTCTTCTTTGTATTGCTTTCTGATTCTGAAGATTTCTGACATATCAACCTCGTTGAAAGTCGTCAACATAGCTGTTTCATTTTTAACTGAAACTAATCTTGCAGCAATTTTTCTTCTAAGAACTGAAAGTTTTGTAGTTGATTGAGATCTACTTCCGCCAGCTGGAGCACTTCCCATTGCAGGAACAGAAGCCGTTACAGCATCATCTTTTGTGATTCTGCCATCTCTACCAGACCCCGTTACTTGGCTTGGAGCAATTCCTTTTTCGTCAAGGATTTTCTTAGCCGCAGGAGAAGGTGTTTGAGCCGCATAAGTTTCAACTTTTGGAGCTTCTGCTTTTACTGGAGCAGGCTCTTCTTTTTTAACTTCTGCTTTTGGTTCTTCTTTCGGAGCTTCAGCAGTGCTTCCTGCTGGTTTTACAGCATCCATATCGATCAAACAAACCACTTGACCAACTTGCACTACTTCTCCTTCTTCAGCTTTCAAAGTAATGATTCCACTTTGCTCAGCAGGAAGTTCCAAAGTTGCCTTGTCAGAATCTACTTCTGCAATCGGCTGGTCTTTTTCTACATAATCACCGTCTTGGACTAACCACGTTGCAATTTCTACTTCTGTGATTGATTCTCCCGGTGAAGGAACTTTCATTTCTAATATTGACATACTAATAATTGTTTTTAATTTCAGAACAGCCGAAACTGTTATTCTTTATAGTTTATTAATTTTATTAAGCCGTTACTGGTCTTTTTGCAGGCGCATCTTCGGTCTGGAAAACATCATTGATGATTTTAGTTTGATTTTTCTCAAACATCTTATAACTTCCTGGAGCAGGCGCTCCACTAGCAACAGGAGAAATCACTTGGATACCTGTATCTCTGAAATTTCTTAAAATGAAACTCCAACCACCCATGTTTTCCGGTTCTTCCTGAGCCCAAATTAAATCTTTTCTGTTTTTATACTTATCAAAGATTGAATTGATTTTTTCAAAATCCAATGGATAAACTTGCTCCAATCTTACCAAAGCGACTTTATCATCATTAAGCTCTTCTTTTTTAGCCAATAAATCGTAGTACAATTTACCTGTACAAAGCACTAATCTTTCCACTTTTGCAGCATCAGCAGTTGGGTCATCTAATACAGTTTGGAAACTTCCATTTGCTAAATCTTCCAATGGAGAAACCACTTTCGGATGTCTTAATAGAGATTTTGGTGTCATAATAACCAATGGTTTTCTGAATCCGAATTTCATCTGTCTTCTCAACAAGTGGAAATAGTTGGCTGGAGAAGTAATGTTTGCAACAATGATATTTTCGTTAGCACAAAGTGTCAAGAATCTTTCTAGTCTTGCAGAAGAGTGTTCTGCACCTTGACCTTCTGACCCGTGAGGCAACATCATTACCAATCCGTTTTGGATTTTCCATTTTTCTTCAGCAGCAACCAAATATTGGTCAACAATAATCTGAGCACCGTTTGTAAAATCTCCAAACTGAGCTTCCCAAATGGTCAAAGTTTTTGGTGCAGCCATTGCATAACCATAATCAAATCCTAAAACACCGTATTCTGACAAATGTGAGTTGTAAACATCAAATCTTTGTTCGTTGATGTGACGAAGCGGAATGTATTCTTCTTCTGTATCTTCTGTTTTTACCACAGCGTGACGGTGAGAGAATGTTCCTCTTTCCACATCCTCACCAGAGATTCTCACATTGTAACCTTCTGTCAAAAGTGTAGCATACGCCAACAATTCTGCAACAGCCCAATCTAGTGAATTGCTTTCCACCATTTTGATTCGGTTTTCGAAAAGACGGGTGATTTTGTTAATGAATTTCTTATCAGCCGGAAGCGTAGAAATCTTAATAGCTAATTCTTTAAGTTTTTCTAAATCGTATTTTGTATCAACATTAGATTTAGAAACACAACCTTTACCTCCAAGTGGGAAATCTGTCCAGTCATCCTGCATAAAGATGTCCATTGTATTTCTTTCGATTTCTTTGGAAGCATCAAAGTTTTCATCAAGCAAAGCTTTGAACTCCTGTTCCATTTTTTTCAAAACTTCATCAGAAACCACATTTTCTTTAATCAAAAGTTCTTTGTAGATTTCTCTTGGATTTTGGTGTTTTGAAATTAATTTATAAAGATTTGGTTGAGTAAATCTTGGCTCATCACCTTCGTTGTGACCATATTTTCTGTAACCTAAAAGATCTATATAAACATCTTTACCAAACTTCGCACGGAAATCAGCAGCAAATCTAATGGCGTGAACTACAGCTTCTACATCATCAGCATTGATGTGCATTACTGGAGAATCTGTCACTTTTGCAATATCTGTACAATAAACAGACGATCTTGCATCCATATAATTGGTAGTGAAAGAAACCTGATTATTCACAACGATATGAACAGTTCCACCCGTTCTGTAACCTTCCAGATTCATCATCTGAGCGATTTCGTAAACGATACCTTGACCAGCAATAGCCCCGTCCCCGTGGATCACTATTGGTAAAACTTTAGAATAATCATCTTTGTAAACGTTATCCACTTTTGCTCTACAAATTCCTTCTACAAGCGCAGCAACAGTCTCTAAGTGAGATGGATTCGGAGTAAGGTTAATTCTTACTTCTTCACCATTTGCAGTTGTAATTTTCTTCGAAGAACCTAAGTGATACTTAACATCACCTGAGAAAACATCTTCTTCAAATTCTTTCCCTTCGAATTCTGAGAAAATCTGCTTGTAAGACTTCTGGAAAATATTAGTCAAAACATTTAGACGCCCTCTGTGAGCCATACCAAGCACAACTTCGTCAACACCTAATTGCGAAGAACGCGTAATCAATTGGTCAAGCGCAGGAATCAAAGATTCACCACCTTCCAGAGAGAAACGTTTTTGTCCAACGAATTTTGTATGAAGATAATTTTCAAACGCCACCGCTTGGTTTAATTTGAAAAGGATTTCAGTTTTTTCCTCAGCGGATAATGTAGGATGGTTTTCATTCACATTCACCCATTCCATAATCCATTTTTTCTCCTCAACATTTTGGATATGCATATACTCTACACCGATAGAATCACAATAAATGTTTTCTAAATGTGTAATAATTTCTTGCAAAGTCGCAGGACCAGGCATCCCAGTTTGTGTAGCAGAATTGAATTTTCTATTCAAATCTTCCTTAGACAATCCGAAATTTTCTATATCAAGTGTTGGAAAGTAATGTCTTCTTTCTCTTACTGGATTGGTTTTTGTAAAAAGGTGACCTCTCGACCTGTAAGCTTCGATTAGGTTCACTACTTTGAATTCTTTTGAAATATCTTCTGAAACAGCATTGTTTGTAACTGCTTGCTGAGCATATTGAACTGGAGCGGATTGAGAAACGGACTGTGATGTCTCATCTTCATCGCTGTAATTTTCCAATGCAAAATCAAAACCTTGGAAAAAAGCTTTCCAAGAAGGTTCTAGAGCATCTGGGTATTTTTTGTACTGCTCGTACATATCATCTACTAACTGAGCATGTACGGCATTTAGAAATGAAAATTTATCCATTATTACAGATTATCTGTTAAAATTTTAATTTTAAATAATTGCCAACAAATTTACTAAATTTTTGTAGATCTTTGGCTAAAGTGATGTTTTATTCCCGTAAATATACATGATATTTATCAGATTCTATTACCTATAAACCGGTAGGGAAAGTTTAAGTTTTACGTCCTGATTTTCTGTTGGTTCTTCTAAAAACTCTTCCATAAGCTGTCCGTTTCTGAGTGTGTCTCTCTTTGCTTTTTTAAGGAGTTCCTGAATATTTTTCACACGGTTGTTATAATTCCCCTGATAATAGATGTAATAAACTTTAGAAGCGTTGAGTGTTTGGAAACTGAAATTGTTATCGCTCACAGAAATCCTTTTCGACAATGGAACACCATAGAAATAAGACACTTCTTTATCTTTCAGGTTAGCTGGATTAGTAAGCATCACAGGCATCCCAAATTCATCATCTTTTTTTCCTAAATCAGATTTCACATAATTAACCACTTTTCCGTGATTCATTATAACGTTTTTGAAAAGAATATCTTTGGTATTTCTGGTGCTGACATTGACGCCTAAAAGCAATTCTCCCTCTCTATTTTCAACCATAATACTATCGTATTTGATTGAGGCTAATTTTTGATCTCTATCAACTTTGTTCCCTAATAACTGATAAAGATTCTTCATACTCTTATCAATATTCTCTACGAAAAAGTCTTCCGCCAGAAGGTTAATTGAACGTTCTAGATAACTTCGTTTTGGTGTATGGATGTTCCAGAATATTTTTGTTTTTGTTCCTTCTGGTCTGAATTTCACATCGATCAGATAAGGATTATTATTTTTCCCTTCGAAAAGCTGATAACGTATTGTTTTGCCGGGATTGGAATATCGTATAAAAAAATCTCCTGACTCGCTACTCGATTTATCAGAATATTTCATAGAACTGCCTTTGCCTTCGTAAGGTGTAAAAAAAGAATAACTCAGGGCTTTTTTTTCGGTAAAAAAATCATTCCACGAAGAGAAATTCTGTAAGTTATTAAACTGTGGAAATACTTTTTCTATGGGATAATTGATTTCTGACTGGTGGGTAAAACTTTTGCTTTCATCAACAAAATTCATAGACAATGAATAGAGTCCGAAAAGACAAAGTACTATAATGATGATAAATTTGAACCAACGCATTTTTAAAACAATAATTAGAATGGATAACCGATTGCGAAATTAAAAGTAGGCTTCAGCAGTTTTATTTTATTGGCAACCCATCTGCTTCCTTCTGGCTGATTAGGATCATACATTTTATAAGCCATATCAAGACGAAGTGTAACATAAGCAACATTAACCCTTAATCCAAAACCGCTTCCTACTCCCATCTGGCCGATAAATTTTTTAAACTTGAACTGATCTCCAAAACCATTATCTTTTAAACCCCAAATGTTACCGGCATCTGTAAAAACAGCAGCTTCAAACATATTATTCAGTGGCACTCTATATTCCACACTTGTTGTAAGTTTAACATTGTCCATAGCATAAGATCTTACGCGCTCATCCAGCTGAGAATCTGCAGGTCCCAGACCTCCAAAAGCCAGCCAAGCACGGATATCGTACGCACCACCATTGAAGTAAGATCTGATAAAAGGCATCTCACTTGAGTTACCATAAGGAATTCCTATGCCTACAAACTGCCTAAAGGCTAATGTATGAGGCTTTGCCTGATCATTAAAAAATGTATAATATTTTTTGAAATCGAGGTCAAATTTTATAAACTGTGAAAATGGTATTTTGAAAATAGTCTTCGTATTACCAGTAATCAGGTAATTTTCTTCCTTTTTTGTAAGAAGATTAAGAACATTTCCTGCAATTTCAACTTTCCCGTTGAATGCAAAAGGATTTCTGTAATCTTTTTTCCCGATTTCATTATAAGCAAAATTGTAAATGATAGAAGATATAATCACATCCTGTGTCTGCCGTTCTTTATTATACAAGGACTGCAAAAAGTTGTATAGCAGATTCCTGTCATTATTAGTCAATTTGGTGATAAATGCTTCATCTGAAAGAATTGTGGAAGAGATATCGTCATAAGATGCTCCAGAATTAACTGTTCCCGGATGATCTATCTCGTAAAGATTATAAACATCTCTTCTTATATCATTATCGCCGGGAAAAAAGTCATAATATTTATCTTTATTTTGGGTGAGACTGAGCTGTGTATTAAACAAAGTAAGCCTATGTTGGATCTTTCCATCTTCTATATTGGCATTGTAATTCAAACCTGCATTGAAGTTAATCCTTCCAAGTCCAATGTTATTCTGGATAGATGTTCCTAAAGAAATGCTCGTAGTGGGAGAATATCTTTTTGGGATGAGTTTATAATAATTCCGGAACGGGACTAATAATCTCGGAAAAAGTAAAGATGCCTGAGCAGATAATTCGTATGCATTGAAAATAGCCCCTGGATTTTTAGGATCTTTTGTAGTCCCTATCACACCTGAAAAACTGGTAATAAGGTTTTCCGCACCTCCAAAGAGATTCCTGGTGGTTAAATCTACAGAAGGTGAAAAACCGAAGTTCAGGATTTGGGAGTAATGAATATCCGTAGCAATATTAAATTCATATTTTGGAAGCGGTCTCAGAACATATTCCACATCTATAATACTGTCTCTTTCAGCTGGTGTTCCTTCTTTCCTTAGTTCGTCTGACGCTTTTATTATCGTGAAATTATTCATCGATATCAGGTTTCTTCTTGTAAGATCCAATTGTGATTGCTTGTAAACCTCCCCTGTTTTTACAATAATTGGAAGCCAAAGCGAATTAACCTTATAAGTACTGTCTGCTCTGTAAAAATTGATTCCTCTAAGACTATCGTGAATCGGCAGATTTTCAGCAGAATTATTGTTAGTTACCGACACTTTTATTTTCCCAATGGTCGCTTTTCTGTAAGGTGTACCAATGGAATCCTTAATAATGTTCATCGTCACAGGAACATTTTTTCGGCTTTGTAAAGAATCTGCCACAAAATAAATATCCTGATTGTCATTATTGAATTTATAATAACCTTGTTCCCGCATCAGATCGTTGATTCTTACAATCTCTTTTTCCAGAACAGTTTCGTCCAAAATTCCACCTCTTTTAACAAGACTTTTACTAATATTATTTTCGTAGATGCTTCTTACACTGCCATCTGGAATATTATAAAAATATTCTTTGATGTAGGTAGGATCTTTATGAGTGATTATATACTCTACCTCCGCTTTTTTTGCTGCAGAATCTCGCTTAACGTCCGTTTTCACATCAGAATCCCAATAACCCCTGTTAATCAATCTGTTGTTAATACTCTTGGTACTTTGCTTTGTTTTAGAATCACTATAGATAACCGGCGCCTGACCTACGGTATGAAAAAAACGGTTCCAAAACAGATTTTTGCCTACATATTCGGGATGTCCGTACTTTACGAAAAGAGAATCTCTAAGTTTTTGATTTCTCATTTCATTTGGATAAGTCATATATTCCTTTAGTATCGTATCATACTTTGGATTGGCCATATTATAAAAACCAAGAACAATTGGCAGTATAAAAAGCGCTTTCTTATTTGGTTTTTGGGCTACTAGATCCGGAATCTCATCGGAAAATATTTTCCCGTCTGTATATTTAAACTTATTATCTGTAAGGAGATATTCGCCGTCGGGAACTTTTTTTGTCACATTACAAGCGTACAAAAACACACTTAAAATTGCGGCGTAATAAAATATATGATATTTTTGAAAATATTTGTTGATATGCTTACGGCTCATACTATAAAGATAATACAGTCTCTGGACAAAAAGAAATACAGGCAAAAATACAATTTGTTTTTAGTTGAAGGTAATAAAATCATAAAAGAACTTCCAAATTCGGATTATGAGATTACAGAATTATATTCTACAGATCCTGACACACTCAATTTAGAAAACTCTAAAGTTCACAAAATTCAGCCTGCGGAGCTGAAGAAAATCAGTTTTTTGCAAACACCAAAGGATTCCGTAGCGGTTTGCAGGATTCGTGAGAACGAAAAAATTATCGAAACCAATATCCAGATTATCTTAGATGGCATTCAGGATCCTGGGAACCTGGGTACAATTATAAGGCTTGCAGACTGGTTCGGAATAGAACAGATCATCTGTAGTAATGATACTGTAGACGTTTACAATCCAAAAGTTATACAAGCTACAATGGGATCTTTTCTACGCGTAAACGTAGTTTATACCAATTTAGAAAGTTATTTGACCAATTATAAATATCCAGTTTTCGGAACGGATATGGACGGAAAAAATATTTATAAGACTGAATTCCCGGCAAAATTTTCAATCATATTCGGGAATGAGGGAAACGGAATAAGACCTTCTACTGAAGAACTGATTTCACAAATGATCACAGTCCCAAGGTTTGGGAAAAATAAGTCTACAGAAAGCCTTAATGTATCTATGTCAGCAGGAATTATCCTAGGACAGATATTTTCTAATAAATAAAATTAAATAATTTTGCCCAAGCTGGAAGTTGTTTTATTTTTTTGATAGTCATCTAGTTTTTCACTTAAATATCTCAAGGCATAAGGCGCCACATATATTAGAGCTAAGCCGATAATTTTCTTTTTCCAACTTTTATTCATCACGCTTTTTTTAGCATAATTGCCCACTAAAGCAACGGCTCCCATTCTTAGAGTGTTCTCCAGAAGACCTGACTTGACCGTATCTCCGGCAAGACTAACTATATTTTTTTTAGAAGCTGCTTCCTTCATACCTGAAGAAATTTCTTTCATAATATTCTGGGTATCAATTGTAAGTGAAGTACTTCCATCAGAATCTTCTTTTTCCTTCAGAAATCTGTCAGTAAGACCATTAGTCATAATACTAAGACTCTCTTTTTTATTTTTGAAGGTTAGAATATCCTCCAACTCGCTTATTTCATTTTTTAGAAGTTTCTTTTGACTTCTAAGCTCATTTAAATCAGTATAATTTGGAGACATGATATTAATGTTTTAAAAATTCGATTACCATATTGGCAATGGCGTTGACTATTTTTTTCTTTAGGGCAATGACGATCAGAACGATTAGAAAGTAAAAGCCAGAAACAATCAGAAAACCATAAGATATAGTACCAAGTGATTCACCAATAAGAAAAGCAATTCCAAAATTGAGAAGAATAATAAAAAATGAAAATGCAATCAGTAAGATGCAGAGGAACGAAACGAATCCAGCAGACAAAGAAGATTTCTCTGTGAACTGAATTTTGAGAAGATCAACACGTTTTGACACATATTCTTTTAAAATCTCTACCATAGGAATCTTTTTAGCATAATTATACCTTTATTTATAAAAAAAGGAACTTAGAAACTAAGTTCCTTTTTGATTAATGAACCGCCTGATTATTTCAACCCATCAAGCTCAGATTCAACATCTTTTACAACATCAGATGTTTTTGAAACCACCTGATCTTTATATTTGTCGTAACTCTCCTTTACTGTTTGAGCTACGTTTTGTGCTGTTTCTTTAAACTGTGAAGATAAATTATCGTACTTATCTTTCACTGTTGAAGACACTTCAGAATATTTATCTTTTACTTTTTCAGAAGTTTTACTATATTCATCTGCAGCTTTGTCCTTTAAGTCGTTTGCTTTATCTTTTATTTTTCTTCTGGTTTCTTTACCTTCTTCCGGTGCATAAAGCAAGCCAAGAATAACACCTGTAGCAGCCCCTGCTAGCAATGCAGCTAATACTGCTGAATTTGATTTTTTTGACATTATTTATAATTTTTAAGTTTATTTTAAACCATTTATTTTATAGTTATAAATTTACAACTAAAATGCCAAAGAAAAAATAAGTGTCTTAAATTTTTGTTAAAACTTTTTGATATAGGACAAAATAAGAGCTATTGTTTCTTCCTTATTTATATTTGTATTGTCGATAAGGACGGCATCATCAGCCTGTTTGAGTGGAGACAACTCGCGCTCACTATCAATTTTATCTCTCGAAATCAGATTTTGTTTTACAGTTTCGATATCTGTTTTCTCACCAGCCACTTCAAGCTCAAGAAAACGTCTTCTGGCACGCTCATCCTGACTTGCTGTCATAAAAAATTTATAATCCGCATCTGGAAGAACCACAGTTCCTATATCACGCCCATCCATTATGATTCCACCTTTATTAGCAATGTCACGCTGCGTCTTCAATAGAAAATTCCGAACATCTGCTTCCTTTGCTACCTGACTTACATAATCAGAAACCTGTGGAAATCTAATTTCCTTATCAATATTTTTTCCATTAAGAAAAAGTTGTAGTTCTCCATCAACATTCTGAAACTCGAGCTTCATATCAGTAAGTGACGAAATGAGTTTTGAAATATCAATTGTTTTATCCGGGTTCAAGCAGTTTTGTATGGCATAAAACGTTATACCTCTGTAAAGTGCGCCTGTATCCATATGAATGAGACCAAGCTTTTTTGCAATAATTTTAGAAATAGAACTTTTTCCTGTGGAAGAAAATCCGTCTATGGCGATTACCGGTTTTTTTGTCATAGTGCAAATGTAATAAGTATGACAAAAAAATAAAAATTAAATAGAGCTTAAATGAGAACGGTTATCTTCTGTTTCCTCCTAGTTCAACAAGATCTATTGTTAGACCGAGCATATTGACGTTAGAAGAATTATGGTATCGCAGATGAGAATAATCAAAACGTAAGGAAGAAATTTTCAGACTGAATCCGGCCGATAAACCAGTGAAATTCCTTTGATCCAGTACAGCAAGATCACCTCCTCTTTTTACATTATAGCCAAACCTGATGTTAAAAGCCTGACCAGGAAATAATTCTGCACCAAGGGACAAGTGATCCAGAACTTTTCTCCCAAATTTTACTGGCTGACCATTGATATCTGTTTCTGCAGAAATATTAAATTGCTGAAGATCGTGTGCAGTGATAGTAATAGCTGCAGGAAACTGATCCAGAATTTTAGTATAACCAAGATCTACACGGAAAGGCAATTTTTCTCTAACACCATTATACGGTTTGATCTGATAACCAAAATTCCTAAAAACCAGTGCAAGCGTCTCGTTTGTTTTATCAAAATAATAAGTAACACCAGCAGTTGCAGTGATGGCAGAAGACGTGTAGGTATCAATTTTTGACGTGACATAATTAACGTTGGCACCAATAGTCCAATCATCTTCAAACTGATAAGCATACCCAACACCTGCAGAAGCATCCATCGCTGAAAAATCACCGGTTATGATTGAATTTTCATCCGTTCTTGGCATGCTTCCATAGTCCATATATTTAGCATTAAAAGATATAAGATGACCGTTTGCCAGATCTCTTACATAGCTAATGCTTCCTATTTTTGTCCCTGCCAAAAAACTTGAATAGTTTACGGATAACATTTTATCCATTTCCAGGTTCATAAGTGCAGGATTTGCGTTTGTAAAATTGACATCAGAATCACGTACAGAAACAGCATCTCCTAATACAGCCTGCCTTGGTGACATCGGAATATTAAGAAACTGATAAACAGTGGTTCCTGTCTGAGAAAAAACCACCTGAAAAAAGGACAGAAAAAAAAGCTTGTAAAACTTATTCAACACTATGTCTTGGATCTGCAAAAATAATCTATTTTGTAACTTATCAAAATTTTTATAACACTATCTTTTTAATGAACGTAATTCTTTTGCTTTCATTATATTTGCACAGTTAAAATCGAAAAAAATATAATAATCTAAAGATGAAATATAAAAGAATCCTTTTGAAATTGAGTGGTGAAGCATTGATGGGAAACCGACAATACGGCATCGACAACGATAGGCTGAAAGAATATGCGACCGAAATTAAAAAAGTAGTAGAAAAAGGCTGTGAGGTGGCCATCGTAATTGGTGGTGGAAATATTTTCAGAGGATTAGCTGGCGCTGCAACGGGAATGGACAGAGTGCAGGGCGACTATATGGGAATGCTGGCAACAGTTATCAACGGAATGGCTCTACAGGACGCTTTGGAAGATGCAGGGATTATGACCAGACTTCAGTCTGCAATAGAAATGGACAAAGTAGCTGAACCTTTTATTAAAAGAAAAGCTGTTCGACATTTGGAAAAAGGAAGAGTGGTAATTTTTGGAGCTGGAACAGGAAATCCTTATTTTACAACGGATACTGCTGCAACTCTAAGAGCAATTGAGATAGATGCGGATGTAATCCTGAAAGGAACAAGAGTGGACGGAATCTATGACAGTGATCCAGAAAAAAATGCAGATGCTGTAAAATTCAGCAGTCTTTCTTTCGACGAGGTTTTTGAAAAAAACCTAAAAGTGATGGATATGACTGCTTTTACGCTTAGCCACGAAAACAAACTCCCAATTATTGTTTTTGATATGAACAAAGAGGGTAATCTGGAGCGATTGATAGACGGTGAAAATGTTGGAACCCTAGTGAATATGTAAATTATAATAAATGAGTGGTAAATGATATACATACATCCAATCATTTATCGTTTATAAATTATCTTTTATGAATAGAATATGTGTCAATTATCAAATTTTAAATATACAATGGAAGAATTAGAACTCATTGTAGCATCGGTAAAGCAAGAGATGGATGCTGCAATCAAGCATTTGGATCACGCTTTTCAGAAAATCAGAGCAGGACGGGCATCAACTTCAATGGTTCAGGATGTAATGGTAGAATATTATGGTGCAATGACCCCAATCAATCAGGTAGCCAATGTATCTGTGCCAGATGCTATGACTATTTCTATCCAGCCTTGGGACAGATCCGCAATTGGCCCTATTGAAAAAGCAATTATTAATTCTAATCTGGGTTTTGCACCTTCTAACAATGGCGATGTTATTATTTTAAACGTTCCACCTCTTACAGAAGAAAGAAGACGTGACCTCGCAAAACAAGCAAAAGCCGAAACAGAGCAAACAAAAGTGGTAATTCGAAATGCAAGGCAAGAAGGAAATAAAGAATTGAAAAGGCTGGACGGCGTAGCAGAGGATCTTATAAAAGGTGTGGAAAAAGACATACAGGAACTTACCGATGCTTATGTGAAAAAAGCTGACGAACATCTGAAAGTGAAGGAAGCAGAAATCTTGAAAGTTTAATACCAACTGGTATTATTTCGCTTATAAATATAAAAACCTCATTTGCAATGAATGAGGTTTTTTTTGGCTTAATACTGAAAAATAGTTGGTAAAATTCATTATATCAACGATGGATAAAGGCATAGAAGAAAGTTTTATGAAACGTGTTTCATAAAACTTTTTCTTTGTGTGAAAAATGACTAAAAAAAGCGATGCTGGGCTTGCAAAAGTTTGGATGTTATCCGTTGGGGAAGTCAAGCGGGAAAACAGAGGTTTAAATGCAAAAGCTGCGGAATTTTTTTCACAAATAATCGTCCAGAACAAAGATTAAGAAACAGGTTTGTGTGGTTTAGGAAATGGGTGCTGGAAAGACAGACTTATAAGACTCTTTGCCGAGACAGTGGATACTCCAAGGATACGCTACAAAGGACTTTTTATCAAATTCTGGAAAGCTCTCCAGTACTAAAAATCATCAAACGGGAAAAAGTCAACTTAAGAATGGATGCCACTTACTTTGCACAGTTTTGTTTGGTGGCTTATCAGGACGATCTCGACGGTTACACTCAATTAATCCGCTTCACAGACGGAGAACATTACGAGGAGATCAAAGAAGACCTGGCCAATCTTTTGTTGTTGGGAGTGAGGCTTGAAAGCATCACTTCTGATGGTGATAAAAGTATTTTGAAGGCGATCAAAAAAACCGACAGGAACATCATCATCCAAAGATGTTTGGTCCATATCCAGAGAATGTGCCTGATTTGGCTAACCAAATTCCCTAAACATATTGCAGGTCAAGAGTTGAGAAAACACGTTCTTTTATTGCTGAAAATCGAAACGCATAACGATCGAATCTGGTGGACACAGGAGTTGAAAGAGTGGTATGAGCGGCATAAAGACTATATCAATGAAAAAACTATTAATACAGAAACAGAACGGTATTGGTACACCCACAAACTATTGAGAAGATCATATTTTACTATAAAAAGGGCGCTTCCCAATATGTTTCATTATTTGGATAATCCAAACATTCCAAAAACAACCAACGGAATCGAAGGGTACTTCAGTCATCTGAAAAACCACCTGGATCTGCACAGAGGATTAACGCTGAAAAACAGAATTAACTTCATCAAATGGTACATTTATTTTTCTAACGAAAAATAGAGTTTTTTTAGCAATAAGGTTCATCCGATAATTTAACCCAAATTACGCAATAGCCGGTTGTATTAAATCTCCGAAAATGATAAAATTGCTCCTTTAGGAGCAGAATCTGTGTAAACACAATAAGAAATTAAGCCCGGTGCGCTATAATAACAAACAAATAAAACACTACTGATAGCGTTCCTATAGAACGCAGATTGGTTTTGGATATTTTTCTACACAGATAAAACTCCAAAGGAGTTTCCCTGCTGCAAAAAATTAATTTTATTTTTTATTAATAGGATTTCATCCTATCCTTTATTAAATCGTCCCTTTGGGACTGTTTATTTTCTAATGCGGAATCTGGGTTTAAAAAGGGTGAGAAAATCTCACCCTCAAACTATCGTTTTGAACATTAATCCTATTGCTGAAAGGTTGGTCTCCACCATTGCCTTTTTCCTCTTCGGATTAACAGGCGGAATCTAAACATTAATTTTCTAAAATCCACCAACTATTTTTCAGTACATTACCTTTTTTTTTGATGTCTATTTAAGGGAATCTATGCAGAATTTCTACTTGCGTTGATATTTCCAAATAATGAACGCATGACTAGTTTTTCATAAGTTTCCCTGTCACCTTCATTTTTTTGGATTTTCATTAGTGCGTACTGCTGAATGCTAAGTAATGGAAGTACGATTTTTTCCCTGATTTTAATAGATTTTCGGTTAATTGGTTCTTCTTGCATCAGGATTTTGTAGCCCGTGAGTTCCAGCATCATCGCTTTGGATAATTCGAATTCGGCAAAGAGTATATTCCAAAACTCACCGAATTTTGGATTATTACGCATATAGTAAGTTAGCGGAAAATAAGTTTTGTTCATACTCATCATAGAATTAAGAACTAGGGTTTTGAAAAAATCAGAACCTTTGTAAAGAGCTATGATTTCATCGAATCTGCCTTGCGCTTTTAGGGCTTTCAAGGCAAAGCCGAAACCGAAAAATCCAGGAACATTCTGTTTCAACTGTGACCAAGAACCTACAAAAGGAATGGCTCGCAAATCCTCAAATTTCAGTTCAGATCCAGCGCCTCTCTTGCTGGGACGGCTTCCGATATTGGTTCTTCCATAATACTCTAAAGTGCTCATCTCTTGTAAATAGGGTACAAACATGGGGTGCGCTTTCAGGTCAGAATATTTTTTATAACTGATATCTGCAAGTTCCGAGATCAAAGATCTTTCTTTTTCGTCCAGGTCTTTTTTAACGCTTTTGAAAACATCATTCTCTACTCCAGCTGTAAGCAACTGCTCAAAATTGAACTTAGCTTGATCTTTATTTCCAAACACACTAGTAATGGTCTGACCTTGTATTGTTAGCTCAATTTGATTATTGGCAATCGTATTACCTTGTGAGGCATAAAAATCATGTGTCTTTCCACCGCCTCGGGCTGGTGGGCCACCTCTTCCATCGAAGAAAACAACTTTCACTCCGTTTTCCTCAGAGATTTTAGTAAGCTTCTCTTTCGAAGTATAGATTTGCCAATTCGCTTTCAAGTAACCACCATCTTTGGTTCCGTCTGAAAAGCCAAGCATAATGATTTGTTTGTTGTTTCGTTTTTGCAGATGTTTCTTATAAACAGGATGGCTGTACAAAGTTCTCATCACTTCCTCAGATTTGTCAAGACCTTCCATCGTTTCAAACAACGGAACAATATCGATATTGATTTCATCATCTGCATAACCACAAAGTTTCATCATAGCATAGACATTCATCACATCTTTTACCTCATCCGAGTTGGAAATAATGTAACGATGCATTCCTCGTTCACCATTATTTTCTTGAATTGTCTTGATATTGTATATACTCTTCAGTGTTTCGCAGGTCATTTCATCCTCAAAATCATCAGGATTAAGAACAGCATCAGAATCTAGTAAGTAATTTATTTTTTCATCTGCTGTTTTAGAATCTGCAGAATTGCCGGAAACTTTGGAAAAAATATCATCCATTACCTTCTGATGAATTCTGCTGTCTTGGCGTATATCTAAAGTCGCAAAATGAGTTCCAAAAATTTTCACTCTATCTCTATAATCATCAAGAATATCTCTGAAAAGGCCGTTATGTTGCTCAACTAGAATTTTTTCTGCTTCGTCCAATTGTGAAATGATCTCCTGTGCAGAAATCATGGCATCTTTCTGAAAAATAGATGCATATAATTGTTTACTAAGTTTTTCCAAAACGTCGGAAACCCCCAGGAAACTTAGCCGTCTGCTCACAATTTTCAAGTGACCGTAATAATCTTTCAGGATTGATATTCTGAGTTCCTCAGCTACTTTAAGCGTTATATCCGCTGTTACGAAAGGATTACCATCTCTGTCCCCGCCAGGCCAAAAACCGAGCTGAATGATGTCCGGACTTGGCGTGAAGTTGGAAGTCCCGAAAATCTGCTTTATCTTTTTATAAAGCTCTCCAATACTTTGGTAATAAACATACCTAAGATAATAAATAATGCTCATGGCCTCATCCAAAGGTGTTGGTCTTTCCTTATTAACAAAAGGTGTTTTCCCAAGCTGCTGAAGTAACATATCAATTTGAGTTACAGAATCATTGATGATAGCATCCCTCAAATCGTGAATAATCCTTTGTACAGCATTAGGATAAAATTGTGTTGGGTGAGCCGTAAACACTATTTTAATAGCAAAGTCATCCATTTTTTGGCGGATAGCATTAAGATGATGTTCCTGCGATGCTCTTTCATAAAGATTAAGAACCGTTCCGGAGTCACTCTCAGAATGCAATTGTTGGAAAGCTGCATCTTCTATACTGTCAAAAAGTACAACTTGCCTTTCTATATATTGGATAATTTTGAATAGCAATTCCAGTTTCTGATCTTCTGTCTGTAACTCGGTATGTTTCTGGAAAAACTCTTCCACAATTTCTTCGGGAGATTTTCCCAGCTGATAACCTTCTTTGCTTTCTTCGTAAAGAAACGGAAGAAGCATCCCAATATTGGTCATTTTATCATAAGGCAAACTCATAAAGAGTGAATTGTAGATTTGAAATTTATTTTCTACAATTTGCCTGAATTTTTCAATTTTTTGATCGTTTAGCATATAACAAAAATAAGAGATAAATCTTAAAATCAATCCTTCAACATGTTATTTTTATTGTAAATTTCACATTTATGCATTTTCTAAAACCTCGAGAATTTCTATACCAAATTTCTCTACCTTACGCTTTTCGATTCCGTTTACATTTTCTAAATCGTCCAAAGTGCAAGGTTTATGTCTTGCAATAGACATCAGATGCGTATTATGAAAAATGATATAAGCTGGCAATTGGGCTTCTCTTGCCTTATCTGCACGCCAATCTTTTAGCTTATTGTAAATAATCTTTTCTTTTTCCGAAAGTTCAGATTCTGAATTCACTGTAGTTTTACTAGAAATTACCTTATTCTTTTTGTTATTGTAATAAATTAAAACCGACCAATAAGTAATTTCATCAGCCACGAGTTTTGCATTCATACTCGAACCGGGATAAATAATCATTAACTATGGCTTCATCTGTAATTTGAAACCGATCATCAATTCTTATTTTCAAAACTTTTACTTTCATCATAATCTATTTAAGATACAAAAACCCCGACAAGTTTTCTGCTTACCGAGGTTTATTTGATATTATTTATTTGATCCTAAAAGAACCAGTTCATCTATTTTGATTTCTGTCACAAATCTTTTTGTGCCATCTTTGTCATCATACGATCTGTAAGTCAGTTTTCCTTCTATTGCTATTTCCTTACCTTTTGGAACATACTTTTCCAAAATATCTACGACTTTTCCAAATGCAACGAGATTGTGCCATTGCGTCTCTTCTACTCTTTCTCCCGCAGCATTGATATAATAATCACTTGTTGCAAGGCTAACGGTTGCTTTTTTAGTTCCGTTTTCGAAATTGAAAACTTCTACTTCTTTTCCTGTGTGACCAATAAGCGTCACTTTGTTTCTTAAAGACATAATATTAAATTTTTGAATTAAACTTTTAAAACCAAGTCGTGTTTTGTCTTTCGCTCGATTTTCTGTTGCAAATTTTCATCAAAAAAAAAGCAGGATTCGGTTAAAAAGTATTTATATCCGTTTGTAATCGTTTGTAAACGGATAAAAAAATTTTTGAAAACTGCTAAAAAATTATAAATTTATAAATCTCTAAATGTCACCAGCTTTACAACTATGATGTGAGTATAAGACTAATAAAAAAAGAAAAAACACAATGGAAAACCAGATATGCCTTGAATGTGGCGATAAAATTATCGGGCGTTCGGATAAAAAATTCTGTTCAGACGCTTGCAGAAATGCATTTAACAATAAACAGAATAAAACCATTACAAATCTGATGCGGAATATCAATAACAAGCTTCGCAAAAATTACCGAATTCTTTCTGAGAATAATACAGACGGCAAAACAAAACTGACCAGAAGCAAAATGGAAGCTGCAGGATTTGACTTCGATTATATCACACAAATCATTACCTATAAAAATGGTTCTCAGTATTTTTTTATTTATGATAAGGGATATAAAATTTTAGATAAGGAATGGATTCTTATTGTAGACCGGAAATAAATTAAAGTAAATAAGCCGGTCGATCGTCCTAATTCAAAAAAATATAAATGTTCAAATATTTTGCTGTTGCCGGGATTATTATCCTGATTTTAATTATGGCTAACCATCCTATTTTTGGGGGAACTATAAAAGGAAAACGCTTGGAACGCATCAAAAAATCTCCAAATTATAAAGATGGTGTTTTTCAGAATCTAAGCCTCACGCCATCTCTGGCAGAAGGTTTTACGATGAGAAAAGTTCTATGGGAGTTTTTAACAGACAAAACACCGAACAAGGTTCCAAACAAAAAAATTCCCAGTACGAAAACCGATTTGAAAAACCAAAAACTGGGCGATAATTTTCTGGTTTGGATGGGACATTCTTCTTATTACTTTCAACTTTCGGGGAAGCGATTTTTAGTTGATCCTGTTCTAAGTGGCAACGCTTCTCCAATTCCCGGAACTACTAAAAGTTTTGCAGGAACAGATATTTACACTACCGACGATTTCCCAGAAATAGATTTTCTGATTATTTCTCACGATCATTACGATCATTTGGATTATAAAACTATCAAAGAGCTGAAACCAAAAATTAAAACTGTTATTTGCGGTTTGGGTGTTGGCGCCCATTTTGAGCGTTGGGGTTTTGATGAAAATCAAATGATAGAGCTCGATTGGTATGATAACAGGAATATGGCTGATGACTTTAAAATAACCTCTACTCCAGCCCGGCATTTTTCTGGCCGCCTGTTTAAGAGAAACACCACCCTTTGGTCTTCTTATGTTCTAGAATCCCCTGGTAAAAAAATCTTCATCGGTGGCGACAGCGGTTATGATATTCATTTTAAAAAAATTGGCGAAACTTTTGGACCTTTTGACTGGGCAATTTTAGAAAATGGCCAGTACAATGAAAAATGGAAATACATCCACACTTTGCCAGAAGAGTTTGGAAAAGTAGTGAATGATCTTAATGCAAAAAATATCTTTCCGGTACATTCAGGTAAGTTTGCTCTTGCGCAGCACGCCTGGAACGAACCTCTGGAAAAAGTAAAGCAAAACAGTTTGGGTAAAAACTACCGACTTTGTACACCAATGATTGGTGAGAAGCTGAATTTGGATGATGAATCACAAACATTTTCTGAGTGGTGGAAATAAAAAAGGGATGAGCAATCTCTGCTCATCCCTTTTTATTATTTAGTTTAATCTATTTCGTAGTTACAACAGAATTTTTCTGCCAGTTACTGTGGAAGTTGCAGTCCTTATATTTATTATCCAATGAGATGAACAATGAAGGAATTTTTGCATTAACCCATTTTTCTACAATCTCATTTTTCTTTTTATTAAGAGCCATATCTTTGATTCTTTCATAATCTGTAGCTAGTTCCAGCTGATGTGCATCAATAATATCATTTACCTGAACAATGCTGATCATTTTCCTTTTCTGCTGATCTTCCTGCTGGAAAGGATCTGTGATATCACCCTTTTTAAGTCCGGCAATCTGATAAGAAATTGTTGGATCCAGACTCAGTTTTTCCAATTTGTCCGAACCATCCTGATTATTGGTCATAATTCCCGCACTGAACTTATTGCTTTTATCATCGGAATATTTATAAGCAGCATCCTTGAAAGTTATTTTCTTTTCCAGGATTAGAGTTCTGATGCTGTCAAGTTCTTTTTTGGCAGTTGTAAGTTCTTCTGCATTGGGCGTACTTTTTATAAGAATATGTCTAGCATCATATTTTTTACCATTTCTCTTAACCAACTGAATAAGATGAAATCCAAATTCAGATTCTACAGGATCCGAAATATCACCTTCCTGAAGGTTAAGCGCAGCCGCCTCGAAAGGTTTTACCATCTGTCCCATATTGATATTTTTATAAAGACCACCAACAGCCGCAGAGCCTTCATCTTCGGAATAAATTCTGGCAAGATTTTCAAAGCTGTCTCCATTTTTGATATCTTGTTTGATTTTTTTCAGTTTATCAATGATTTCCTTTCTGTGAGATTCAGAAAGTTTCGGATACATACTGATCTTGGAAAGAGACACTTCATCTTTTACATTTGGCAACTGAAATTTGAACTGATTATAAAAATCTGTAACCTCGTTAGGCGTTACATCTGCTTTTTCAGTTATTCTCGCATACTTCTGCTGACCGTAATAATTATCCGCATCAATTTTTTCGATTGCATTTTTCATCTCATACGATGTTCTGAATTTGTACGCTGCCAACATCGCTTTTTCATCAGGAAACTGTGCCAAGATCTGGTTATATTTATTACCAGCCATTTCCTTGATTGCCGCACTTCTGTTTTCAATAAGCGTATCTTTTTTAGCTTCATAAATGAGAAGTTTGTTATTAAGGATGCTTTCCATAAATTCACATTTATTTCCAACATTGGTCCCCTGCTGCTTCGCATAATTAGCCTGATCTTCTATATCGGATTCCAGAATTATTTCATCTCCAATAACAGCTGCGATACCGTCTATTAACTGCCCTTTTGTCAACTGTGCCGATAATTTTCCGCTTACCAAGAAAACGATTACCGATAGTAAAAAAAGGTATTTTGTGTATTTTGACATTATTTTTAAATTATTAACGTGCAAAATTAGAATTATACGCCAATTTTGCTCAATTTTAAATTATAATTATTTCTTAAAGTTTTTATTCAGTTCCGCCATAAACGCTGGCTGTATCTCCACTTTTGTTTTAGCGCGTTGTGCGGCAATAGTTTTCTGAAGAAGTTTTTCTGTTACTGCATCATTCATATCTTCCTTAGATTCTTCCAATGTCATCTGTTGTTCCGGCAGAAGTTCATCTATTGCCACCACTACATCTCTGTCCGCAATTTTGGTAAGAAAAACACCTTTCTTAAAAGGAACATTATACTTTTTGAAAATATCTGCACTTTCCTGAATTTTCCCCTGTTCAAAATGAACAAGAACCTGATTTTTATCGTTGACCTTATTTTTGTATTTTTCTTTGAGCGCATCCCATTTTTTAGGATCTTTAACCTCTTTTTCTATCTCTTTTACAAGTGCAGGATTAGAAATGACTACAGCTCTGGATTCTGCTCTTTTTTCCCAAATAAATTTGGATTTGTTTTCATTATAATAATCAGTAAAGAGCTGCGGATTGTTCTTTAGCTCATCTTTCAGGTATTCCGAGAAAATGTATTCCGAGAAGAGATTCTTTTTTAGTTCATTCAGTTCGGGCTTCACATCTGGAAGATTTTGAAAATTCTTCGCATAAACCCCAATAATATATTGATCTGCCTGAAAATTTAAAAGATCGGACCACTGTGTTGTAGGGATTTGCTCCAGATTTTTATATTGAGAATCTATTGCTTTTTTCAGATCTTCATAAGTGACTTTATTAGCGCCATAAGAAAATAAAACAGCTTTTGGATTCTTGACATTGAGATAACTCTGATAAGACTTTTTGATCTCTGCAAAATCGGCAGTTTCTACAAATTTCTCCTGTGTTTTCAGCCAGCGTACGAGTCTTTTAGCAGCCTCGTCTCCATAACTTGTTGCCAGCAATTCTTTCTGGAAAAACCTTCTGTTTGCATCTGTAAGCGTATATGGCTCAATGCTATAAATATTGAAGATGAAATATTTATCATTGAACAAGATTGGTTCTTTTGTGTAAAAATCTTTTGTCTGACCCTTCAGCGCATTGTAAACCTCATCTGGCAAAATTGGCGAGCCCATCACTGCGCCACCAGAATTTTTCTCTTCTTCACTGGCTCCAAAATCTTTTACCACAGCCTGAAATTTCTTTCCAGATTCCAGCTCTTTATAGATCTTGGATTTTGTAGCTTCATAGTTATCATCTTTTGGAATCGCTAGAGTTCCAAAAATCATATAGCCGAGGCTTGGTCTGGTATTGACAACTTTAGCAAAGCCAACTACGTTTCCTTTGTCAATAAAAGATGTATATGAGTTAACAGGTGTATTTTTTACCTGCTGATAGAGTTCATAATCCAACATTCCAGGTTTTACATAAAATGCTTTGGAGGTTTCTGGAGTTGAATTTTTCGCAAGAAAATCTTCCATCGTCATTTTGCCGGTTTTAACCTGATTGTAGAGTGATTTATAATCCGTTTTATCATCCGCGTTCTTTTCCTTTAAGAAGAGCAAAACCTGAACTTCTTTTTGATTAGATGCTACAAAATCAGTCAGTAAAGGATCGATTACGGATTTGGGATAAAATTTTTGTTCTCTTATTTCCGATAATCTTTGATTTACAGTATTGACGAAAAAGTTAAGCGTATCTGCTTTTTTTTCTTTGGCGAGCTGCTGGAGCAATAGAAAATCTATTGTTGCATTGACCGATTTTTCCGTTCCAGAATTTTCCAGACCATATTTATTATCTCGGATATAATCTTTTACCGAAATACTATCTTTCCCAACGATCAGATATTGAGCAAAAAGGTTTTGCGTAGCCACCGCCAGCAATACAGGAAAAAAAATCTTCTTCATTTTTTGTATATTAATTTATAACACTTTTTTGAGTGATAAATTTCTGTAAGGTTAAATGTTATATAGCAGATTCAAAAGAAGTCAGCTCACGGAACTGCAAGATTCTTTCACTTAGCTCCTGTTTTGTAACGTGCTGAATTCTCTCGGTCCCGAATTTTTCTACAGTGAAAGAAGCCATTGCGCTACCAACTATAATAGCAGTTTTCATACTTTCAAAGCTGAAATCACCTTTCTTAGTTAGGTAGGAAGCGAATCCACCAGCAAAAGTATCGCCAGCTCCAGTAGGATCAAAAACCTCTTCTAAAGGCAATGCCGGAATTGCAAATACTTTTCCTTCGTGGAATAATAATGCTCCGTGCTCTCCTTTTTTTATAATCACAAACTTAGGACCCATTTCGTGGATTTTCTTTGCCGCCTTTACCAGAGAATATTCTCCGGAAAGTTGTCTTGCTTCTTCGTCATTAATGGTAATTACGTCTGTTTTAGCGATAACTTTCATCAGATTATCCCAGGCAATATCCATCCAAAAATTCATCGTATCAAGAATAACCAATTTTGGCTGCGTTGTCATCCTTTCCAAAACCGAAAGCTGAACCACAGGATCAAGATTTCCGAATAACAGAACATCAGCATCAGCAGAATGTTCAGGAACTTTTGGGTCAAAATCTGCCAAAACGTTTAGTTCTGTCACCAAAGTATCTCTGGAGTTAAGATCATTATGATATTTCCCACTCCAGAAAAAGGTCTTACCATCTTTCACCATTTCTACGCCATCTACATTGATATTTTTAGAAGTCATCATATCCAAATATTCCTGAGGAAAATCGCCGCCAATGACCGACACTAAACTCACTTCAGTTTCCAAAGCAGAAGCCGCCAAGCCAATAAAAGTGGCTGCACCTCCAAGAATTTTATCCGTTTTTCCAAATGGTGTTTCAATGGCATCAAATGCTACAGTTCCTACTGCTAATAATTTCATTTTTATTTGTTTTTGTCCGATGTCCGATGATGGATGTCGGAAGTATTAATATTTTATAATTTTATTTTGCGAAGTGAAAGTCTTCTTAACTCTGACTTCTAACTT
This sequence comes from Epilithonimonas hominis, assembly GCF_003730015.1. Classification (GTDB taxonomy): domain Bacteria; phylum Bacteroidota; class Bacteroidia; order Flavobacteriales; family Weeksellaceae; genus Epilithonimonas; species Epilithonimonas hominis. The sequence goes on along the minus strand of NZ_RJTU01000010.1, from coordinate 18,659 downwards.
ATTTTTTCCACTCAAAAGAATCTATAAGGTGCAAAAGATCCTTTTTTACATAATCTATAGCTGGTGCAAGTGAGTCTGGGCGCGGACGGGAATTGAAATAGAGGTTACCCGTTACAAAATGTCTTGTACTGTCTGTAACAAAAAACTGGATATTTGATGCGGTTTGACCTTTCAGCTCATAGAAATTACCGTAAACTTTCTTTTCCGGATATTGGAAAGACTTGGTATCAATGGAACTTGCTTTTATAGTATGTTCATAAACCATTTTTTCTACTTCCCTCACGTGGAGTTGAAAATCATTTTTTATAGGGAAATATGTAATGAAAACTTTGGCCTTCATTTTGGGATAATTGATATAATACCAGCAATTTTCCTTAGCATTTTCTACTCTGGAAAAATCCGAATAATCAAAAGAATAATTACAAGGTGAGTCGAATCTAAGATATTTTGGGTTTGGGTATTCCAGTCGCAGATCTCCTTTTGGCTTTGGAATAGGTTCCTTACCACAAGAAAACAAGGTTAATCCAATTAAAATTCGGCACAGATTTTTTAACATCCGGCAAAAATAACAATTACAATTGATACTAAGAATTTTGATTCCCAAATTTTTGTTAAGAATGATTGATTTACAGAGAAATGTGTGATTTAAGTTTGTATTGATTATTAAATTCCCGTAGATTTGGGAGATTTCGCTGATTATTGTTTATATAATTGGACAAGTCTTCGACTCCGCTCAGACTGACAAAATTTATTATTAAAATTAGCGTTAACGATATCACACTGAGCAGAATCGAAGTGCATTTATAAAGATAATATTTGAAATTGAATTGCACGCAGCCCGACTTGAGCGGAAATCCTTTTTACGAAGCGGAGCGGAGTGAAAAGATTGACTTCGTCGAACCTAACGGTTTGGGAGCGGAAGGCGGATTAAGCTGCCCAAACCTAACAAAGTGGTTCGACTTTGTCAAATTATCTTAATCTGTTTTAAAATGCGTTAAAATTGAAGTTTAATCTGGTGAAATTAAAATATTTGTAACCTTTTTGATGTTCTCATCGTATAATATAATGCAACCTAATAGAATGAGGTTTTTATAATGAGACAATTAAAAATTACAAAACAGGTTACCAACAGGGAAACCGCATCACTAGACAAGTATCTGCAGGAGATTGGAAAAGTTGAATTGATTACCGCTGACGAAGAGGTAGATTTGGCTCAGAGAATCCGTGCCGGAGACAGAGCTGCGCTTGAAAAACTGATCAAAGCTAACTTACGTTTCGTGGTTTCGGTTTCTAAGCAATATCAAAATCAAGGACTTTCTCTTCCCGATTTGATCAACGAAGGAAATCTTGGTCTGATGAAAGCGGCGAAAAGATATGATGAAACAAGAGGTTTCAAATTTATCTCTTATGCGGTTTGGTGGATTCGTCAATCGATTTTGCAGGCTTTGGCTGAGCAGTCGAGAATTGTAAGATTACCTTTGAATAAGATTGGTTCTATCAACAAAATCAACAAAGCTTATGCTCACCTAGAGCAAGAAAACGAAAGACCACCTTCTCCGGAAGAATTGGCAGAAGTTCTGGATATGAGCGAGGAAGACATCAAGGAATCTATGAAAAACAGTGGCCGTCACCTTTCTATGGATGCGCCGCTTGTGGAAGGTGAAGATTCTAACCTTTATGACGTTTTGCGTTCGGGAGAATCTCCAAGTCCTGATAAAGATTTGATGTTGGAATCTCTACAAATCGAAATTGAAAGAGCACTTTGCACGTTGACGCCTAGAGAAGCAGATTTGGTAAGATTATATTTCGGTTTAAACGGAAAACATCCAATGACTTTGGAGGAAATCGGGGAAACTTTTGACCTAACGAGAGAAAGAGTTAGACAAATTAAGGAAAAAGCCATCAAAAGATTGAAACACAACTCCAGAAGTAAGATTTTGAAATCTTATCTTGGTAAATAAAATTTTCATTCTTGGAATGATATGAAAGCAAGACTTTTTGGTCTTGCTTTTTTTATATTTTTGAATATGATTGAAATTAAAAAATTCAAATTTGTTTCTAATTTAGATTTTGTTTGCCAAAGTTTAAAGGATAAAGGAATATTGTTCGAAGCCGATTGGGAAAACAACATTCTTTATTGTGAGGAAAAAGACAAGCAAAATGTTTTTGAATTTATAAACAGTTTAAATCTAGACGAAAATGAAGTCGAAGTTGACGAATCTGTAATTGCAGGTTACAAAGAATGGGATAAGAATATGTATAATCCAGGACATTTTACAGGAGGACATATGCCTTTTTTCGACAAAGAAAAAAACAATTATGCGCTTTATGGATGGATAACAATTATGTCAGGAATAATTTGTCTTATTGAAATTGTTAATGCAAAAGAATTTAGAAAATCCGTATTTTGGTTTGATGTAATGATTACTATTCTGATAAGTTTTTCTTTTTTCTACCAACACTACAAATTTAAGAAAACTAGAAAATAATGAATTCAATCTCAATCATCGGTGGCGGAATTGGCGGTTTGACTTTAGGTAATGTTCTAAAGCAACAAAACATCGATTTCAAAATCTATGAAAGTGCGCCGGAAATAAAAACGGTTGGAGCGGGAATTGCAATGGCTGGAAATGCAATGCAAATTTTTGATAAACTCGGATTGAAAGAAAAAATCGAGAATGCCGGAACCAAAATGCACGCTTTGATCATAACTGATGAAAAACTGAAAACCATTTCGAAAACGGATGTTTTGAAATTGGGAAACAAATACAAAGTTTGCAACATTGCCATTCACAGAGCAGATTTACAAAAAATTCTCAGTGAAAATATTTCGGAACATATCATTCTTAATAAACGACTTTCGACAATTGAGAAAAAAGAAAACTATCATTTAACTTTTGAAGATAAAACAGAAATCGAAAGCGAAATTGTTTTTGGAGCAGATGGCGTAAAATCTTTGGTTCGAAATCAAATTCTAAAATCCGGAGAAATCCGAAATGCTGGTCAAAAATGCTGGCGCGGAATTCTACAAACCGAAATCCCAGAAAAATACAGCCACAACGCTTACGAAATGTGGGGAAAAGGGAAACGTTTCGGCTTTGTAAAACTTTCTGAAAATATTTTATATTGGTACGCTTTGGTGAATGAGAAATTCTATTCTGATGATATTGATTTGTTGGAAACGTTTCGGGAATTTCATCCTGATATTTTGGAAATGATTGCTGAAACTGCGAAACAAAATATTATCCTAAATGACATTATCGACATCCAACCGATGGACAGTTGGTGTACAGAAAATCTTTGTCTGATTGGTGATGCTGCCCACGCCATGACGCCCAATATGGGACAAGGCGGTTGCCAAGCGGTAGAAGATGCCTATGTGATTGCAAAATTATCAGAAAGTGAAAAAGACTGGAACATAGTTTTTTCTCAATTTGAAAAAATCCGAAAGAAGAAAGTTCATCACATTGTGAAAACAAGCTGGACTTTAGGAAAGATTGCGCAATGGGAGAATTTTACAAGCTTCAGGAATACGATTTTCAGACGGATACCGGAATCTGTCAATCAGAAACAAATGGAGAAAATTCTTAAACTGGAACTGTAGAATTATTGCTCAACTTCTTTCTTAAGGCTTTCTATTAGATTTTCCAGCTCAGCAATTTTATCTTTCAGGTTTTTGATATCATTTTTATTACTTGTCACTTTGCTTTTCAGCATTACCGTTCTGGCACGCTCGCTGTGGTCTTCATCATCTTCATCTTCACTGATTTCCTCAACATCTTCCTGAATTTCGTCAATATCTTCTTGGATTTCTTCTACATCTTCCTGAATTTCTTCAATATCTTCCTGAATCTCATCAATATCTTCTTGGATCTCATTGACATCTTCTTTCAAATCCTCAATATGTTCAGAACTTTTATTCACAGACATCTGAATAAAAATGGCCAGATAGATCGCCTCCAGAGAAACGACAGTGGTAAGAACCAGCAACATATGCTCAAATTCAACAATATTGAAAATAGGCAATGCAAAGCAAATAATGAAAAAAATAGTATGGAAAACCAGCGACTGAATAGAACCTACCCACCAAATGATTCCGTTGGCTACTTTTTCTAATGCAGATAGTTTTTTATCATTCTCTTTCGTCAGTCTCATTCCTATAATTTTGATAAAAATACAGTTTTTTATACGAAATGTCAAAATTTACGCTTAATGATAAAAAATTCTGCCTAATTGTCAATGGTAAAGCATTGGCAGAAAAATTGAGAAACAGAAGATATAAAATTATCAATAATGGACGAAAATAAAGATATACACGAAGAAAATCTGGACACGAACTCACAGAACACTGAAAACACGGAACAGGAAAATCAGGAAAATGTGTCACAAAAGCCTACTGCAGAAGAACTTTTGGCAGAAGAAAAAGACAGATATATCCGTTTATATGCAGAGTTTGAAAATTACAAAAAAAGAACTCTGAAAGAAAAAAATGAATTTTACCTTTATGCTTCAAAAGATCTGATGACTTCTATGTTAGGCATTTTGGACGATTTTGAAAGAGCTTTGAAAGAGATCGCTAAAAACGGAAACGAATCCGACCTGAAAGGCGTAGAGTTGATTTATCAGAAATTCAGAAACAAATTGATAGAGAAAGGTCTTAAACCAATTGATGTGAATGTTGGAGACGATTTTAATGTAGATTTTCACGAGGCTATTACGCAGATTCCTTCACCAACTCCAGAATTGAAGGGCAAGATTGTAGATGTGATAGAAACCGGTTATCAGCTTCACGACAAAGTCATTCGTTTTGCTAAAGTAGTAACCGGAAAGTAAACATTATGAATGTTAAGAAATAATTATTAAATGATTTTTTCATTTTAAATATTCATTACCATTCCTCAACTATCAATGATTAATTACGAATTATGTCAAAACGCGATTATTACGAAGTTTTAGAAATATCCAAATCGGCCAGCGTAGAAGAAATCAAGAAAGCCTACAGAAAAATGGCAATCAAATATCACCCGGATAAAAATCCTGGCGATAAGGAAGCAGAAGAAAAATTTAAAGAAGCGGCAGAAGCCTATGAAGTGCTGAGCGACGATAACAAGAAAGCCAGGTATGACCAGTTCGGACACGCCGGAATGGGCGGTGCAGCTGGCGGTGGTGGATTTGGCGGCTTTGGCGGCGGAATGAATATGGAAGACATTTTCAGTCAGTTTGGCGATATTTTCGGCGGACATTTCAATGGCGGATTTGGCGGTGGTCAGAGACAGCAGCAGGCACGTGGTTCCAATCTGAGAATCCGCATCAAGTTGAATCTTGAAGAGATGATCAACGGAACTCAGAAAACCGTTAAGGTCAAGAAGATGAAACTGGCTGCTGGTGTTACTTCTAAAACTTGTCCTACATGTGGCGGAAGTGGTGTTCAAGTCAAAGTTATGAATACGATGTTCGGACAGATGCAGACGCAAACCACTTGTGGAACATGTCAAGGTATCGGAAAAGTGGCAGACAAAATCCCTTCCGGAGCCAATGCACAAGGTTTAGTGAAAGAAGAAGAAGAAATCACCATCAATATTCCGGCAGGTGCCAGAGACGGCATCCAGCTTAATGTTAGAGGAAAAGGAAATGATGCGCCTTTGGGCGGAACACCTGGCGACCTTTTGGTAGTGGTGGAGGAAGAAGTAGATAAAGCAATCAAGCGCGAGGGCGATAATCTACATCAGGAACTGTATATATCTTTTGCCGAAGCGGCTCTAGGAACCACAAAGGAAATTAATGTAGTAGGCGGAAAGGTCAAAATCAAGATTGATGAAGGAACACAATCCGGTAAAATCCTGAGATTGGCTGGCAAAGGTCTTCCAAATATTGAAGGTTATGGTGGAAAAGGTGATATGTTTGTTCATATCAATGTCTGGACACCACAAAAACTGACCAAAGAGCAGAAAGAATTTTTCCAGAGCCAGTTGGAAAACGGCGATATGAATGCCGAACCAACAGGAAAAGAAAAGACATTCTTCGAGAAAGTGAAGGATATGTTCAATTAAGCATAAACAAAAGAGACTTGATTTTAAGTCTCTTTTTTATTTTACTAACAACCTGTCACAGACCGTTTTACTAAAATTCTCTTCCTGACCATTGTATGAAACCTTTATTGAGTGGTCAAAATCTTCCTTTTGCAGAACTTTGATTTCAGTTCCTAGACTTAGATTTCTTTTATTAAGAAAGCTGAGAAATTCTTCCGAAGAAGTAGTTACAGACGCCAGTTCCACTATTTCATTTTCCTGACATTTACTCAGTTTTTTAAAATCGGGCTGGATTACATTACCATCTTTGTCCGGAATAGGTTCACCGTGCGGATCCACTTTCGGGTAATTGAGGATTTCGTCCATTTTATCAAAAAACACTTCGGAATGAATGTGTTCTAACTGTTCTGCAATTTCGTGGACATTTTCCCAACCAAAACCCATCTTTTCTACCAGAAACATCTCTGTCAATCGGTGTTTTCTTACGATGAGCGACGCTTCTTTCTTTCCGGATTCAGTTAGTTTGATAGGTTTATAAGATTCATATTTTACCCATTTTTTATCTGCAAATTTTTTTATCATACTATTCACAGACGGCATTTTGATGTTAAGTTGTCGGCTCAGGTCATTTACAGAAACTTCATCATTATCATTAATAAGATGATAAAGCGCTTTCAGATAATTTTCTTCGGTGAGGGAATTCATAGTTCAAAGATAGGTAAAAGTTAGACAGAATTCAATTTTGAACTAACAAAATTTATTATAAAATTTTGACATATTGTACTTATATTTGTACAAGTTAAAATACAAAATTATGCTTATTGCCAACATATCAGATTTCCGAAAAGACATTAAAACTTATCTTGACAAAGTTTCCAAAAACTTCGAAACATTAATTATTAATCGTGGGAAAGACAACGGTATTGTTGTAATATCTTTGGAAGAATACAATTCTTTGATGGCTACTAACCACGAATTATCCTCTAGGAAAAATGAAACCAGATTAGATTCAGCGATTGATAAGCTGAAGGCAGGCAACACATTTTCTAAAGATTTAATTGAAGGATAATGAAATATGTTTTTGTGGATGAATCTTGGGAAGATTATCTCTATTGGCAAAATACAGATAAGAAAAAACTCAGAAAAATTAATGAATTGCTGAAAGATATCGCCAGAAATCCTTTTGATGGCACGGGAAAACCTGAACCTTTAAAACATAAATATTCGGGTTTTTGGTCAAGAAGAATTGATGACGAACATCGACTGATTTATAAATATGAAGATAATGAAATCCAAATTGCCAAGTGCAGGTTTCATTACGATTAAAAAAGCAGAAATAATGAAGAAATATTCTTTCAAAAACGATTATTCGGAAGGTTGTCATCTTAATATTTTAGAAGCATTAATCAAAACAAATCTTAGTCAGCAAAACGGCTATGGTTACGATGAATATTCAGAAGAGGCCAGAGAATTAATCCAAAAAAAAATGAATCATTACGATGCCGATATTCATTTTGTAAGCGGAGGAACTCAAGCCAACTTGCTTGTTATTTCTTCTATTCTCAGACCACACGAAAGTGTTATTTCTGCGGAAACAGGTCATATTTTCACCAATGAAACCGGCGCTATCGAAGCTACAGGACATAAAGTTCACGGATTGGCAACTTCGGATGGAAAACTAAAACCAGAACATATCCAGTCCGTTTTGGACTTGCATACCAATAAACCACATCAAGTCAAACAAAAATTGGTTTACATCTCCAATTCTACCGAAATAGGAACCATTTACAAAAAGAAAGAATTACAAGAACTGTCTGAATTTTGCAAAACCAATGATTTGTATCTTTTTATGGACGGTGCGAGATTAGGACAAGCTCTGACTTCAGAAATCAATGATTTGACTTTGGAAGATATCGCCAACTTGACGGACGTTTTTTACCTCGGAGGCACAAAGAATGGAGCACTTTTGGGCGAAGCGATTATCATTACCAATAAAAAACTCAAAGAAGAATTTGGATTTCATATCAAGCAGAAAGGCGCAATGCTGGCAAAAGGAAGACTGCTGGGCATTCAGTTTTCGGAACTGATGAAGAATGAACTGTATTTTGACCTAGCAAAACATTCCAACGTTCAGGCAATGAAAATCAAATCTGCATTTCAGAAAAAAGGTTTTCAATTCTTGTCAGAAACATTTACCAATCAGATTTTCCCGATTCTCAGCAACTCCCAAATCGAAAAGTTAGCTGAAAATTTTGATTTTTACATCTGGAAAAAAGTAAATGAAGAGCGTTCTGCTATTCGAATCATTACATCCTGGGCAACGCCGGATCAAATCGTAGATGATTTTATAATTAATATTGATCAGCTGTAAATATTATATTCTTTTTAATACGGCATTATAGGATACTTAACTTTCCGAAAAAAGCTAATTTTTTGAAAGTATGAAATCTGTTTTATTGTTTTTTTTATTGTTGTTTGTACTCTCCTGCAATTCTGTAAGGCAAAATAATTTGTTTTTACAAAAGAAAATACCAGCTTCCGAACTAAGAGAAGATGTAGACTTTACGTACAAAAAGCTTAAGAGATTTCACCCTAATCTTTATTGGTACATTTCCAAGCCACAGCTGGACAAAAAATTTGACAGCCTGAAACAAATCATAACCGAACCACTGACTCCTAATCAATTTTACCTAAAATTATCTCCTGCAATTGCAAGCATTAAGGAAGGACATCTCCAGCTGAGACCTGTGCCAAGACAATATTCAAAGTCTGAGCAAAAAGAACTGAAGACAAAAAAACCTCTTTTCGCAATGATGGACTATAAAATTATTGACAACAGAATGTTTGTGACTGATAACAAACAGAATTTTGGAAATATAAAACCTGGCACCGAAATCCTTACAATCAACAACGAAAATATTTCTGATCTTACGGAACGCTACAGAAGACTTTTTAGCTCGGACGGTTACAACAAAACCTTTCAGAAATATTTTATAAATCTAACATTTTTCAATTATTATACGCTGGAAAACGGGTTTCTAGACAGTGCAAAACTTCTTACCAAATTGGATAATAAAGTATCTGAGATTATTATAAGGAGGCAGAAAAAAACGGAGCAGGAACTTACAAAGGAAAAAGTACAACCCAAGGTAACCTCTTTTCAGAAAATACAGGATTATGATTTTGACTCCAAAAGCTATAACAGAAGTCTGAAATTCCTATCAAGTGACAGCAGTATTGCCTATATCAAAATAAAAACATTTTCTGCAACACTTTCCAAAGCATTTTATTCAGAGTCATTTTCAAAGATCAAAAAAGCAGGTTCGGCATATCTAATTCTGGATATTCGGGATAATCTTGGAGGGTCGCTTTCCGAAATCAACACACTGTATTCATACCTCTCAGATAAAAAATTCACCTTGATAAAAGTTCCTGAGATGACTTCCAAAACATCTGGAATGCATCAGAATTATTTCCGGGGACAAACTGTTTTTTCATCCATCTTTACGGCAATTGGCTACCCGTTTTTTCTGGCTGGGAATTATCTTATGTCATCTAAAAAAGAGCATCATTATTATTTCAGAGAGTTTGTATCAAGACCAACAAGACCAAAAACAAATGCTTTCCAAGGAAAAATCTATGTGTTGGTAAATGGTGCCAGCTTTTCTGCATCATCCATCATTTCGGCAAAGTTAAAATACGAGAAAAGAGCCACAATAGTGGGCGAAGAAACCGGCGGTGCCAATGATGGTACAGTCTCAGGTGTGAATAATACCGTAACTTTGCCTAACTCAAAATTAACATTACCAATCGGGCTATTTCTTATACGTCCCAATATTCAATTTGAAAATAAAGGATTGGGTGTAATACCTAATTTTTATGTTGATCCTGACTTTGCTAACATCAGATCTTCCGAAGATAAAATTCTTAAATGGGTTTTAGATGATATTGATTTCAGAAAATCTGTCAATGAAAAAATGAACAATCCGTAAATTTATAAGACGTCCGAAAGAGCTTCTTCCAGTGTTTTGTACGCAAACTTGAAACCTGAATTTTGTATTTTATCAGCTGAAATACGGCTACCTTCCAAAGCAATCACGGACATCTCACCAAGCATAGTTCTTATGATAAATTTTGGAACATTGGGTAAAATTATTTTTTTCCCGAGGTGTGAAGCTAGTTTTTTTGTAAAGATTTCATTGTTTACAAATTCCGGTGCAGAAGCGTTATAAGCGCCAGTCATAGAAGCATCTTCTACAGCTTTTAGGTACATATTCACAAGGTCATCAATATGAATCCAGGGAAAATACTGTTTGCCATTTCCTAATACTGCTCCTATGTTATAATCCACCGGTTTTCTTAGAACTTCTAAAGCGCCACCTTTTTCCGAAAGTACAGTGGCCGTACGAACCTGAACTACTCTGCTACCGAGATTTTGAAACTGAATTGCTTTCATTTCCCAGTCTCTACAAACATTGCCTAGAAAATCTTCACCGGGGATATCATTTTCAGAAAAAATATGGTCTGATGTAATTTGTCCGTAAAATCCGACTGCAGATGATGAAATGACAGCCTCTGGATGAATATTTTTTGCCTTCATCTGATCAAAGATAAATTGAGCAGAATCTATTCTGCTGGCATAGATCTCTTTTTTATAGGAATCTGTCCATCTGTTGCTAATGGAAGCACCAGCTAGATGAATAAAAATATATGTTTGTTCCAAAGCACCCTCCTCCAGAAAATTATTTTTATAGTCCCAGAGATAGGATTTAAAATTAGTATTTTCCTTTTTAGACCGTACTAAGATCTCTACATTATAGCCACGTTCATACAGTTTTTGTGACAGTTTTTTTCCAACGAGTCCGGTTGCACCACTGATAAGAATTTTTTTCATCGATTCTGATTTCATTTTTCAAATTCAAAAACGATTCCAACACGACATCAGAAAAGGTGATATTTTGCATAGATATTATAGCAATCTGATTCTGTCTTCCAGAATTTCTATCGCTTTATCTTTATAAAGACTTCCGATAGCTTTTTTGAAATTCTTTTTACTCATCTGCAATTCATCCTTTATCTCATCTGGAGAAGATTTATCGGAAAGATAAAGTAAACCGTAACTGTCATTAAGCTTATCAATGATTTTTTGTTTGAACTCATCTACATTTTCAAAGCCTTCCGGCTGCAAGGTGACATCTATTTTACCATCTTCCCGAATAGCTTTGATGTATCCGTACTCTTCGGAAAGTGGATAAAGTTTTTTAAAAATATCTGATGTGTAGATCAGTCCGATGTATTTTTTATCAATAACAACATTCCACCCTAACTCGGATTCATTCATCATAATAAGATCAACTTTATCACCTTTTTGGAAAGGTAAATGATCGTACTGCGGATTCCTTTTAAATTTTGTAGTTCCTGTAATAAGTCCGCTTGCTTCATCTATATACACATAGACAAGATATCGTTTACCTTCTACAATTTTAGACTTTTGCTGTTTGTATGGGATAAATAGATCTTTTATAATTCCCCAATCCATAAAAGCACCGCTAGGAAGACTTTGGACACATGTCATTACAGCGAATTCGCCAATCTCTGCATTGGCTTTTTCTGTGGTAGCTTTCAGGTTTCCTTCTTCCTGATATACAAAAACATCCACTTCTCGGTCTATATCCCAGGAGTCATCTGCAAAAATTTTCTGAATAAAAGCTTTTTCGCCCTGTTCATCTTTTAAAATGAATCCTGAAGAGATTTTTTCTGATATTTTGAGTCTCTGAGTTTGTCCTGGCTTCATACAGTTTTATTTCCTGCAAAAGTAGATAAACTTTTTTGGTAATTGAATTTTTTATGGAAGATTCTATTGCTAAAATCCTTTTCTAAAACATAACTAAAAAATCTAGATATAAAATTTAATTTTTTTTTAAAATTGCTATTTCTAAAGATTCTTTTGAAGAACGATGCTACAAAGTAATTTCTACAGAATATTTTGTGGTTACTTAAAAGAAAAACATCTCAAAAAACCGGAAATTTCCAGGAAAAAAAATCAAAATACTCAAAAAAACATCCTATCAGAAATTTATTAAAATGAAAAAGTTATTACGACTTATAAGTTAGAGTAGGACGTATCAACTTGCTCGAAATTGATAAGATAAAGTGCTATCAGCAAACTAAACCGTTTTCTAGTTATTAATCCAGAAACGCCTCAATCTTCATTGTTTTTTGTTCGCCTGATAAAAGATTTTTCACCGTCACACTTTGATTGTTAATCTCTTCCAACCCCATAAAAACTAGATTTTCGATGCCTTTTTTCTCGGCATAACTAAATTGCTTTTTTAGTTTGGAAGATTCTGGATATAATTCTGCAGCGATATTCCTCTGTCTCAGTTTAGAAATCAGCTTCAAAGCTTCTATGGATTCTGCCTCGCCATAGTTGGCAAAAAGATATTTGACATTCTTTTCAGAATCTTCTGGAAAAATGCCTAACTCTTCCATAACAAGATAAATCCTGTCCAGTCCGAAAGAAATCCCGATTCCAGGAATATCCTTAACGCCGAAAACTTCCGTCAGATTATCATAACGGCCACCACCACCAATGGAACCCATAGCAACTTCATCAGCCTTAACCTCAAAAATAGCACCTGTGTAATAATCTAGACCTCTAGCTAAAGTGATATCAAAAACTAAGTTTTGAGCGTCAATTCCGAGATTCAGAGCATTGCTAATCACGAATTCCAGTTCTTCTACACCTTTCAAGCCGATTTCGTTGCCTACGAATTTTTCTTTTAGATTAAGAAGGTTTTCCAATGCGTCGTCTGATTGACTGAAAAGAAAATCCAATTTGGAGATCGCTTCCTCAGAAATACCTTTTTCCAGCATTTCTTTGGTGACTCCATCTTTTCCGATTTTATCTAATTTATCAAGAGCAACGGTAAAATCAATCAATTGGTTTGCAATTCCTGCATATTCGGCTAATCCCGAAAGAATTTTTCTGTTGTTGATGTGAATCGAAACCGATAATTTTAAGTCCTGAAATGATTTAAAATATAACTGTAACAATTCCACCTCTTGCCAAAGGCTTGTACTTCCCACCACATCTGCATCACATTGGTAAAACTCTCGGAACCTTCCTTTCTGAGGTCTGTCTGCTCTCCAAACTGGCTGAATCTGGTAGCGCTTAAAAGGAAAAGCCAATTGTCCGTGATTCATTGCGACAAAGCGAGCAAATGGAACAGTCAAATCGTATCGAAGTGCTTTTTCGGAAATTTGGGAAATCAGTTTTTGAGAATTTTTATTAGTCCAGTCATCTTCATTAGTTTTTGAAGCGTAATCGCCTGAATTGAGAATTTTAAAAATCAACCGATCACCTTCTTCGCCGTATTTTCCAGTCAAAGTTGAAAGATTTTCAAAACTAGGTGTTTCCAACGGCTGGAAACCAAATAATTCAAAATTCTTTTGTAAAGTATTGATGATATATTTTCTTCTCGAAACTTCTTTCGATGTAAAATCTCTTGTTCCTTTTGCTAAGCTCGGCTTCATTATGTAAAACGATAATTGGTGATTGAATAATAAATCGATTGCAAAAATAAGAATTAAACGATAAGAAATAAGGATCCTAAGACTAAAAACTATTGTGATGATTACTATTTATGAACTTAGTTGTATTTTAGAACCATAAATAATTAGACAAAAAGATATTATGAGCCTTTTTGACGACCATTTCGATATCATTGAAAATATTCTGCCTTACGATGGCGTGACTTCCTACTACGGAAAAATCTTTTCTGAAGAGGAAGCGAACGGTTATTTTGACAAATTAATGACCGAAGTTGAATGGAAAAGTGATGAAGCGGTCATCTTTGGAAAACTGATTGAAACCAAACGGAAAGTAGCCTGGTACGGAAGTGAATCTTTCAGCTATACCTATTCCGGAAGAACAAAAACTGCTTTGCCGTGGAACAAAACACTATTGGAAATCAAAGGAAAAATTGAAAGTATCAGCGGCGAAACATTTAATTCTTGCTTATTAAATCTTTATCACAATGGTTCCGAAGGAATGGCATATCACAGCGATGGCGAAAAGGATCTGAAAGATAATGGTGCCATCAGTTCGTTGAGTTTTGGTGCGGAACGAAAATTTAATTTCAAACATAAAACTACGAAGGAATTGGTTTCACTGATTCTTGAAAACGGAAGCCTGCTGATGATGAAAGATGTCACTCAAAAATTCTGGCTTCACAGATTACCAACTACCACAAAAATCATCAAACCAAGAATTAGTCTGACTTTTCGCACAATTGATAAATCTAAATAACCGGTTTATATTTTTTCATAAAAGCCAGACATAGAAATAATCCAATCCCTGCCAAACCTGCACCAACCAAAGAAGGATAACTATAAGACAAACCAAATTCCAAAGGCAAACCTCCAAAAAAGGCTCCAAGCGAATTCCCGATGTTGAATGCCGCCTGCATAAAAGCAGCAGCCATCATTTCCGAGTTTTTGGCAGAACGCAACATCATAATATTGACCGGCGTTCCCACAGCCATAGACAAAGCACCACAGACAAAAGTCAGAACTAGTGACACGGACTGGTTTTCAGAAAAGAAGAAAACACCAATCAAGGCCAGAATCATTGCAGTGAGCAAAATTGCCGCAGCCAATGCCGGTCGCATTTTGTCAGCCATTACACCTCCAAGGAAATTTCCGATTACCATCCCAGCACCAGCTAAAACCATAATGTACGCAATAAAATCTTTATCGAATCTGGAAACAGTGGTCATCAATGGTGTGATATAACTGAACCACGCAAATAAACCTCCAAAACCAATTCCGGTAATGGCGATGATATGCCACGCTTTTGCAGATTTAAAAAATTCCAGTTCGTCCTTCAGTGTGGTAGTTCTAAGGCTGTCCATATAAGGTAAAAGGAATTTCAGACTAATCAGCGTCAATAGTCCTAAAACAGAAACGACGCCAAATGCATAACGCCAGCTCATCTGATGCCCCAACCAGGTGACAAATGGAACCATTGCGAGATTGGCTAGTGTAAGTCCGGTAAACATCATTGCGATACTTTGTGCCTGTTTTCCTGGTTTTGCCAGTCTAGTTGCCACTACAGTCCCTACGCCGAAAAATGCACCATGCGGCAGTCCCGAAAGAAATCTGACAATCATCATTGTGTAATAATCATTGACCAATGCGGATAATCCGTTGAAAATCACAAAGGCAATCATTAGGTAAGACAGAATTTTCTTCGGCGGATATTTCGCAGCAAAGGCAATTAAAATCGGTGCTCCAACAACAACGCCGAAAGCATAGGATGATATCAAATGTCCGGCTTGTGGAATTGATATATTCAGTGATTTTGCAACATCTGGCAATAATCCCATTATCACAAATTCCGTAGTTCCAATACCTAACGCGCCCAAAGCCAGCGGAAAAATCCTCCTATCCATTTTGCAAAATTCCTGATTTTCACTTAGAAATTCAAATTTCTGGCTTTAAGGTAAGACTAAATTAAACTTTTGTTTAAATTCAATTAACATTACATTTCAAAAAAAATGAATTCCACACATCGCAGGCTGAGTGGAGCTCTTTTTCCAGAGCGCAAATCTTAAAAGTTTTAGAGTATTGCGCACGTTAGCTTCCTCATCTGAAAAAAAGTGGAATCGCTGCTACAAGCTCAGCATACATAGGACGGATAAGGTGTTCAAAACATAAGTTAAATGTTATTGTTGGTTAAAGTTGATTTGGTATTTGATTTTTCTGCTATTTTTGTATCAGTAAATCTAAAAATGCTGAACAGGATTCTGACTTATCCATTTGTGGTACTGATAAAGTTCTATCAATTTTTCATCTCGCCTTGGCTGGGGAAAAACTGCAGATACGAACCAACCTGCTCACATTATACTTTGGAGGCACTAAAAGTTCACGGCCTTTTCAAGGGAAGCTGGCTCGCCCTTAAAAGAATTGGCAGCTGCCATCCTTGGGGTGGTGAAGGTTATGATCCTGTACCACCTAAAAAACACTAAAATCAATTATCAATGAACAATATCTTTCTTAGATTTTTTCTAATTCTTTTTGCTGGAGTTTTTCAGCTTTTTTCTTCGCAAATCAGTGCAAACGATTTATCTGCGGGAACGTTAAAGGTTAATAACAGTGAAAGCATACCTGTTAAAATCTTTGCATCCCAGAGAACAGATGAACTTGCTAATCAAGCTTTTAAAAACATTTCAAACGAATTAATTATCTTGAACGAAGATAATATAAAACCGGAATCTGCGGAACATTTGGCTAGCATTCAGGATATTTTAGAAACTTTTAAGGTTAATAAATTCCAGTTTCTGGATAAAAATTTCAAACCGCAGGAACCTGTTTTCGAGCAGAAAAACATAGAAAATTTCAAATATTTACTGAAGTCTGATAAAGTTCTGAAACCAACTGATAATACTGAACTGGAAACAGAATTCAAAATCTGGAATCCCAAGAAAGGTATTTCTCTTGGTCCTGTGATGTTGCATTTTTATAGTTTGATGTTCATTTTTGCATTTGGATTGGGCTATGTGATAATGGCAAAAATTTTTAAAATTGATAACGTGGATGAGAAATTTCTTGAACCTCTATTCACGTGGACTTTAATCGGGACAATTCTTGGCGCAAGGTTGGGTCACGTTATTTTTTATCAGCCAGAACTGTTCAGAGAAGATTTCCTGAGCGTATTTCTGCCAATCAGTACAAGAGGCGGATTGCATTTTACAGGATTTTCCGGTCTGGCTAGCCACGGTGCCACAATTGCATTGATTTTTACAACACTCTATTACAGTTTTAAAATCATTAAGAAAAATCCTTTTTGGGTCTATGACAGAATCGGGATTGTAGTGGCTTTGGGCGGTGCATTTGTGAGAATAGGTAATTTTTTCAATTCGGAAATCATTGGCAAACCAGTTGATCCAAGTTCACCATTTGCGATTCTTTTCCCACAGCAGAGTTCGGAATATGGTGTAACTATTCCGCGTTACCCTAGCCAGCTTTTCGAGGCGGTGGGTTACTTTTGTTTGTTCGTCCTTTTATGGTTTCTTTACAGAAAAACTGACAAAAAATATCAGCAGGGCTGGTTATTCGGATTGTTCTTTATTATTCTATGGGCGGTAAGATTCTTTGTAGAATTTCTGAAAGAGCCACAAGGCGATGAATTCATCCAATTTGCAGGGCTTAATACGGGTCAGGTTCTCAGCATTCCGTTTATGATCTCAGGTTTTCTGATTATGATTTATTCTAAGAAATTTAAACTTCCGAAAGAGGAAACAACTGCATAAAATTAAACTCCCAGAATTTGGGAGTTTTTTTATTTTAGCAAAACGTAATGAATTTACTCATCCGATTGTTTTAATTAAAAAGCTAATGAAAAAAATATATTCTTTCATTGTACTATCTCTTGCTCTAATGTCTTGTTCTGTTTCCACAGAAACTAAGAATAACCAATTGGCATTGACCAATGAAATCAATACTATTTATCAACAGAAAAAATTCAATGGATTTACGGTTTCAATTGTTGATGAGGATGGAATTTTATATAAACACGGATTTGGATTTTCCGATGTCGAAAACAATAAAAAATACACAACGGAAACCATTCAGAATATCGGTTCAGTTTCCAAGACATTTGTTGGTATCGCATTGCTGAAAGCTCAGGAATTAGGAAAACTAAATCTTGATGATTCTATTAATAAATATTTGCCATTCAAAGTCTGTAACCCTAATTTTCCAAAAGATAAATTCACGATTCGACAATTGGCGAGCCATACTTCATCGATTACTGATAATGAATATTATTCCTCAAAAAATTTTAAAACCGAATCAGAAACTTAATGGTCTTAAACTGACCTTTGAAGATGAGCAATCTTTTAATCCTGCTGATTCCATAATTTCTCTGCAATCTTATCTGGAAAATGTTCTTAGCGCAAAAGGAAAATGGAATAAAGACAGTTTTACATCTCACAAGCCCGGAACCATTTATGAATATTCCAATGTAGGAACTGCGCTTGCAGCTTTTATCGTGGAACAGGCGACAGGAGAATCCTTCAATCAATTCACAGGAAAATACATTATGGAACCATTGGAAATGAAAGATTCAGGCTGGAAAACAAAGGATGTTGATGTAAAGAAATATTCCAGGCTTTACGAAAATCCAACAACGCCACTTCCCTATTACGAACTGATTACATATCCGGACGGTGGTTTCATAACTAACGTTACAGATCTCAGCAAATATCTTTCAGAACTTATCAAAGGTTATAATGGCAAAGGGACGATTCTTTCAAAAGAAAGCTATAAGGAATATTTCAAACCGCAGCTTATCGAATCCAATTTCACGGAGAGAAATACCAAAAATCCTTATAACGAATCTTACAACGCAGGGATTTTTATGGGATTTGGTTATACAGGTTACATCGGACATACCGGCGGCGACCCGGGAA
Source organism: Epilithonimonas hominis (assembly GCF_003730015.1). Lineage (GTDB taxonomy): Bacteria > Bacteroidota > Bacteroidia > Flavobacteriales > Weeksellaceae > Epilithonimonas > Epilithonimonas hominis. The sequence goes on along the minus strand of NZ_RJTU01000010.1, from coordinate 154 downwards.
TAATGTCGATAATGTTCTTTGACCCTAAAACCAGTTTAGGCAGAATTATGATCTTCAACACCAATTTTTCTGACAAGGAAGGAAACAAAGCTTTTTTTGGAATTTGGAATTCTCTGGAAAAACATCAGCACATTAAATAAAAAGAATCCGTCTC
>NZ_RJTU01000077.1 GCF_003730015.1 Epilithonimonas hominis | reverse complement strand
AAATGCACAACAGGTATATCGTTTAAAATCCAAGATTATGTAACTGGAAATCTATCCAATCCGTCAGCATATGAAAAAGCAAACCAACGCCAATAATTCTTGGAACACCTCTGAAAAATAACAGCAGAAAATAAATACCAATCGCCCAATAGGTATGAAGCGGATGAAAATTGATACTACTTCTGTCTGGCGCAAAAATCGGTGTGCTAAGCAAATGATCTGCATCTACCAACATCGTTCCAAGCATAATGAAATAAGCCTTTTTCCAGTCTTTCCTGAAAAAGATGTAGGCCAAAACCAATGGAAAACAAAAATGTAGAAAATAGTGGATGACTGGTCTAATATAATCCATTTATATTCTTCCTTTAAGATAATTTTGTCTTACTTCTTCTTCCAATTTCTCAATCGCATACCGGAGACAAGTTCTCGGCATTTCTTTATAATGAAGATTGAGGAAATCCAATAATTCGATTTCGTTTATCTTTTCCATTTCGCGGAGAAGCCAGCCGTTGGCTTTGTGCATCAGATCGTGTGGGTGATTAAGATTTTTCAAGGCGAAAATTTTAGTCAAGTCGAATTGTCCGTTTTTGATGTGATGCGTTGTTCCGACAATTGCCATTCGCATTTCCCACATATTTTTGGAATTCGACAACTTTTCTAATAATTTAGAATTCTGATTTTCAAAACAATATCGACCTAAAATTTTATAACAAGATGTGTCCACCAAATCCCAATTGTTGATGTATTTTGTATGAGTCAGATAAAAATCCACTATTTCTTTTTGTTGAATTTTATCTTTAGTCTTCTCAAATTTGTAAACCAACATCAGCAAAGCCGTCAAACGATGTTCGTGAATTTCTGAAGACAATAATTCGCTAAGTTCTTCAAGAGAAATCTTGTTGTAAAATTCCTTTGCAACGCTTCTTTGGTCTGGAACAGTAACGCCAATAAAAACATCGCCTTCTCCATATTCTCCTTTTCCGGTTTTGAAAAAAGTTTGCATAATTTCAGCTTTTCCTGGAATTGAAAGTTCCTGGAGCGCTGTCTTTATCTCTGAGACAATAGATTGATTCATTTCTCTTCGGAAATTTCCATTATTTTCTCTTCTGTCGCAATCTTTTTAGGATTTGCCACTTTCGCAATGGTCAATCCCTGAACGATAATGGAAAATACCACCACACAATAGGTAATGCTAATGATAATCTGACTGTATTCATTGACTGGAATGGATAGTGCCAAAGCAATGGAAACGCCTCCGCGGATGCCGCCCCAAACCAAAACTTTGACCGTCTGCGGACTGAATCGGTATTTGAATGCCATAAATTTGGTCGGAATAAAAATCGCTACCCAACGCGCAAGCAGAACAATCATTACACAGATACCGCCAGCAATGAGATATTCATTTAAATCCTTGATTAACAGTAATTCAAAACCAATAAATAAGAATAGAATCGCATTCATAATCTCGTCAATCAGCTCCCAGAATTTGATGAGATAATCCTGCGTTTCGGATTTCATTTTGAAACTCTCACTAAAATTCCCCATAAACAATCCGGCAGCAACCATTGCCAAAGGTGCAGAAATATGCATCTCGTGAGCAATCAAATAACCACCCATAACAACTGACAATGTGATGAGTACGGAAATAATATAATCATCCACAACTCGCATTGCTCTGGAAGCCGAATAACCGAGAAGAACGCCTAAAAGCAATCCGCCGCCAGCCTCACGAAGTAAAAGCAACCCGATATTTTCAACATTCAAATCAATGTCTTTTCCGATGGCTAATTGAAGAACAACAGTAAAAACCACGACCGCCATACCGTCATTGAACAGAGACTCGCCTGCAACTTTGGTTTCCAGAGATTTAGATACATTCGCCTGCTTCAAAATACTGAGAACCGCAACAGGGTCAGTCGGGGAAATTAATGCCCCAAAAACCATACAATAAATCAATGGCATCTGAACGCCAGCTAACGGCAGCAAATAATAAGTCCCGAAACCAACGGCAAAAGTTGAAATAATCACACCAACAGTAGAAAAAATAACAACCGGCCCGAACTGCTCTTTCAAATCCTTGATATTGACGTGGATTCCTCCTGCAAAAAGCAGAAAATTCAGCATTGCGCCCATCAGAACTTCGGTAAAATCAAAGTTGTTTACCAATTTTGTTAAATGCGTGGTTGTCTTCGGTAAAAAATTATCGCCCGACGCTACCAAAGTTACCGATACGATAATCGCAATGACCATTATTCCAATGGTACTTGGTAATTTGAGCACCCGATAATTGATATAAGCAAACAAAGACGCTAAGACGATAAGAACTGAAAATGAGTAATATAACTCCATTTATTTAGTTGATGGTTTTTGGTTGATGGTTGTTAGTTTTTCAACTATGCTTTTAAAATTTTCATATTAATTTTCCTCATCATCGAAATATTCGAACAAGAAATCATTATAAGGAAAACGAGAGATGTGGATTTTATGAACCTCGTCATAAATCATTCTCTTCATTTCCGGGAAGTTTTCCTTGGTCAAAGCAGAGATGAAAACTGTCGGATTTTTGGATTTTGCCATCCATGTTTTTTTCCACTCTTCCAGTGAAATATTCTTTTTGGACGAAGGTGTCAAATCATCTTCATCTTTTTTCTCGTAACTGAAATCGTCAATCTTATTGAAAACCATAATCATCGGTTTCTGATGCGCATCAATTTCCTGAAGAATCTGATTGACAGAGGCAATATGATCTTCAAAACTTTCATGCGAAATATCAACAACGTGAATCAGCAAATCCGCTTCACGAACCTCATCCAACGTCGATTTGAAAGATTCTACCAATTGTGTTGGTAATTTTCTAATGAATCCAACTGTATCCGTCAAAAGAAATGGAAGATTGCCAATCACCACCTTTCTAACAGTTGTGTCTAAGGTTGCAAACAACTTATTTTCAGCAAAAACCTCCGATTTGGACAACGCATTCATCAAGGTTGATTTTCCAACATTGGTGTACCCAACGAGAGAAACGCGCACCATTTTTCCACGGTTTTGTCTTTGGGTGGACATCTGTTTATCGATGGTTTTCAGTTTGTCTTTCAGCAAGGTAATTCGGTCACGGATAATCCTTCTGTCGGTTTCGATTTCCGTTTCCCCAGGACCACGCATCCCGATTCCACCTTTTTGACGTTCCAGGTGGGTCCACATTCTGGTTAATCTAGGAAGAAGATATTGGTATTGAGCTAATTCTACCTGAGTTCTCGCGTAAGAAGTCTGCGCTCTTTGGGCAAAAATATCGAGAATCAAATTAGTTCTGTCCAAGATTTTGACTTCCATTTCACGTTCCAGATTTTTCAATTGGGAAGGCGATAATTCGTCATCAAAAATCACAGTTCCGATTCCGTTTTCTTTAACGTACCCTTTGATTTCCAAGGCTTTTCCGCTTCCCACGAAGGTTTTGGAATCCGGTTGTGTGAGCTTTTGGGTAAATCTCTTATCTACCGTTGCGCCTGCTGTGAAAGCCAGAAACTCCAGCTCGTCCATATATTCTTTCAGCTTGCTTTCGTCCTGATTTTGGGTGGCAAGGCCAACCAAAACCGCTCTTTCATACTGATGTTCTTTCTTTTCTAACATTTAAAATTGATAATTTTCTGATTCTGACAAGATACTATTTTTGAACAAAAAAACCAAAGATATTCTTTGGTTTATTATTTTTCGTGTAACGCAAAGTCGCAAGATTTGCAATTAAGTTAACCTTAAAAAATTCGCAAATAAAATTTATAATTTGCGAATTTATGTGTGTCGATTTTCAAAGTTTTTTTTACGACTTTGCGATAAAGCCAGTTAACTCAAAAGTGTTGCAGTCAACGATTTATCAAAACTGAAAGCTTGACTTACAGGACAATTGTCTTTGGCGTCATTTGCGATTTTTTGAAAATCATCTTCTGAGATTGCAGGGACTTTTGCAGTCAGTGTCAGTTCAGATAACGCGATTTTTCCGTCAACAAAAGAGATTTTACAATCTGTCTCTAAAGATTCTGGAATATAACCAGCTTCTGTCAACAAAGCCGAAGTTTTCATTGTAAAACAACCGGCGTGAGCTGCTGCCAATAATTCTTCTGGATTGGTTCCCACACCTTCTTCGAAACGGCTTTTGAATGAGTATTGTGTATCATTCAGCGTTGTACTTTGAGTCGTTAAAACGCCGTATCCGTCTTTTACTGTGCCTTTCCAGACTGCTTTTGCACTTCTTTTCATAAGTCTAATTTTTTTGATTTTAAATTAAAAATGTTTCTTGAGATTTAAAAACTAATTTCATACCATTAAGAATTAAATAATCATTAAATTAGCCCACAAAATAATATTCTCAATGAAAAAAATATTTTTAGCATTAACCCTTATTTTGGGTTATGCACAAATGAGAGCTGACGAAGGGATGTGGCTTCTGATGCTCGTAAAACGTCTGAACGGAGTGGATATGCAGAAAGAAGGCCTGCACCTTACGCCGGAAGAAATTTATTCTGTAAACAACTCCAGTTTGAAAGATGCCATCGTAAGTTTTGGTGGTTTCTGTACAGGTGAGATCGTTTCTAACCAAGGTTTGATTTTTACCAATCACCATTGTGGTTACGATGCTGTTGCAGCAGCTTCAACGCCTGAAAAAGATTATCTGAAGAACGGCTTCTGGGCAATGAAACCGAATGAGGAATTCAATGCGAAAGGTTTATATGTAAGATTTTTGGTAAGAATGGATGACGTTTCTGCAAGAATCAATGCAAAACTGAATAACAATATGTCCGCAGCAGACAGAAAAGCTGTTATTGACGCAGAATACAAAGCTATCCAAACAGAAAACTCCGAAAACGGAAAATACACTGTTGTTGTAAAAGATTTCTTTAATGGCAATGAGTTCTATTATTTTGTATATCAAGATTATAAAGACATCCGTTTAGTTGGCGCTCCGCCTTCATCATTAGGGAAATTTGGTGGTGATACAGATAATTGGGAATGGCCAAGACACACTGCAGATTTCACTGTTTTCCGTGCTTATGCAGATGCTAATGGAAATCCGGGAGAATATTCTGAAACCAACGTTCCTTTGAAGCCAAAACATCATTTACCAGTTTCTCTTAAAGGTTACAAGCCAGGAGATTTCACAATGATTCTTGGATATCCTGGAAGAACCAACCGTTATTTGACATCTTTCGGAATCGAACAGATGGTTGACAAAGATTATCCGGCTTGGGTAGAAGCTTCGAAAGTTGCAATGGATGTGATGAAGAAGTATATGGATAAGGACAAAGCTACTCAGTTGGATTATGCTTCTCAGTACGCAAGTGTTGCCAATTACTGGAAAAACAGACAGGGAACTATTGATGCCGTAAAGAAAAACGGAACTGTTGCTGAGAAACAAAAACTAGAGCAGACTTACAATCAGTGGGCAGCTCAGTCTCCAAATGAGCAGACTTATTACGGTGTTTTACCAGAAATCAAAGCTTATTACGAGCAAGTTTCCGGAAGAAATGTAGAGAGAAATTATGGAGGGATTTTACAAAGAAACGCCCATTATATTGCTACAGCGTATCAATTAGGCAGTCTTTTCAAAACGTATGCTGACCAAGACGATGCCGGAAAAGCTGCGATGAAACAAAAAGTTCTGGATGCCGTTGAAAAAGCTTATGATGGTTTTCACGACAACGTTGAAGGCGATATGCTAGTAGCCTTGACCTCTCTTTACAAAACAAGAGTTGCGAAAGAATTTGCTTCCCCAACTATTTTGGCTGCTGATGTAAACAATCTTTCAACAATGGCTTACGCATCTGTTTTTGCTAACAAAAAATCAGCTTTGGCTTTTATCAACAATCCTGACAGATTGAAAATCGATGCAGATAAACTGAGACAATTCGCCAACGGAATTATTGAAGACCAAAAATTAGGTATCGAGAAATATTCTAAAGTTGACGAAAACTTCGCTAAAAATAGTAGATTATTCTTAGATGGACTTAGAAAAGCGCAACCAGAGAAAAAATTCTATCCGGATGCTAACTCTACAATGAGATTAACTTACGGAACAATCGAAACATTGCCTGAAAGAGCGGACAGAAACTATAAAGGCATCAAGGAAAACTATTACACCGATATCAACGGAATGGTTGCCAAATACAAAAAAGGTGACGAAGAGTTTGACCTGCCTCAGAAAGTTCTGGATCTTGCTAAGAAAAAAGATTACGGTCAATATGCGGATAAGAAAGGTGGATTTATGCCAATTAACTTTTTGTCTAATAATGACATCACAGGCGGTAACTCTGGTTCACCAATCATCGATGGAAACGGTCATTTGATTGGTCTAGCGTTCGATGGAAACAGCGAAGCTTTGAGCGGCGATATCGTGTTCGAACCAAAATTGCAGAGAACCATCAATGTGGATGTTCGTTATGTACTTTGGATTATCGACAAATATGCCGGTGCAACTAGACTTATCAGCGAGTTGACTTTGGTAAAATAATTTATCATTAACATATTGAAAGCCATCAAGTTTTGGTGGCTTTTTTGTTGCTCAAATCTCCGTAAACCGTTTTCAGTATTTTTTTGTAAATTAGAGAAATCATTTTCTATGAATTTAAAATCACTATTTCATTGGTCCCATATTTTCCCGATTTTATCATTGCTCTATTATTTGCTTGGTGTCACGGATGACAGTCCGCTTATGGCAGCATTAGGAGGTTTATTACTAATTGCGGCTGTCCTCTCGGCAGTTCATCACGCAGAAGTTGTTGCCCATAAAGTAGGCGAACCATTCGGCACCATTATTCTCGCCATTTGTATAACTGTTCTGGAAGTTGGACTCATTGTTTCACTGATGATGGCCGGCGGAAACCAGGCTGCAACACTACCAAGAGATACGGTTTTCGCTGCGATAATGCTAATCCTGAATGGGATACTTGGCGCCTGCCTGCTGGTTGGCGGTGTAAAATTCAAAGAACAGTTTTTTGCACGGTCCTCCGGAAATATGGCTTTAATAGGCTTGGTCGCCATTGTGGTGATGACTTTAATCTTACCAAATTATACTACCAGCGAGATAACGCCTTCTTTCAATAATTCTCAACTCATTTTTTTCTCAGTAGCTTCGCTTGTCATTTACGGCACTTTTTTAATGGTTCAAACCGTCCGTCACAGGAACTATTTTCTTCCCGACGGTGATGAAGATACGCACGCAGAACCGCCTTCCAACCTCACCAGTTTCATTAGTTTATTATTTTTAATTCTCTGTTTGGGCGTTGTCGTATTTTTGGCCAAATCTCTTTCTCCGCAGATTGAAAATGTCGTTCAGAGCTTTGGCGCTCCAGAATCACTTGTCGGCGTTATCATTGCAGCTGTTGTATTACTTCCGGAAGGATTGGCTGCCATAAAAGCTGCCCGAAGAAACCAATTCCAGACGAGTCTTAATCTGGCGCTTGGCTCTGCCTTGGCAAGCATTGGTCTCACGATTCCTTGCGTAGCCGTAGTTTGTATTATTTTTGATTTGCCCTTGGTTTTAGGGCTAGATACGAAATCTATGATCCTGCTCGGATTATCGCTTTACACGGTAATGCTTTCATTGAACAGAGGAAAGACCAATGTTTTATATGGCGTTGTATTATTAGTGAATCTTTTTGCTTACGTTTTTACAGTTATCGTACCTTAAAATTTATATTTTTGATGAATGAACAGCTACGAAACCGACAGACTGATTTTAAAACCTGCCGAAGTACAAGACGCAGATTTTTTCCTCGAATTGTACAATATGCCATCATTTATCCAATACATTGGTGACCGGAATCTCCGCACGAAAAAAGATGCAGAAAATTACATCACGAGTCGATTTATTCCGCAAATCGAAAAATTGGGATTCGGAAATTATGTTGTGATTCTGAAAGAGGACCATACAAAATTGGTGCAGTCGGGATTTTTGAAAGAGAAGGTCTCGATGTCCTCGATATCGGTTTTTCTTTTCTCGAAAAATATGAAGGAAAAGGCTACGCTTATGAGTCTGCCAATAAACTGAAAGAAGTTGCCGCTACAGATTTCGGGGTTCATAAAATCTCAGCGATTACAACGAAAGATAATTTCTCGTCTCAAAAATTAATCGAAAAATTAGGATTGAAGTTTCAAAAAATGGTGACCATTCCCGAGGATGATGTTGAGCTGATGTATTATGAAAACTAGATGTGAAATACCTTATCGCATTGCAATCATGGCACCGAAGAAATTAATTGGGTTCAGCATTACAACTTCTTTTCAGGATGATAAAACACAAATTGCCTGGAAGAAATTTATGATGAGAAGAAATGAAATTGTTAACCGAATTTCCAATCAATTATTCTCGCTTCAAATCTATCCTGAGAATTTTACACCAAATCAAACTTTCAGAAAATATGCTTTGGTGGAAGTTTCTGATTTCGATAATAATCCTAATGATTTTGAAACCTTCGAATTAGCAAGTGGAAAATATATGGTTTTTAATTACAAAGGAAAAGCGGAAAATGGACCGGAACTTTTCAGATATATTTTCCAAAATTCCATTCCAGAAAATCAGTTTGAGGTTGACAACAGACCTCATTTTGAAATTTTTGGAGACGATTATAATCCGAATGATGATTCTGCGGAAGAAGAGATTTGGATTCCGATTAGGTAAAATACTATATCAAGTAATTAGCAATCGTATTCATTATTTTTAATTTTTTCACTGAGATTAGCATTTCCTTTTAAATATTTTTAATGAAATTTAAAAGCGATTAATGCAAAACAATTACATCTGTTACGTTTTTTTATATTTGCTATTTTATTTGCAAATATGATAATTATTGTCGAATATTGCAAAATAAATCTTCTTGATTATGTCAAACTGGGATGATAAAGCAAAGCGACTTCTAAAGTCAGAAATGGTCAAACGTGGTTTTACCAATGCGGATTTGGTTGGATTGCTGAACGATATTGGCATTGAAGAAACAAAAGCAAGTATCGACAGTAAAATTAGTCGTGGTAGTTTTAGTGCAACTTTTTTGTTACAATGTCTTACCGTTATTGGTTGTCATAAGTTAGAGATTGAAGATTATGAAAGTCAATTATTGATGGTTGCCGAACCAAACGAAACTTATAAAACTTCCAAAAAATGAAGAGCAATACTGTAAAATTTATTGATTTATTCGCTGGGCTTGGCGGTATACGTTTAGGTTTTGAAAAAGCGTTTAAAGATGCTGGAATGGAAACCGAATGTGTAATGACATCGGAAATAAAACCCTATGCCGTAAAAACGCTTAAACACAATTTTGGGCACGAATTTTTGGCCGGCGATATTTTTGAAATCCGAAATGAATTTATTCCCGATTTTGATTTTTTATTGGGTGGTTTTCCCTGTCAGCCTTTTAGTGCAGGTGGAAAACGCCAAGGCTTTTTGGATACAAGAGGAACTTTGTTTTTTGAAATCGAACGCATTTTGAGAGATAAAAAACCTTACGGCTTCATTCTCGAAAATGTGGAAGGTTTGGTAAAACACGATTTAGAAAATAAGAATGACAAAATAGGCAGAACACTAAAAACGATTTTGCATACCCTTGAAAATGATTTGGGTTACAAAACAAGCTGGAAAGTTTTTGATAGTTTGGAATTTGGTTTGCCTCAATCTCGCAAAAGAATTTTTATTGTCGGCACAAAAGATGAAAAAATTGATTTGGATGGAAACGAACCACGATTTAAAGCGTTGGAAAGTGTTTTAGAAAAAGGGTTGCCAACATTGAAATCAGATTTTATTGATAAACTTTTGTCTCATTTTTCATTGGAAGATTTGTACGGAAAATCCATAAAAGACAAACGTGGTGGCGACAATAATATCCATAGTTGGGATATTGAAATAAAAGGTAGTGTGTCTAAACAACAAGCAGAAATCCTAAACCAATTGTTCAAACAAAGACGAAAAAAACAATGGGCAGAAGAAATCGGCATTGATTGGATGGATGGAATGGCTTTGACTTTAGAACAAATCAATACGTTTATTGACTTACCAAAAAAGGAATTGAAAACTTTGTTAGACGATTTGACTTCAAAAGGATATTTGAAATTAGAACATCCGAAAAAGTTGATAAAAATTCAAACTGAAAATGGCGTTGCAACTTCTCGTGAATATGATGAAACCAAACCGAAAGGTTACAACATCGTAACTGGAAAATTGAGTTTTGAAGTAAATAAAGTTCTTGACCCAAAAGACATTGCTCCGACTTTAGTAGCTACTGATGTTTCTCGATTAGCCGTTCCAGACGGAAACGGTTTGCGTAGATTAACTATTCGTGAGGGTTTACGTTTGTTTGGCTATCCCGAATGGTACGAAATTCCAACAAAAGAATACGATGCTTTTGACTTGTTAGGAAATACGGTTGCTGTACCTGTGGTCGAATTTGTTGTCTCAAGAATAATAGAAACTAGAAATTTGGAATTTATGACATTGGATAATATTCATTCAAAACTTCATCAAGTACATTGAGATTTCGTTGATTAAATACAAAATCACTTGCATCATAAATTCTATGCAAATCATTCTGTCTTCCAACCCATCCAAAACCATCACAGTAATTCAGCATAATAATTTTATTCGCTCGATGATTGGCATTATGTCGCATTAAAGCACCATAGAATTCTACAAGTTGGTCAGCTCTTTTTGACTGACCACTTCCAGTAGTTATATTATAAGAAGATTCAATTAAAATAATTGGCGCATCAACACTAGGTATTAGAAAATCTATATTTTTGTTTAGAAGAGGAAATTCTTTTTGAAGTTCGTATGTCAACGAGGAATTAATATTGATTTTGTAAGTGTCAAGTCTCGACTGTATAATCTTTTCAACGTGAGCCCCTACTTTGTTTGAATACTTGTCTTGAATTTCATTATCGTTTAAAATTCTTTCAACATATTTATAGCCTCTTAAATCTTCAATGAAGTCAACTTCATTAAGTTTAAAATTTCGCATATAATAAAGAGGAATTTCAGCTCCGATTCTTGAATTTCTACCATTTATAAAAAAATCAATTAGCAGAACTCGAAATTCTACATCATTTTGAATAGTTCTACTAATTCTTTTGACATCCCATTCTGTTCTAAATTCTTCTCCATTAAAACGATATCTTAAAAGAGAAACTACTCTTTTAAGTCTTTCTTCTGAAAGACCTATTAAAGAAACAAAAGCTTTCAATTTCACTACTGGAGAAAAATTATCTACCTCTGTTAAAAAGATTGATAATTCTTCAGGACTTGAAAAACGATTACAGTTGGCATTGATATAATTTGTTAATGGCTCGATTGATAGTAAAAAGTTATTATCAAAATCGTCGTCAATCATAAATGACATACTATTCTTCCAAGCTTCAAATGATATTTTTGGCATTTTTGTAGTTTTTACAAATTTAGTTTTTTCTTGTAATTCAACTCGTATTCGTGCTTAATCTGGAAGATAAAAACTCTCAGAAGCTTAATAAAACATTATTTATAAAATCAAACTTATTCCAAAATCTGCGCAGCGTGGTCTTTGGTCTTAACTTTATCAATCACCTGAGTACAAATTCCGTTTTCATCAAAAACAAAAGTCGTTCTCACGATTCCCATAAACTCTCTTCCCATAAATTTCTTCAACTGCCAAACTCCGAATTTGCCAATGATATCGTGATTCTCATCGGCTATGATATCAAATGGCAACTCATTGTTATCACTGAAGTTTTTCTGACGCTTCACAGAATCTGCACTCACTCCTAATAATTGATAACCTTTCTTCTTCAAAACCGAATAATTATCTCTCAGATTACAAGCTTCCGCCGTACAACCTGGCGTGCTTGCTTTTGGATAAAAGAAAACAACTAATTTTTTGCCTTTCAGTTTTTGAGAATCGATTTGTTCTCCGTTTTGATTTGTTCCAACAAATTCCGGTAAAGAATCGCCAAGCTTCAGCATAATTTTTATTTTTGTTGATACAAATTTAGCATCAATATGACGAAAAAGCAAAGAGCGCAGATTGTTCAGGAAGAATTAGAAAAATTATATCCCGAAGTTCCGATTCCTCTAGACCATAAAGATGCTTATACGCTGATGGTTGCAGTCGCACTCTCTGCCCAAACGACGGACAAAAAAGTGAACCAAATTACACCAAAACTTTTTGCTGTCGCGGACACGCCTGAGAAAATGGCTAAGCTGAGCGTGGAAGAAATCAAGGAACTCATCAAAGAAATCGGACTTGCCAATTCCAAAGCTAAAAACCTTAAAAAAATGGCAGAAGTCTTGGTGGAAAAATTCAATTCTGTAGTCCCACAAACTTATGAAGAATTGGAAAGTCTGGCCGGTGTTGGACACAAAACAGCTTCTGTGGTGATGAGTCAGGGATTCGGTTTTCCTGCGTTTCCCGTTGATACACATATTCATAGATTGATGACGCAATGGAAATTAACCTCAGGGAAAAATGTTCTCGAAACCGAACGTGATGCGAAAAAAATTTGGGACGAAAGTGTCTGGAACAAATTGCATCTTCAAATTATCTTTTACGGACGAGAATATTCGCCGGCGAGAGGTAACAAGGAAAACGATTTTATTCCGAAGCTTTTGTTTCCAGAAAAAACTTAATCTTTATTCTTCAGCATTCTCCTCATATGGTAATATTTGGTTTGCTTGATGTGATGCGGATATTTTCGACCTTTCGGAATATTATTGAAAATCAAGGCTACAATTAATAAAATCAAAGCACCACTCAAAACCGGCGACAAAGCATACCAATATCCCAATTCCTGAATTTTATCTGACGGAAGAACTGCAATCAAAGCGGTTGCACCACCTGGCGGATGCATTGTTTTTGTAATCTGCATCACTACAATCGAAGAGGCAACAGCAATAGAAGTATTCAGCCAAAGAATTTCTGGTAAAAATTTAAATACTGTAACACCTACCAAAGCAGACAAAACGTGTCCGCCAATCAGATTTCTTGGTTGAGCTAAAGGACTATTAACAGCGCCATAAATCAAAACACTAGACGCACCAAATGAACCAATTAGAAAAACATTTTCAATCTCCGAAAAATGTTGAGACTGTAAAAAAGCAATCATTCCGATTCCGAAAAAAGCGCCTAGAAACGACCAAAAATGGTCTTTGAAATCAACAAGCGTTTCCTGATAAAAGATATATTTAGTTTGCCTTAGTCTTCTTTTGATATGCCTGCTCATTGCTTCACACCTTTCGACCAAAGATTCATTTTTCTTTCCAAAACTTCCAGAGGAAGGCAACCTTGGCTCAAAACTCCATCGTGGAAAGAAGCCAGATTAAATTTCTTGCCTTGCTCATTTTGGTACTTATTTCTTAATTCTCTGATTTTCATTGCTCCGGTTTTGTAACTCAAAGCTTGCCCAGGCAAAGCCATATATCGCTCCACTTCTGCTATTGCACTAGCTTCGTCATAAGCGATATTGCTTAAGAAATATTTAATCGCTTCTTCGCGAGACATTTGTCCTGTGTGGATTCCTGTATCAATAACAAGACGAACTGCTCTCAACATCTCATCACTCAAAGAACCCATTTTTTGATAAGGATCTGTATAAAGCCCAAACTCTGAACCTAAGGATTCGCAATACAAAGCCCAACCTTCACCGTAAGCACCAATCCAACCGAATCTCATAAACTTTGGTAATTTAGTATTTTCCTGTTGCAAAGAAATCTGATAATGATGTCCGGGAATCGCTTCGTGCAGGAAAAGAGACTCCATTCCGGATGTCACGTTGAATTTTGTTGGGTCAGGAATCGGCATATAAAAAATCCCTGGACGTTTTCCATCGGCACTTCCTTGGATATACTCTGCACTGACACTCGCTTCACGGTATTTTTCTGTCTGACGAATTTCGAAAGGTGTTTTTGGTGTTACGTTGAACATCGTTTTCAACTTCGGAGTGATTTTATCCAAAATTGATTGGAAGCCTGCCAATACTTCTGTCGAAGTTTTATAAGGCATTGCTTTAGGGTCGGTTTTCACATCATTCAGAAATTCTTCCAAAGAACCTTTAAAACCAACTTGTGCTTTCACTTTTTCCATTTCTTTACGGATTCGTGCGACTTCTTCCAATCCGGTTTTATGGATGTCATCCGGTGTTTTATCTGTTGTAGTCCAGCTTTTGACATAATAAGCATAAACATTACTACCATTTGGCAATGCATCATAACCATCTGTCGTTCTAGCTTTTGGCAAATATTCTTTTTCTAAAAAATCAGCCATTTTGAGATAGGCAGGAATCAACTTATTCTTGATAGCATCTTGGTAAAGCTTGGCATATTTGTTAGCAGTCACCGGTTTGAAATCTTTTGGAAGGTTTTTTATGGGACCGTAAAAAATATTCTTATCGATTTCGAAAGTCGTGATTTCTCCAGCTTTCATCTGTGGAATCATTTTTAGGACTAATGATTTTGGAAGTACCGTATTATTTTTGATTCCTAATCTAAAATTCTCAATTGCAGAATCCATCCAAATTGGGAATTCATCAATTCTTTTCAACCAATTTTCATAATCTTTTTCGGTTCTAAAAGGCTGAATTCCTGTTCCACTTCCCAACATTGGAAAAGTCAAGGGTAAACCATCAAACTGTGTGAAAGGAATATATTCTGGATGATAAGCATAACGCTCCTGCTTGTCTATCAATGTGTATTCTAGAACATCATAAACTACTTTATGATCATCATCCAGATTATTATAATCAATTGACTTAAGCCGATTATACACCGAATTATAGAAAGCAATTTCTTTTTTGATGAAATCCTGGCTGAGATTATCCGGAAGCATGTCATTATACCTATCGTCACCCTGCGAAGTAGCTTCCAAAGGGTAAAATTTCAAATATTCCTCATAATAATTAGATGCGATAGAATCGAGTTCAGAAGTGGCTGAACTTATGGTCGTTTTCATTACAGGAGAATCATCTTTTTTGCAAGAAAAGAAGCAATAAGCCAAGATGGTTACACATATAATTTTACACAGATGCGTCATTCAATATAGATTTGATATTGTAAAGATAAGATTTAAAATGCATTTTCGGCTTCCATCCACCAGCACAACAATTAATAAGTTATACTAATTCTATAATTTTTCTTTCTTAAAACTATTAATAAAAATAACCCACAAAAATTTTTCAAATTCAACCAAATTTTTATCTTTGTTAAGCACAATTTAAATTATCAAAAACTCAATATCCTTATAATGAAAGGAATATTAAAGATCTATCATCCGGAAGAAACTCTGAAATATTTTATCAGAAACACCTATTGCAAATCCGTTTATCTTAATGCCCAGAATTTCTTGGAAGTAGAAATCATCACGGATGATTCTCTGGAACATGTGGATGACGATTCCTTACAATACCAATTTCCCCAATTATCGCTTAACATTTCCGAGTTCCCAATAGCGGAATCTGAACTGGAAGGAAAAACTTTTCTTGTAGAAGACACAGAAGAAGACACTTACACAGAAGTTGACCTCTATGACGATGATGAAGCTTTTCTCTATGATAATGATCTGAGCTTTTCGAAAAACGATAAAAATGAGCTGGAGCTTTGCTGGAAAGGTAATATTACGGATTTTTACACAGGATCCGAAGAGCCTATTCCTTTTAAGCTCAAGTGTAACTTTCGTCAGGACGACATCGAAGTAGACGATTAATCCGTATCCAAAAAATAATAATTATATTTACGATTCGTTATAAAACTAATTATAACGAAAATACTTGATTGGGATGTATCAGGATTTGGATGATATCGTTTTTGAAGACCGGCATAAAGCTTATGGTGCTTACGAATTCCGTAAACATTACGAATATACGCTGACTAAAGCACTTGTAGTCGGGATGTTTATTTTTCTGATTATTTTCTTTATTCCTGCAAATGTCATCAAAGCTCCCAAAAAAACGGCCGTAAATAGTGAAAGGATCATTCCTGTGGAACTTACGGAAATGCGCATTAACTACGGCGATAACCGAAATGGAAATGGCGTAGATGAGCCAAAGGAAGAAGCAGGAAGTCCCGCTCCGATTATTGATAAAAAAGAGGAAAAAGATATCATTACAGAAACGGTCAAAATCTCTAAAGAAAAAGTTGATAAAGATATTCCTGACAATGTAGTTCCTACACCAACCAGGATAAAAAAACAGCCCGTAACTGCCAAAAAATCAACAGATAAACCCAACCCTAACAACACTGCAGCCAACTCAACCAAAAATACAACTGGTAAGTCTGTCGTAAAAGGCGACATCAAAAAAGAAAATGCAACTGGAGATGGGAAAGGGAATGCCGCAATCGGAAATCTATTGAAAGGACGAGGAACAAAATCCGGCTCTCAAGGAAACGGAATAGGACCGGGAAATTATGGTGACCCACTTGGCGGAGATGGCGATGGAAATAGCTTAATCGGAATTGATAGGAAATTAACCGGATTCATCCCAGGAACGATGGGACGAGGCGGCGCGCAACCCAACCACGACTGTTCTGCAAGCGGCAGCATCACCATTTCTTACACGGTAGACAAATCCGGAAAAGTCACTTCTGCTAGACGATTAAGTGGAGTGTCTGACCCTTGCGTGGTAAACACCGCAATAAGTTGGGTAAAACAATACGTGAAAGCAGAATCTGCAAATGTCTCGTCCAAAGGAACTTATAAGATCACTTTTTAAAATTCCTATTAATAACCATTTTTCGTAAATTCCTTCATAATCTATTCGGATTAATCATCAACTAATTCATAAATTTGAAACTATAAAATAACAGACAAAACTATGGCAAATCAAAATATTTCTATTTGGGAATTCCTTTTTGGTGGAGGCTTACTGAGCGTTTCTCTTATCATCATCCTTATATTTTCGGGAATTGCAGCCATTGTTTTTTTTGGACAGAAATTATACGCACTCAACAGAGAAAATCAAGTTGACCCTTATCTTCTGAAAAACGTAAACGACCTTCTGAACGATGGCAGAATACAATCTGCAGTAGATTTTTGCAGAAGGGATAATTCGCCAGAATCCCGAAGTGTAGAAAAAGGACTTTCCAGATTGGGAAGACCTGTGAGCGAAATTGCCAACGCAATGGAAACCCACGCTCAAATAGAACTGAACAAAGCTGAAAAAAATATCAATTATTTGGCAACACTGTCCGGCGCAGCGCCGATGTTGGGACTTCTTGGCGGTGTTTTGATTTTGGCCTCAACTTTCGGAACTTTATCAAAAACCGATACTGTTGTCGCTCAAAATCTTTTAGCTGCCAATTTCTATGAAGCTTTAGCACCTTCGGCTGTTGGTCTTATCGTTGGATTTTTGTCTTATATTTTTCATAACATTTTGGTTGGAAAAATTGATTATCTATTGATGAAAATTCAGTATCACACCAATGAGTTTTTAGACATCATCAACAAACCTTCTTAAGATGGAATTCCAAAGAAGAACAAAAAAATTATCCGGATTGCCAATTGCCTTTTATGTAGTTGCATTGTTATTTTTTGTGCTTTTATTTTCGTTCAATTCTCTTTATTACAAAGCTTCTGAACAAACAAAACCTGTTATTGTAGAAACTCCAAAACCGATTGAAGAACCCAAAGCAGATTCTATCGTAAAACCGGAAATATATGTGCCAGACGTTGAAGTTTTACCGCCAGACACGGTGGCTCTAGCAAAAGAAACGCCCGCAGTAAAAGAAGAAAAGAAGGACGCACCAAAAACGGAGAAAGAAGATAAGAAACTTGCAAAAAAAGACGACTCTTCGACTCCGCTCAGAGTGATAGATTCTGATTCTAAAGATGATAAAATCACTAAAATCGGGAAAGACAGAATTCTTACAGGTTTCATTCCGGGAACGATGGGAAAAGCTGGAAAACTTCCTCCGCACAATTGCAAAACCAAAGGTAAGTTGGTAATGTTCATCACGGTTGATAAAGCTGGAAATGTAACCAGTGCTGGAAGAAGCAGCGGAATCAAAGATGCGTGCAATATCACGGCTGCTGTGATTTGGACAAAACAATATGTGAAAGCCAAAAAATCACAGAATATTTCTCAGGGAACTTATACGATTGTTTTTTAACTTATTTGGGCGCCATTTCCGGCTTTCACTACTCGCTTTTTTATTTTTTCCCACGCTTTCCTCCGCAAAAAAAATAAAAAGAGCTCAAACATGCCGTTTCATCCGGGGCGCAGTTTTGCCAATTTTTTCACCTTTCTACCCAAACAGAAATTTTTCAACATTTTACATAGAATTCTTTTTGTTATCTTAAATTTGTATTTCACTTCATACTATGACTCCAAAAGACTATCAGGAAGCCGTAGATTGGCTTTTTGTTCAGGCTCCGAATTATCAGATTGACGGGCAAAAGGCCTACAAACCAGGACTTGACAACATTAAAAAATTGTGTGATTTTTTCGGGAATCCACAAGATAAAATCAAAACCATCCACATTGGAGGAACCAACGGAAAAGGCTCTACAAGCAATATGTTGGCTTCGGTTCTTCAAGAATCTGGTTATAAAATCGGACTTTACAATTCGCCGCATTTGATTGATTTTACAGAAAGAATCAAAATCAATGGAAAAAATTGTGACCAACAATTTGTTTACGATTTCATCCAAAAACTGAAACATTTGCCGGAAGATATTCGTCCTTCTTTTTTTGAATTCACGACGATAATGGCTTTCGAATATTTTTATCAGCAAAAAGTTGATTTTGCAATTATCGAAGTGGGTTTGGGCGGCCGATTGGATTCGACAAACATCATCAAACCTTTGGTTTCAGCCATTACAAATGTTCAGTTGGACCATCAGAATATTTTGGGAAACATAATCGAAGAAATCGCAAAAGAAAAAGCGGGAATTGTAAAGGAAAATATTACAATAATTTCCGGTGACGAAAATCCTGTTGTAAAAGAAATTATTAAACAAAAAGCCTTCGAAATTAACGCGGATTATATCGATGCAACTGCTATTAAAACAGATTTAGTTTCAGATTTAAAAGGAAATTATCAGAAGAAAAATATCCGGGTAGTTTTGGCTTTGGTTAATGAATTGAGGAATCAAGCAATTAATATTTCTAATGATAATGTAAAATCAGGACTTCTGAATGTTCATCAAAACACAAACTTCATCGGCCGTTGGTTTGAATTTTCAAAAAATCCGTTGACAATTTGTGATACAGCACACAATCAAGCAGGATTGGAAGAAGTATTCAAGCAACTGAATGAATACGCTCAATCAAAACATATCATCTTAGGATTCGTCAATGATAAAAAAATCGATGATGTGATTCCAATGTTACCTTCGGAAGCTCAGTTCTATTTTGTAAAACCAAGCGTGGGAAGAGGGAGGCATCCGGAAGATTATGACAACTTATTGAAAAAATCTAAATTAAATTATAAAATTTTCGACTCTGTTCAGGAAGGCTATGTTGCTGCAAAACAGAATTGTAAAAAAAATGAAATGATTTTTATAGGCGGAAGCAACTTTGTAGTGGGAGATTTTTTAGAAAAAAATTTGTGAATATTGTAATAAGTTGTATATTTGCACCACTCTAAAAGAGAATTAGAGGGTTCTTAGCTCAGTTGGTTCAGAGCATCTGGTTTACACCCAGAGGGTCGGGGGTTCGAATCCCTCAGGACCCACAAAAAAGGAACGAAACCTTTTCAAAAAATTCGGGTTCTTAGCTCAGTTGGTTCAGAGCATCTGGTTTACACCCAGAGGGTCGGGGGTTCGAATCCCTCAGGACCCACAAAATCTCCCAAAATATTGGGAGATTTTTTTATATCAATTTTCACAAAAGGGCGATTAGCTCAGTTGGTTTAGAGCGTTGCGTTGACATCGCAGAGGTCACTGGTTCGAATCCTGTATCGCCCACTTTTCTTAAAAATTCCTTAATTTTTTTATTCTCCGTTTCCTAAAACGTTAAACTTTTTATAAAAAAAACAATCATACGTTTAATCTTGAGTCTACGGACAGATATTTGATTCGTTAGAACGATTAAAAAAAAGTTTCTATGATCTGAATTTTCCTTTTGTAAATCTATTTAAAAGGACCTATGAAAAGATATTATGCAGTTTTGCTTTCCGTCTATACTATATTTCTAGTTTATATGATGTTTTATGGTTGCGCTAGGCATCCCGAGTTTGGTTTTCTGCAACTAAATCCGTTTCAGAGTATTAAATATTTCCTAAACTATCATCAGTTTTTTTCTGAGACTTTTATGGTAAACATCGTAGGAAATATTATTGTATTTATACCATACGGATGGCTTGGTATTTTAGATAAACGACTAACCAAACTGCCACTTTTAGCGTTTCTCTTTATTACTTGGATCTGCGCAATTGAACTTACTCAATATTACACAGCAAGAGGAACGGCAGATGTAGATGATGTTTTTCTGAACACTTTTGGAATGCTGATAGGTTATATAATTTTGCAAATTGTAACAAAATTGAACATTGCTAATATAAGGCTGGAATTAACCAAAGATTACGAAACTATCAGCTCTTACTGATATAATCAATAAGTTGTCCCAACTTATAAAGGTCTAACGTCTTAAGTTCAGCTTTTCCACTTAGTAACTTTCGGATTATGAATGGTTTCATAATTTTGTAAAACATTTTATAAATAAGAATTCCGCCAGTTTTCTTTAATAGAGCATAGGCTTTTGCAAGCTTAATGTTAGAACTATTTCTTACATCCAAATCCGTCTCAATCAGATGAGCAAGGCTTTTTGCAGATTGATCTGCTTTCTTTAAGAAAACCTCATTCGTTTCTACATCATTGTTATATATAGGATTGTCTATATGTTCTATTTTAATCTTAGCTTTATAAAGATCCTTAGCAAAAATAAGATCTTCATAACCATATTGCACGATGGATCCATCAAAAGGATGGTTTTCTAATACTGATTTTCGAACGATAAAATTATTGGTTTGAAAATCACGATAAGGCGATTTTTTTCTAACATCTACCGGCAGATTCTCTCTTTCTATTGCAAATTTCCATCGCAACCCATAACGCAAATCCGGCTTACTTTCATTTACTATTCTTCCACCATAAACTACATCGGGATGATGATCATTGATGAAGTTGATATAGTTTTTTATGAATTCTTTGGTAATAATTTTCCCATCGCAATCTAAAAACAATAAATAATCAGACTTGGAATATTTTAAAAATAAATTACGGATTTTTGAACGTCCTATATTTTTTTCAAGTAGTATATAATGATCGGTAAGGCTTTTAACAATTTCATTTCTCTGACGCATCTCTTCTTGTGAAGCATCATCTATAAAGATAATTTCCGCATCAAGATCATCTGTATTGATTTGACTACGAATATCGGTGATCAATTCCGTCACATCAAAATTATAAACCGGAATACAGACACTCAGCATCATATTTTGTCTATGATTTTCTGAATATCCAGTTCTTCTAGACAGGCATAATCGCCACGGAAACATTCTTTGTCGCCAAAAACCGAACACGGTCTGCAAGACAGATCTTTAACGTGAACAATATCATTTTCATCCTGTCCATAGCCAAGAAATCCTGCATAATGATGTGTAGATCCCCAAACGGAAATACATCTGGTTCCCATTAGGCTGGCGAGATGCATATTTGCGGAATCCATAGAAATCATCAGTTCCAGTTCGGAGATCTTTTGAAGTTCTTCTGTTAGTTTTAGCTTTCCGGACAAGCTATGCGTATTTGGAATTTGTTTTTCCCACTTTGTGAGAATATCATTCTCTTCTTTTCCGCCACCAAAAAAATAAACTCTATGAGTTTTAGCAAGGATCCTTGCAAGTTCAAAAGATTTTTCTTCCGGCATCATCTTACCTTTATGCTGCGCAAAAGGTGCAAAACCTATATCTTTTTTATTGTCAGATAGAGTTCTAAGCTTGTGGGAAAGATTTACTTGAAAGCCCATCCTTCTGAAAACATCGGCATAACGTTCTACCGTTCTTTTCAAAGGAAATTTATCAAGATTCCAGATATCTGTCAGTTTTTCCTTTTCAATTTTTCCTTTATCAATCTGGAAGACTTTGTAGCCGTGCCGGATGAAGATGGAATTAAGCATCTTGGTTCTGATCACATCGTGAAGATCCGCAACGTAATCCGGATTAAATTGTTTGATTAATTGTTTTGTCAGTTTTCTGATGCCGAAAACACCTTTATAATCATCTAAATTAATTCCATAGAATTTCAGCCTAGGATGTTTATCAAAAAGGTCTTTGAAATTATCTCTGCTCACAAATATAATTTCTACATCAGGATTTTGCTCCAGAAACTCTACGCAGACAGGGACTGTCATCGCCACATCTCCGAATGCAGAAAAACGATATGCCAGAATTCTCTTCACCTACTTCTTTAGTTGGAACGCCACTGCGTAAAATTTGATTTGTTTCGTCATTGCCATCAAGCCATTGGCTCTTGAGGGAGACAAAAATTCTTGCAAGCCAATTTCAGAGATAAAATCAAAATCAGAATCCAAAATCTCCTGTGTAGAATGACCACTATAGATTCTCACCAAAAGCGAAACAATTCCCTTTGGCAAAATCCCGTCAGAATCCGCATTGAAAAATAATTTTCCATCTGTAAATTCTGCATCAATCCAAACTTTGGACTGGCAACCTCGGATTAGATTTTCATCTGTTTTTTTGTCCTCTGGAAGACCTTCTAACTCTTTCCCAAGGTCTATGATATATTCATACTTCTGCTCCCAATCGTCCAGAAAGGTGAATTCTTCTATTAATTCTTGTTGTTTTTCTTTGATTGTCATTCAGAATTGATTTGAATTAAAATTAAATTATTTTACCGATTGAGCAATATTAGCAATTACTTTTACAGCAGCTAACATACTTTCCAATGGTACAAATTCGTAAGGTCCGTGGAAGTTATGTCCACCTGCAAAGATATTTGGGCATGGTAATCCCATATAAGATAATTGCGCGCCATCTGTTCCACCTCTAATCGCTTTTATTTTCGGTTCGATTCCGGAATCTCTCATCGCTTGTTCTGCAATATCAACGATATGCATCTTGCCTTCGAATTGCTTTTTCATATTGAGATACTGCTGCTTGATTTCAATCTCAGCAGTTTTCTCACCATATTTTATGTTGATTTCTTCAACTTTTTCAGCAATCAGTTTCTTTCTATCTTCAAACTTTTGATCATCATGGTCACGGATGATGTATTGAAGTTTAGCTTCTGAAACATCACCTTCGAAATCTGTCAGATGGAAAAATCCATCAAAACCTTTCGTAGTTGCTGGCGTTTCATTAGCTGGAAGTGAATTGATAAATTCTGATGCGACCAATCCTGCATTCAGCATTTTCCCGTAAGAATAACCCGGGTGAACGGATAATCCATGGATTTTCACCACAGCTCCGGCTGCATTGAAGTTTTCATACTCCAACTCCCCGATTTCGCCTCCGTCCATTGTATAAGCCCATTCTGCTCCGAACTTCTCAACATCGAAATGATGTGCGCCTCTTCCAATCTCTTCATCCGGATTGAATCCGATAGAAATTCTGCCGTGCTTGATTTGTGGATTAGCCAAAAGGAATTCTGCTGCTGTTACAATTTCTGCGACACCAGCTTTATCATCCGCACTTAACAATGTTGTTCCATCTGTTGTGATGATGGTTTGTCCGATGTATTTTTTTAAAGATTCAAATTTAGTTGATGACAAAGTGAATCCAGTTTCTTTGTTTAGTAATAAATCTTCGCCATCATAGTTTTCCCAGATCTGTGGATTCACATTCTCCCCATTGAAATCCGGAGAAGAATCATAATGCGCAATAAACCCAACTTGTGGAACTTCTTCCTCTTTGTTAGAAGGAATAAATCCAAAAACGTATCCTTTTTCATCAATGCTGACATCTTCCAATCCTAAATCCTGCAATTCTTTGTACAGATAATTAGCGATATCCCACTGCCTTTCTGTAGAAGGAGTGGTCTCACTTTCTGCGTCGCTGGTAGAAAATATCTTGATGTAAGTAATAAATCTATTAAGGAGTTTTTCTCTCCAAATACCGTCTAATTGGATGTTTTCCATATAATTTGCTATATCTCCGCAAAGTTATATATTTATGCAGTGAACGACAAATAATATCTGATGATTCATATATTGTGAATTATCAAAGCATTGAATGTTTTTATGCGCGAGCGAAGCGAGCGCGGATGAGTATTATTGGAACTTCGAATCACTGCAGCCCGACTTGAGTGGAGCTCTTTTTCTTTTTATTTAAAAAGAAAAAAGCGGGAACGGAAGGCGGATAAAGCTGCCCAAATAATTATAAAATCGATACAAATGTTCTTAACCGAATGCCCGCGAGACGCTATGCAAGGCTGGGGAGAGTTTATCCCGACGCAAAAAAAAATTGACTACATCAACCGATTGATGGAAGTGCGTTTTGATGTCTTGGATTGTGGAAGCTTTGTGAATCCGAAAACGATGCCTCAAATGGCTGATTCCGGAATTGTGGTAGATGAAATTGACAAATCACTTTCCAACACAAAACTTTCCGTAGTGGTAGCCAACATCCGTGGTGCTGAAAAAGCTTTGAGTCACGATCAAGTTGATATTCTAGGGTTTCCTTTTTCAATTTCTGAAACATTCCAGCATAGAAACACAAACAAAAGCCGTGAAGAAGCTTTCACAGAAGTGGTAAATATCTTAGAACTTACAAAATCTGAAGGTAGACAATTAAACCTCTATTTCTCCATGGCTTTTGGAAATCCTTACGGTGAAAGTTGGAAATGGGAGGATGTGGACTTTTGGGCAAAACGTTTTGAGGAAATTGGAATCAAAAGTATTCTTTTATCTGACACAACCGGCGTTGGCGATGTGGAAAGAATTTCACACTTGTTTAATAAAATTCCAGCTAAATATGCCAGCATTAATTTTGGAGCGCATTTTCATAATCGATATGAGGATTCTTACATCAAACTGAAAGCTGCTTATGACGGAGGATGTAGAAGATTTGACAGCGCGATAAAAGGAATGGGCGGCTGTCCAATGGCAAAGGATGATTTAGTGGGAAATATGCCTACAGAAAGGGTGTTTACTTTTATGCAGTCCGAAAAATTAGATATCCATCAGAATCTTCTTCATTTTGAAAGTGCTTATAATATGGCAAAAGACATTTTCCATTTTTGATTTTAATGAATCAAAACATATTTATATCATATTTTAATAGTTTTGCAAGCAAATAATTTTTAATATCAAAAAAATGCTGTAATTTTATTACAGAAAAAACAATTAATTATGACTTCAAAAACAACTTACTTAGGCGAATCTAAAATCGAATCTGTACACGAAGCCTCTGGTGAAGTTTTCTCAACCTATGTTCCTTCCAATGATTTTACTGTGAGAGAGCACTTTTCTCCGACAGATATTTTTGCAACAGCATTGGCAGAGAGTGTGTTTGCTTCACTTGTTGTTTTGGGCAAAGACAGAAATATCGACATTACCGGCGCAACTTGCGAGCTGAAAAAAACAATGTATTTTGAGCCAAGAAGAATTGGTGAAATTTTCTGTGTATTTAAGTTTCCTCATTCCTATTCTCCGGAAGAAAAAGAATTTATTGAGAATACCGCGAAAAATGCACCCGTCTATCTCAGCCTGCACCCGGACATTAAGAAAATCTTTATTTTCGAGTATAAAATTTAAAAAGAAGAATCCGTCTCACAAC
>NZ_RJTU01000067.1 GCF_003730015.1 Epilithonimonas hominis | reverse complement strand
AATATCAAGTAGTCATTTTATTTTATTTATAAGTTTCATTGCTTTTTCGCAGGAACATTGTAATTATTTGGTTACATTAAATTCAGAAAATCTAAAAGATACAGGAAAGTTTAAATTATTTATAAAAAGTACCGACGACAAATCTTTCAGGATTAGAAAAGAAGTTAACTTTTGTAATATGAGATTAAATGAATTTGAATTATATGATGAAAAAACAAAATCTTTCGATAAAATACATTTAGGAACAAAAGATATAGATTGTTTTACTTACAATGATAAGTATAAAAAGCTGAAACCGAATGAAACTTATACTTATAATGTTGATATCAAATCTGATTTTGAAGTTTTAAGAAATAGTAAATTTTTTGAAACTTATAATGATAGAAAATATAGATTCAAAATAAGTTTTAACCTTGATTCTTACGACCGTTGTGGAGAATCTAATACATTAATTACTGATTGGATTTATAAAAATTAAAAAAATAAAATGAAAATTACTGACCATATAAAAAACGCCAATGGCAAAACGCTCTTTTCTTTTGAAATTGTTCCGCCACAAAAAGGTGTTGGAATTGCGGATTTATATAAGAACATCGACCCGTTGATGGAATTTAAACCACCATTCATAGACGTAACAACTTCCCGAGAAGAATATATTTTCCTGGAAAGAGGAAACGGTTTGATGGAGCGAAAAATCACAAGAATGCGCCCCGGAACTCTGGGAATTTGCTCGGCAATTCAGAATAAATATAATGTTGATACCGTTCCGCACGTTCTTTGTGGCGGATTCACCAAAGAAGAAACCGAATATCTTTTGGTGGATTGTATGTATTTGGGAATCAATAATATTGTTGCGTTGCGAGGTGATGCAATGAAAGGCGAAAAATATTTTGAACCTTCTGTTGGCGGACACAAATATGCTTCGGATTTGGTAAAGCAGATTCACGATTTGGGAATCGGAGAATATCTGCACGGTAAGATAGAGTCGGACATTGACAACAGTTTTTGCATTGGCGTTGCAGGGTATCCCGAGAAACATATCGAAGCACCTTCTATGAATTATGACCTCCAGATGTTAAAGAAAAAAGTAGAAGCTGGCGCAGATTATATCGTGACCCAAATGTTTTTCGACAATCAAAAGTTCTTTGATTTCGTGAAACAAGCCAGAGAAATTGGGATTGATGTTCCGATTATTCCGGGAATCAAACCGATTGCAACCAAAACCCATTTGCAAATGTTGCCACAGGTTTTCAAAATCGATTTACCAGAAGCATTAATCAATGAAGTTTTGAAATGCAAAACTAACAATGATGTCCGTGAAGTGGGAATCGAATGGGCAATTAACCAAAGTAAAGAACTTTTGGATTTTGGAATTCCGGTTCTGCATTTTTATTCAATGGGGAAAAGTGATAATATTCTCAAGATAGGAAGAGAAGTTTTTTAAGACAAAAAGAGGTGTGATTTGCATCTCTTTTTTTAATTTTACGATTCAAGTATTTTTATGAAATTATCAGGGCCTTTCAAACAAATCATCACGCTTAACCATCTTCCATTAAAAGGAAAATTACAAGATGAATCTTTAGAAATCCTTTCCAATGGCGGAATTTTAACTGAAAACGGAAAAATTTTAGAAGTCAACGATTTCAATTTTCTGAAACAAAAATTTCCAGATTCAGAAATTGATTTGATGGAAGGCGAGCAAATTGCAATTCCCGCTTTTGTGGATGCGCATACGCATATTTGTTTTGGAGGAAATCGGGCTAATGATTTTGCAATGCGCAATGCAGGCAAAACTTATCTCGAAATTGCAGAATCTGGCGGTGGCATATGGAGTTCCGTTCAGCATACAAGACAAGCATCTGAGGACGATTTGGTTAATGGAATTCTTGAACGCGTCAATGTTTTATTAAATCAGGGCATTACAACCATCGAGATAAAAAGTGGTTACGGATTGAATGTTGATGAAGAACTCAAAATGTTGAGAGCTATAAAAAAAGCTCAAGGTTTAACAAAAGCTACCTTAGTTCCAACTTGCTTATCAGCTCATCTCAAGCCAAGAGATTTTGAAGGAACTTCAGAAGAATATCTGAATTATATTTTGAATGAAATTCTACCAAAAGTAAAAGAAGCAAACCTTGCCAATAGAGTCGATATTTTTATAGAGAAATCAGCGTTTCAATTAGAAGAGAGCAAGAATTTTCTTGTAAAAGCTAAAGAATTAGGTTTTCAAATCACCGTTCACGCAGACCAATTTACGGCAGGAAGTTCAAGAATTGCCGTTGAAGTGGGCGCAAAATCTGCTGACCATTTGGAAGCGACTATTGATGAAGATATTGAATTTTTAGCGAATTCAAATACTGTTGCCATTGCTTTGCCTGGTGCAAGTTTAGGTTTGGGCGAACCGTTTTCTCCAGCGAGAAAAATTCTTGATAAAGGTGGAATCTTGGCAATTGCAACCGACTGGAATCCGGGTTCCGCTCCAATGGGAAATCTCGTTACTCAAGCTTCGATTTTAGCAACATATCAGAAACTGACTACAGCTGAGGTTTTAGCAGCAATAACTTTTCGGGCTGCCTATGCTTTGGATTTAGATGACAGAGGTGTTTTGGCTGAAGGGAAAAAAGCAGATTTTTTGACTTATGAAACTGATAATTTTCAAAATATTCTTTATCATCAAGGAAGTTTGAAGCCGAAAAATATTTATATCAACGGAGAGAAAATCTAAATTATGTTTGAATGGACAGGCCGTTTTGATGGCGAAGAAGAATCATATCACAGGATTTTTCAAAGAGTAAAAGCAGAATCAGATTATGAAACTATTAATCCTAATGATTTCGTTTTACACGGTTTTGCTGTAGATGAAGGTGTGAAGCGTAACAAAGGTAGAGTAGGAGCAGAGGAAGCGCCAAATATTATCAGAAAAAATATGTCCAATTTTCCTGTTATTAATTCCGGATTTTCTCTGAGAGATTTCGGAAATATCAAATGTGAAAATAATGACCTTGAAGCAACTCAAAATTCGTTGGCTGAAAAAGTTTCGAAAGTATTATCAAAACAAGGGAAATCTGTTGTTTTAGGTGGCGGACACGAGGTAACTTTCGCCCATTATTCTGGAATCAAAAAAGCTTTTCCAAATCAAAAAGTCGGCATTATAAATTTCGATGCACATTTTGATAACCGTGAACCAGAAATCGGATTAGCAAGTTCTGGAACAGGTTTTTGGCAAATTGCTCAGGCAGGCGAGATTCATTCTTTACATATAGGGATTCAGAAAAATAGTAATACTAGGAAATTGTTTGAGAGTGCAGATAATTTCGGAATGAAATATATTTTAGCTGACGAAATTTACTCTGAAAATATTCCGAATATAATGTTCACAATCAACTCGTTTTTAGAAGATGCGGATGTACTTTACATTACGATTTGTATGGATGTTTTTAATGCGTCCATTGCACCAGGCGTCAGCGCATCTGCTTATAACGGGATTTTTGCTGACCGTCAATTTATGCAGATTTACCGTCAAATTTTATCATCAGAAAAAACCAAAGCATTGGATGTGGCAGAAGTGAATCCCAATTTTGATATACAGGAAAGAACCGCAAGATTAGCCGCAAGTCTTGTGAACGAATGGTTTATGATTTAGATTATGAAGAGAGGCAGTATTATTTTTGACTTAGACGGAACACTTTGGAACGCTTCGGAAACTGTTGTTAGAGCTTTTAACGACAGCATTAAAGGGATTGGATTTGATATCAATCTTACTTCTCAGACTGTTAGAGATTTTTCTGGGATGAAAATGGACGATATTTTTACACAGTATTTCAGTTTTGTTCCCAAAGGAAAACTAAAAGAATTCGAAACAATTTATGCTGAAAAAGAAAGTCAATATCTTCAACAGTTTGGAGGCGAATTATTTCCAAAAGTCAAAGAAACACTAGAAAAATTAGCGGAAAATTATCGACTTTTTATTGTCAGTAATTGTATGAAAGGTTATATCGAGAACTTCATCGGTTTTTTTGGTTTTGAAGATTTGTTTCAAGATTTCGAATGTTTCGGTAACTATGGTTTGCCAAAAGATAAGAACATCCGGTTGATTGTGGAACGAAATAATCTGCAAAATCCAGTTTACGTTGGCGATACTATTTGGGACAAAGAATCTTCTGAGAAAGCTGGCGTTGACTTTATTTACGCAGCTTATGGTTTTGGAAAAATAGAAAATCCAAAAGTTCAGATTCAAAACTTCGAAGATTTAATTACATTAGAATTTTAAAAATAAAAAAGCCTTATCAAATTTTGACAAGACTTTAATAATTATAAATCTTTGAGGATTATTTAAATTCAATCGGGAATTTAACCTGAGAATTATCCCAACCAGCGTATAAATCTGCGCCAGCTTTTGTCTGTACAAACGTTACAGAAAAATATTCGATTGGAGAAGCTGCTTTCTCAACAGGCACATTAAATCTCACAACATCTTTACTTTTATCATAGAAATACGCACCCCATTTATCAGTGTCAGAATTTAAAATAATCGTCCATTCTTTTTCAAAAGGAATTGCAAAAACACTGTAAGTTCCGGCAGGAATTTCTTTTCCACCTATTTTTACAGGCGTGTAAAATTTGATTTCAGAATTTTCATTCGCTCCGAATCTCCAGATTTCTCCATATTTAATAAGGTTTCCAAAAATTACTCTGTTTTTTTTCTGCGGACGAGAGTATTCTAACTTCACTTTCGGAGTTTCCGTTTTAGATGAAGTCACTTGAAGAGGGTAATAAACTGCATCCATTGGACTTACGTCAACTGACATATAATTCAGTTTTGTTGGGTCAATTTTCGCTTGAGAAAATGCGCTAATTCCTACTAATAAAGAAGCGGCGATGATTAGTTTTTTCATTTTATATTTTAATTTTTAATAACTTTTCTATGGCTTTTTCCAATGTTTCCTGTTCTTTAGCAAAACAAAAACGAATCACTTTTTCATCGGTTTTATCTTTGTAAAATGCAGAAAATGGGATAGTTGCAACTTTGTGTTCTTTGGTTAGCCAGTAACAAAAATCCTTGTCTTGCTTATCAGAAATTGCGCCAAAACTGGCAGACAAAAAATAAGTTCCTTCACAATCTAATAATTGAAAAGGTGTTTCTTTTAACGCATTTTTAAGATAATCTCTTTTTCTTTGAAAAAATGTTGAGATTGTTTGGAAGTCATCCACATTCTGCAAATATTTAGAAATGGCAAATTGTGCTGGCGTGTTCACACAAAACACATTGAACTGATGAACTTTCCTAAACTCATTCATCAGATCCGAAGGTGCGCATACATAACCGATTTTCCAACCCGTGATGTGCAACAATTTTCCAAAAGAACCAACAACAAAAGTTCTCTCTTTCAGTTCAGGATATTTGGCTAATGTCAGATGAGGTTTTTCATCGAAAGTGATGCTTTCATAAACTTCATCGCTCAGAATAATGATGTCTGTATTTTTTACAATAGAAATCAGTTCATCAATGTCTTTTTGTTTTAGGATTTTTCCTGAAGGATTATTCGGATTGTTGATGATGATCATCTTGGTTTTTTCGGAAACCAGATTTTTGACTTCATTCCAATTAATTTCATAATTAGGATAAAGCATTTTGACGTTTTTTACGATTCCGCCATTCAAAATAATTGAAGGTTCGTAACAATCATAAGCAGGTTCGAAAATAATCACTTCATCTCCTTTTTCTACGAAAGCAGAAATGATTGTAAAAATTCCTTGAGTTGCTCCAGCGGTAACATTAATTTCAGAATCGGGCTGATAATCAACTTGATATTGAAGATTAAATTTCCTTGAAATTTCTTCTCTTAATTCTTTGATTCCAAACAAAGGTGCATATTGATTCTGTCCTTGTTTTGCAAAATCTCCGAGATATTTGATTAAATTTTCATCAGGTTGATAATCGGGAAATCCTTGAGAAAGATTGACTGCATTTTCCTGCTGAGCCAACAAACTCATCTCTGTGAAAATCGTCGTTTTCACATCAGGAAGTTTGGAGTTTGGTAATTTGAATGCCATTCTGATTGTAAAAATAGGTAATATTTGTTTTAAACCTGCAAGGAATTTTATCGCAAAGGCACAAATGTTTTCTTTAAATCTAAGAGCCTGTTTAAAAATAATTAAAACCACATAGGCACATAGAAAACCTCAAGATTAATTGCAAAAAAGAAAAAATAGAAGTACAATATTTACTGTTTTTTTTCTTTTATTTTTACAAAAACTATGTGTCCATGTGGTTATAAAATTATTTCTGATATAAATTTAAACAAGCTCTAATATTATAAGTCGCAACCTTTAATAGTTCTTTTTATTATATTTTTTTTGATTTGCGACTTATAAAAGTTTCATTGATGACAATTTTGCGTCTTTGCGATAAAATATAATGCTGGAAGAATTTCGCATTTCGTAAATTTGTAAAAATTAACTTTTTGAAACGTCTTATCTCCATCGTCGGAACTACAGGAATTGGGAAAACCCGATTGGCAATCGATTTGGCTAATCATCTCGACACAGAAATTATTTCCTGTGACTCTCGGCAGTTTTACAAAGAAATGAAAATTGGAACTGCAATGCCGACTGACGAAGAATTAGCCGAAGCAAAACATCATTTTGTTGGTAATCTTAGCGTTAACGATTATTATTCAATAGGACTTTTTGAAGAGGAAGCTCTGCAGAAACTTGACGAAATTTTCGCCAAAAAAGATGTTGCAATAATGGTTGGCGGAAGCGGGATGTATGAGAAAGCCGTTGTAGAAGGGATGAATGATTTGCCAGTAGCTGGTGAAGAAAATCAACAAAAACTGATTTCGATTTTTGAAAATGAAGGTGTCGAAGTTTTGCAAAAAATGTTGGAGGAATTAGATCCAGATTATTTTTCGGTCGTAGATAAAGATAATCCGAGAAGATTATTTCGAGCCATTGACATCATTTGGCAAACCAATAAAACTTACACCGAAAATCTTAGTACACCAAAAGCAAAGCGTGATTTTGAAACCTTTAGAATTGGGATTGATGCACCAAGAGAAGTAATTTATGAAAGAATCAATCTTCGTGTTGATAAAATGATGGAAAATGGGTTGCTGGAAGAGGCTAGAGGTTTAATTGCTGACCGAGATAAAGTTGCTTTGCAAACCGTTGGTTACTCGGAGTTATTCCGATATTTTGATGGAGAATGGGATTTGGATTTTGCAATAGAGGAAATCAAAAAAAATTCCCGACGTTATGCAAAACGCCAAACAACGTGGAATAGAAAATTGCAAAACGTAAATTGGGTCAACTATGATAATTCTCTCCAAGAAGCATTATCTTTGCTGAGTAAATTAAGGGATTCGGAGATTTTGTAATTTCTTAATCTCAAAATATTTTAATCTTTTAATCAAAACTTATGTCAAACACACCGTCAAATATGCTGGCTTTAGGAACAAAAGCTCCGGATTTTAAACTTCCTAATCCGTCAAAAAATAACGAACTACAAAGCCTTGAATCTTTGAAAGGAAAGAAAGGAACTTTGGTTGTTTTTATGTGTAACCATTGTCCGTTTGTTCTTCACATCATAGATAAATTAGAAGAATTGTACGAAGATTATAAATCTCAAGGAATAGAATTTATTGCGATTAATTCTAATGATGTAGATAGATATCCAGCAGACTCTCCAGAGATGATGGTAGATTTTGTAGATGAAAGAAATATTCAATTTCCTTATTTATACGATGAATCTCAAGATGTAGCAAAAGCTTATGAAGCAGCTTGTACACCGGATTTTTACTTCTTCGATGAAAATCTGAGTTTGATTTATCGTGGTCAAATGGATGATTCTCGTCCGGGAAATCAAAAAGAAATTACAGGCGAGGATTTAATAATCGCTTTCGAAAATCTTTTAGCAGGAGCCGAGCAGGAAGATTTCCAGAAGCCAAGTTTAGGTTGCAATATCAAATGGAAATAAAAACAAAACTCCGGAAAGTAATTTCCGGAGTTTCTTTTAATCAAAAAACATTGTCAAAAGACAACTAATTTTTTGTAATATAATTTTTCAAAAATCGTTTCTGAGATTCAAAAGCGATTTTGTCCAAATCAAGCTCCGAAGCTTTAATCCAAATCGTTTCAGAGATTTCAGATTCTTCTAACTGGATTTCAAATTTTTCCTCCACCTCATATAGATAGAATAAATCCAAAGTATTGTAATCAATATTTTTATAAGGATAAATATTCGGTTGGCTTCCAAGATATTTGAATTCTTTCGGATTGATTTTCAAACCTAATTCTTCATTCAATTCTCTGGAGCAAGTTTCTTCAGAGGTTTCTTTTGGATCTGTAAAACCGCCAGATAAATCCCATTTTCCTTTTCCAGGTTCTTGATTCCGAACTGTGAAAAATAATTCATCCTGATGTTTTATAATTACCGCAACAGCTGCAGCAGTATTATGATATAAAACAAAATCACAGTTGCTACAACTAAATCTGGTAATATTATTCCATTGCAAGCTTTCCTGGCCACACTTTGGGCAGTATTTCAAATTTTCCATTGTATAAATTTACGAAAAACTATGAAGTGATATTTCTGTTTCTTGGATGAAAATTTAAAATAACATCTCTGAGTTCTTCCGTTTTCAAATGTGTATATACTTGGGTGGTGGTAATGCTACTGTGGCCAAGCATTTCCTGAATAAATCTTAGGTCTGCGCCGTTTTGCAGTAAATGGGTCGCAAAAGAATGCCTGAACGTGTGAGGAGATATGCTCTTGCTAATTCCCGCTTTCTGAGTCAGTTCTTTAATGATGATGAAAACAATAACACGGGACATATTCGTGCCTCGGCTGTTTATAAATAATGTGTCTTCGTATTTTTTGTTGATTTTAGTTTTATTTCTTACAGTGTGAATATAACTCCTGATAAACTCCGCTGTTGTATTTGCTAAAGGAACTAATCTTGTTTTTTCTCCTTTTCCCTCTACCATTATGTAGCTTTCCTTGAAGTTGATATTGGAGATTTTCAAATCTATCAGTTCAGATACACGCAGTCCACAGCCGTAAAGAACTTCTAGGATGCATTTGTTTCTTTTTCCTATATCGGTACTATTATCTATACAAGTAATGATTCTGTTGATATCTTCTTCACTTAGAGTGTCGGGCAGGTAAAGACCAAGTTTAGGACCTTCTAGAAGTGTGGCAGGATTATCTGTTCTGTAATCATCTTCCAAAAGGAATTTGAAAAACGCTTTTATTGATGAAATTGCTCTGGCTTGGGATCTTTCGCTGATTTTATTTTTAGAAAGCTGGTAGATATATTCCTGAAGATTTTCGTAAGTAATGTTTTGAGGTGACAAGTTATCTAGTTCTGATATAGTAAAGCTCTCAAGCTTTCTAACATCTCTCATGTAAGCATCTAGTGTGTTTCCAGAGAAGTTTTTCTCAAATTTGAGAAAATTTGAGAAGTCCTCAATTTTTTCGGACCAGTTCATATTTGTGTTTTTTTAATTTGGTTATAGTTATATTTTAAATTTTCATGTCTTGTATAATTCTTGTTCTTTAATATTTAAAAGCTCAATTCCTGCGTTCTTTAGAAATTCTAATCCGCTGTCATCAGAATAGCCGGTCATATAGACCACTTTTTCGATTCCCGATTGTAATACCAATTTACTGCATTCTTTACAAGGTGACATTGTGATGTATAATGTGGCGCCTTTGCAGGATTGTGTGCTACTTGCTATTTTCAATATGGCGTTGGCTTCTGCATGAAGAACAAACCAGTTGGTTTTTCCATCATCATCTTCACAGTTATTCTCGTAGCCAGAAGGTGTTCCGTTGTATCCATCAGAAATAATCATTCTGTCTTTCACAATAAGAGCTCCTACTTTTTTTCTTTTGCAATAAGAAAGATTTGCCCATTCGGTAGCCATTTTCAGATAAGCAATATCGAACTTGTTATATTTCATGTCGCAAATTTAGCTGAAAACCGGTTTTCTTTTATCTAAAAAAGCAGCAACACCTTCTTTAAAATCTTCTTTTGAAAATAATTCACCAAAAGATTCAATTTCGTATTCCATTCCTTTTTCAGTGTCACTCATATTTACGGCATGAATTGCTTTTGCAATCCCTTGGGGAGAGTTTTTCACAATGTTTTTTGCAAGTTCCTGCGTTTTGGATATCAGTTCCTCGGAAGAAAACACTTCATTTACCAATCCGATGGATTTTGCCTTTTCTGCAGTGATCATTTTTGCCGAGAAAATTATTTCATTTGCAATACCTTTTCCAACAAGCTTTGGCAGTCTTTGTGTTCCACCATAGCCAGGTATCAGACCCAAGGTAACCTCCGGTAATCCCAATTTTGCATTCTCAGAAGCATATCTGATATGGCAAGCCATTGCAAGCTCTAATCCTCCACCTAGTGCAAAGCCATTAATTGCTGCAATTACCGGTTTATTCATGTTTTCGATTTTCTGAAAAACAGTGTGGCCTCTTTTCGACAATTCTTTTGCTTTTTCTGAGCTGTAGGTAGAAAATTCTTTGATATCCGCACCTGCTACAAAAGCTTTTTCTCCACTCCCTGTAATGATGATGCAATTAACGGATTTTTCATCCTTAAGAAAATCAAATGCACTATCCAGATCTGTAAAAACTTGTGCGTTTAGAGCGTTAAGGCTTTCTGGTCTGTTAATGGTAAGAACTGCAATCTTGTTGTCTATGGTTAAGTTTATGCTTTCGTAATTCATTATATAAATTGGATTATATTTGATAATTATAAACGAATGGGAAAACTAATATAGAAATTTATATAAAATAAACAAAATATTAGCAATAAATTTTATTATACTCTTTTTAAATAATTTTTTTTCGACATATGCGAATTATAGACGTTAAAGCTGTTATATACAGTGTTTTGTTAGTATTTACAATGTTTTTTATCATTTTTTCCTGTAGTAGCAGAACTAGTGGCGGCGTTTACAGGCAGACCAATGTTTCGTTTTATGCGGATCGATTCCAAGGGAAACCAACGGCAAGTGGAGACATTTACAGGCATTCTTCTATGACTGCATCTCACGGTTCGCTTGCTTTCGGAACCAAGGTGGAGATTGTTAATATAGAAAATGAAAAATCGGTAACTGTAACAGTTAATGACAGAGGTCCGTTGAAGTCATCAAGAGCGTTTGATCTCAGTCAGGGTGCTTTCAAAAAAATTGCAAGGCTGGATCAGGGCGTTGTTAAAGTAAAATATCGAATTCTTAAATAATATGGAATTTCTTTATATGTGATAAATGTTAAGAAATGATTCATCACATAATATTTTAAAAATGTTTAAATTTGCATGGCTTTATAAAAGCGACAAAATAAAAATCTTAAATAAATAACATCAAGACAATGAGTTACATTTCATTTATCGAAGCAAGACAAATTTTAGATTCTAGAGGGAATCCTACAATAGAAGTAGATGTTTTCACGGAAAGTGGAGCCATGGGACGTGCAGCTGTTCCTTCTGGTGCATCTACCGGTGAGCATGAGGCAGTAGAACTGAGAGACGGAGCGCCAGAATTCTTAGGTAAAGGTGTTTTGAAGGCGGTAGAAAATGTGAAAGAAGTTATCGCTCCAGAATTGATTGGATTACCAGTTTTCGAACAAAATCTGATCGATGCTGTAATGATTGATCTTGACGGAACTTCTAACAAGGGAAAATTAGGAGCTAATGCCATCTTAGGCGTTTCTTTGGCGGCTGCAAAAGCTGCTGCTGCTGAATTGAGAATGCCACTTTATAAATATGTTGGTGGTGTAAATGCAAATACACTTCCTGTTCCAATGATGAACGTGATTAATGGTGGATCTCACTCAGATGCGCCAATCGCTTTCCAGGAATTTATGGTGATGCCGGTAAAAGCAGATTCTTTCTCTCATGCTTTGAGAAAAGGAACTGAGATTTTCCACAGCTTAAAATCAATTCTTCACGGTAGAGGTCTTTCTACTGCAGTAGGTGACGAAGGTGGATTTGCGCCAACATTTACAGGAACTGAAGATGCTTTGGATACTTTATTACAAGCTATCGAAAAAGCGGGTTACAAGCCTGGTGATGATGTAATGATTGCTTTGGATTGTGCCGCTTCAGAATTCTACAAAGACGGAGTTTACGATTACAGAAAATTCCAGACGCCGGATGCGCCAGTTTTCTCAAGCAGTGAGCAGGTTTCTTATTTGGCAGAATTGGCAAATAAATATCCAATTATCTCTATCGAAGATGGTATGCAGGAAAACGATTGGGCTGGTTGGAAAGAACTAACAGATAAAATTGGAGACAGAGTTCAATTAGTAGGTGATGACTTGTTTGTAACTAACGTAGAGAGACTTTCCAGAGGAATTAATGAAGGGATTGCGAATTCGATTCTGGTAAAAGTTAACCAAATTGGTTCCCTTTCTGAAACTATGGCAGCAGTTCAAATGGCGCAGCATAATAGATATACGACAGTAATGTCTCATAGATCCGGAGAAACAGAAGATTCTACAATTGCCGATCTTGCTGTTGCACAAAACTGTGGACAGATCAAAACAGGTTCTGCTTCCAGATCCGACAGAATGGCGAAGTACAACCAATTATTGAGAATTGAAGAAGCTCTTGGAGAAACAGCAGTTTTCCCAGGTTTGGATGCGTTCAAAATCAAAAAATAATTTTAACAAAAATTTATAATAAGGAGCATTCGATCTTTTTCGGATGCTCTTTGTGTTTTTATTTGATTGATTATCAATGTTATAACGTGGTGGTCATAATTTGTGAAAGTTATTTTTCAGTTCAATTAATAGCATTCATACAATCGATTGAGAGATATGACTTTTGTCAGTTGAGTATTTACATTTAAAGTATTATATTTAGCAAATAAATTTTTTAAAAATGTCTGATAATAAAGTTATATTAAATTACGATGGGAAAAACTTCGAATATCCAATCGTAGATAGTACTATCGGTGACAGAGGAATAGATATTTCCAAATTGAGAGATCAAACAGGATTGATTACTTTGGATCTTGGTTACAAAAATACAGGTGCTACAATTAGTGAAATTACTTACCTAGATGGTGATAAAGGGGAATTATTCTACAGAGGTTATCCTATAGAGCAAATCGCTGAAAAATCAAACTTTACAGAAGTAATGTACCTTTTACTTCACGGAGAATTACCATCAACAGAACAGTTCAGTTCTTTTGAAAACAATATCAAAAAATATAATTTTGTTGCAGACGAGCTTAAAAAGCTAATCGATGTTTTCCCTCGCTCTGCACATCCTATGGGCGTTTTGTCTTCTTTAACTTCTGCTCTTACAGCGTTCAATCCCAAAGCGGTTGATGTTAAATCTAAAGAAGAATTAGATCTTGCAGCAGAATTAATGATTGCAAAATTCTCTCATCTTTGTGCCTGGACTTACAGGAAAACCCAAGGTTTACCAATTAACCACGGAGATAACAGTCTTAACTATGTTGAGAATTTCTATAAAATGGCGTTCAGACTGCCGAATGAGGAATTCCAAATGGATCCTGTTGTAGTTGCTGCTTTGGACAAATTATTAATCCTTCATGCAGACCACGAGCAAAACTGTTCTACATCTACAGTGAGAATGGTTGGTTCTGCACATACAGGATTATTCGCTTCTATTTCAGCTGGTGTTTCAGCTCTGTGGGGTCCGCTTCACGGTGGTGCCAATCAGGCGGTAATCGAGATGCTTGAAATGATCGAAAAAGACGGAGGAGATGTTTCTAAATATGTCGCTAAAGCAAAAGATAAAGAAGATAGCTTCAGATTGATGGGCTTCGGTCACCGAGTATATAAAAACTTTGATCCAAGAGCAAAAATTATCAAGAAAGCAGCTGATGATATCTTAGGAAAATTAGGAATTC
This sequence comes from Epilithonimonas hominis, assembly GCF_003730015.1. Classification (GTDB taxonomy): domain Bacteria; phylum Bacteroidota; class Bacteroidia; order Flavobacteriales; family Weeksellaceae; genus Epilithonimonas; species Epilithonimonas hominis. The sequence continues at coordinate 2,859 of NZ_RJTU01000067.1, read as the reverse complement.
AAGACAAAGCGCTTGATATCGCTATGCAACTGGAAAGAGTGGCGCTGGAGGATGATTATTTCGTAGAAAGAAAACTATATCCGAATGTGGATTTCTACTCAGGAATCATTTACAGAGCGTTAGGAATCCCAACGGAAATGTTTACTGTAATGTTTGCGTTGGGAAGATTGCCAGGATGGATCTCTCAGTGGAAAGAAATGAGACTAAAAGGCGATCCTATCGGAAGACCAAGACAGGTTTACCAAGGTGCAGAAAAACGTAATTATGTAGATATTGCAAGCCGATAAAAAATATAAAATTTAATCATATAATCCTCGAAATTTATTTTTCGGGGATTTTTTTTTCGGTGTTTTACAGATTATCATAGAAATATCTCTAGCTATGTTATTATCATAGATTTTATTTACTGTAAGCGGCGAGTTTCAATTTATTTTGTTTAATTATATTTGCTTCATTCCTATCTTATGAAACTAAACATCAAAAACGAAACAGGTAGACTAAAATCTGTCGTACTTGGACAGCCAAAATCGAACGGACCTGTCCCTACACTCGCAGAAAGCTACGACGCAAAATCTTATCACACCATAGAAAATAATATTTATCCCAAAGAAGAGGATATTGTTTTCGAGATGACAGAGTTTGAAAAAGTGCTTAAAAAATATGATGTGGAGGTTTTCCGACCAAAAATTATCAAAGATTACAACCAGGTCTTTGCAAGAGATGTTGCTTTTGTGATTGAGGATAAAATGATTATCTCGAACATAATCCCAGACCGTGCAGACGAGCAGGAAGCTTACAGACACATCATAGATAAAGTTTCCTGGAGGAATGTCATAAACCTGCCGGAAACCGCTCATATTGAAGGTGGAGATGTTATGGTCTGGAATGGATTCTTATTCATTGGAACCAGCTACAGCCCAGATTATAGAAACCTGAAAACAGCCAGAACCAATGAGTATGCGATTGAAATCCTGAAAGAATATTTTCCGAAAAAAAGAATCATTGATCTTGATCTGAAAAAAAATGATACAAAGCCATATGAAGGTATTTTACATTTAGACTGCACCTTCAATATTGTAGGCGAAGACAAATGCATCATTTACAAAAATGGATTTGTAGATGAGTTGGATTATCAGTTGCTTTTGGATATTTTTGGCAAGGGAAACTGTTTTGAAGTTAATGATCAAGAAATGTTTGAAATGAACCCAAATATCTTTTCAATCGCACCAGATGTTGTGGTTTCAGACAAAGCATTCACAAGACTCAATCGTCATCTCCGCGACGAGTGGGGAATCACTGTGGAAGAAATTCCTTACCGTGAGATTTCTAAAATGGGAGGTTTGTTGAGATGCTCGACGCTTCCGTTGGTTAGAGAGTAGAAGGGTTTGAGTATTTGAGAGTGTTGGTGTTTGAGTGTTATTTGATATTTTGTATTTTAGTTTAAAATACAACAGATGTCAACAATTAAATTTCATCAAGATTTGAAAGTTTTTCAAAAGTCCTTTGATGTTGCAATGCAAATATTTGAACTCTCAAAAACATTTCCAAAAGAAGAAACATATTCTCTCAAAGACCAAATCAGGCGTTCTTCTCGGTCGGTTTCTGCTAATATTAGTGAGGCTTGGGGAAGACGAAAATATGAAAAGTCATTTGTCGCAAAGCTGACAGATTCTGAAGGAGAAGCAAGAGAAACCCAAACTTGGCTTCAGTTTTCATTAGCTTGCAATTACATAAATGAAGAACAATTTAGTAATTTGAATAATCAATATAATGAAGTAATTGGGATGTTGGTAACTATGATGAATCAATCTAATAAATGGTGTTCATTCTCATCAGAAAAATAACTCTCAAATTCTCTCATTCTAAAACCCTCAAACTTATACAATGCAGACTACAGATACAGTTTTGATGATAGAACCGGTTGCTTTCGGATTCAACGAGCAGACGGCGGTTAATAATTATTTTCAGGTTCAACAGGAAGGGAATGTTCAAGAGGAAGCTCTGAAAGAATTCAACGCTTTTGTGGAAAAACTAAGAGCAAAAGACATTAATGTCATCACCATAAAAGATACATTAGAACCCAAAACGCCAGATTCGATATTTCCCAATAACTGGGTGAGTTTTCACGCGGACGGAAAAGTGGTTCTCTATCCAATGTTTGCAGAAAACAGACGTTTGGAAAGAAGAGATGATATCATCAACCAAATCAAAGGACAATTTGAAGTAACCGAAGTTATCGATTATTCTGGAGCGGAAAAAGACAATCTTTTTCTGGAAGGAACAGGAAGTATGATCTTCGACCACGATAATAAACTTGCTTATGGTTCGGTTTCTTTACGACTAGATGAAGGTGTATTTAGAAAATTTTGCAGTGATTTTGGCTTTCATCCTGTGGTTTTCCATTCTTACCAGACCGCCGGCGAAGAAAGGTTGCCTATTTATCATACCAACGTAATGATGTGTGTTGCAGATCAATTCGTGGTAATTTGTTTGGATTGTATCGATGATGAATCCGAGAAAAACAATGTCATTGAAACCATTAAAAACTCTGGAAAGGAACTCATAGAAATCTCCGAAGACCAAATGCAGAATTTCGCAGGAAATATGCTTCAAGTTCAGAATAAATCAGGAGAAAAATTCTTGGTAATGAGTCAAAGTGCTTACAAATCATTAAACCGAGATCAAGTTTCTGCAATTGAGAAATATTGCGAGATCATTTACTCCGATTTGGAAGTCATAGAAACCAATGGCGGCGGAAGTGCCAGATGTATGCTGGCCGAGATTTTCCTACCGAAGAAGTAAAATAAATTAAACAAGCTAAAAAATCCCGAAGTTATTCTGAGGTCACTGAAAAACCCT
>NZ_RJTU01000016.1 GCF_003730015.1 Epilithonimonas hominis | reverse complement strand
TCAGTTGTGAGACGGATTCGTTTTATTAATTAATTGTTGAGTTTATTTTTCAAAAACCATATAGCCAAAAGATCCAAGACTGATATCTGATCCGTTTATTAATGTATTTTTTTGACCCGAAAAAACATTTTTATAATTGGAGTTTAGATGGTCATCTTGTATTTTCATATTGACATTTTCTTTAGTTGTGTTGATGAGTACCAGAACTTCTTTATCACCATTTTTTCTGAGATAAGCAAGAATCTTATCATTGGCAGAGGTGTTTATCCAATAGGTTGTAACAGCTGGATCACCTCCCCGCAAAGCTGGATTTTCAGATTTAAGAGTAAGTAATGTTTTGTAAAAATTCTCCAGTTCATATTTTCCGGTCCACGGAATAGGATCTTTTTCAAAAAATTCTAAACGCTTAGCCTTCATAGGCAATTCCTGCCCAGAATAGAGCAGGGGAACACCGTTCCAGGTAGCGGAAAATACGGCTAAAGCTGGGGCAAAATCACCATACTTTTCATATTCGGTTCCGTTCCATGAGTTTTCATCGTGATTGTTTGTAAACCAGGCTCTCATAGAATTATCTCCAATTTTGGAATATTGTTCTAGCAAGGTTTTCAGATCAGAAAGAGGAAGATGTTTTTGATAAAAATCCTGAGAAAGATGCATCCATTTCCAGCTGTAACTGGCATCGAAAACTTTACCATAGTCCGGAGATTCTATTTCGTCAAACTCGCCTAGGAAAAACAGTGGTTTTACTTTTTCTACCTGTGGTCTTGCTTGTTGCCAGAAGTCAACTTCTACCCAACTTGCAAGATCACATCGGAAGCCATCAATATTCGTTTCTTTTACCCAATATTTCATAGCATCTATCATCGCCAAACGCATTTCCTTGTTGGAGTAGTCCAGTTCTATAATGTCATCCATTCCACTGGCTTTATGAAAACTGCCGTCTGCATCTTTCAGATACCAATCTGGATGGGTTTTTGTCCAAACGTGATCCCAACCGGTGTGGTTAGCAACCCAATCAATGATTACCTTAAAACCCATTTTGTGAGCTTCATTCACCAGGTGTTTAAAATCATCTAAAGTTCCAAATTCCGGATTGATGGTTGTATAATCAGAAGCTGCATAAGGACTTCCCAGACTACCTTTTTTGTTTTTCTGTGCGATAGGTGTAATAGGCATAAACCACAATGTTTTTACGCCCATTTTTTTTAGCCTAGGCAAGTGCTTTTCAAAAGCGGAAAAAGTACCTTCTGGTGTATATTGTCTTACATTTACTTCGTAAATATTGGTGGTGTGTTTCCATTCTTGTGGTAATTCCATAGCTTGATTCTGAGTTTTGCAGGATAATAACAGTGCGGCTATTGCCGGTATAAGAATCAGTTTTTTCATTATAAAAAAATTTCTCTTAGGGTTGTGAATTTTATTGTCTATTCTGTAAATGTAATAAATACAAATCATGCTGAAAACCCCAAGATTGTTAATGTTTTCTAAATGTATCTTTTATAATGTATTATTTTTGTTTTCTTATAAATATGTTTTTCTGCAGATATAGATAATCAGTTTGATGTACTAATCAAAATCAGAAAAAATCTAAAAATGAAGAACTGTCTATAAAAAATAAAAATACCCGAAAAACTTCGGGCTTTATTATTAAAAGGATTAATCCTCATCGTCTTCTTCGAAAACATCATTGTAACCGGTATCTTCTTCTTCATCATCAAAATCATCATCATCATCAAAACTGGTTTCTTTAAAATCTGCATCAAAATCTCCAAAATCATCATCCAGAAGCGGCATTGCAGAGCTCTTGTTTTTTCCGCTTGCTGCGCCATTTTTGCTTGGTGCTTTTAAAGGAACATTTCCAAATCTGTAAACAGTTATCGGATAATTGACTGCTGGTTTCTCATCATTTATTTCCAAAAGCTCGCAGAAAAATTCCCAAAGGTCTATAAAACCATATTGAAATCTCATTTTAGCACCTACTTCCGGGAAGCCCTCGTTCAGATAAATATCGGACATAATTTCTCCGTCGCCGTCATCACTCATATCTTCCAAAGGTACAGCACGGCCTTCGTTCCACTCATCATCAGAAAAATAAAACGATGACAACTCTTCGCCAGGCAGGCTAAACGCACTTTTGATACCCAAGTGCAGATTCCATAGTGTCTGTTTGTCTTTGATTTCAATATCTCGGAAAATTGTCTCTTTGGCGTCTAGAATTACTCTTATCTTATAAACCATTTTAGTTTTACTTTAGCTTTGTACTAGGTTGATTAATGATGCAAATATAAAACAAATGAAATTTCGGAAAAGTTTCTGAATAATTTTTTTTGAAAAAAGTTTTTTATAAATTTTGCGCTTTTCCGGGTATAGAATTACCATTGGAGATACCATTTATTTTCTTTATGCTGGGAGTTGATTTTGTTAGTTTAAATTTAAATTTTGTTCCGGAAAGATAGGTACTCTCTACAGCTATAGTTTGCTGATGCGCTTCCAGAATATGCTTCACAATTGCAAGACCAAGACCAGAACCGCCTTCTTTTCTGCTTCTGCTGCTTTCTACACGGAAAAAACGTTCGAAGATTCGTGGTAAATTTTCCGGCTTTATTCCCATTCCGTTGTCTTCTACAGAAATATGAATACTCTTGGTTCCTTCCCTTGTAGAGACAATAATCTGTGCTTCTTCTCTGTTAGCGTATTTTATAGAGTTGGAAATCAGATTGATAAGCACTTGCGAAATTCTTTGTTTGTCGGCAGATACAAAAAGCTGAGGCTGGGTGGTTTGCAACTGCATAGTCATCGCATGTTTTTCTCCTTCCATTTCCAAAAGATCAAATATCTCCTGCACCAAAAGATTAATATCAAAAATACTGTATTTCAGATCAATTTGTCCGGATTCATATCTATTAATCATATCCAGATCCTTCACAATATTCAGCAGCCTTTCCACAGAACTGTCAATTCTTTGCAGGTATTTATCACGAATAGATAGATCCTCCACGCCGCCATCTCTGAGTGTTTCTATGTAACCTTGTATCGAGAAAAGTGGTGTTTTCAGCTCGTGAGATATGTTTCCGATATATTCTTTCCTGTAGTTTTCCATCTCTTTCATCATGTCAATCTCTGCATTTTTCTGATTCATCTCGTGCATCTTTTCTCCTAGTTCTTTGAAACTGAGATCGGAATCATAATCGTGAATAATGTCTTCCGGAAGGATATTAGTGATTCTGCGGATCTGATTTTTGCTATAATAATTGAATAGAAACTCCAACACAAAATAATTTAGTACAAACAGAAACCAAAGAGTAAAAACAAGAAAATAATTAAAATTTCTTGTCTTGAAATAAACATCATCGGTGTAAAACTCAAAAACCAGAACTACGCTTCCAATTACCGTAACCAGAAGCATAGATGCAGCTACAGAAAGCCAGTTTATTTTTATTGAATTTCTAATTCTCATATCAAAAAAAAGATTTTCTGTCAAGAAAATCCTAAACTACTAATTTATAACCAATTCCTTTGAGTGTCTGGATTGTATTGATTCCCAGTTTTTCTCTCAGCCTTCTGATGTGAACATCAATAGTCCGCTCGCCTACAATCACATCATTTCCCCAAACTTTTTCAAGGATTTCTTCTCTTTTGAAAACTTTGTCAGTATTGGAAGCAAGCAGATAAAGCAGGTCAAACTCCTTTTTTGGAAGTAAAAATTCTTCTTTTCCTTTTGATACTTTGAAATTCTCTTTATCAATGATCAGGTCGCCGATTTCGATATAATTAGAATTCTCCTGGGATTGTGCACCCAACTGCAAAAGCGCTGCTACTTTCGATACTAAAACTTTTGGTTTAATGAGTTTTACGATATAATCATTTGCTCCTGCCTGATAACCTGCCAACTGAGAAAACTCTTCGCTTCTTGCAGATAAGAATACAATGAGGGTTTTCTGTAGTTCTTTAATTTTTCTTAGCTCCTGGCAAGTTTCAATACCATCTTTTTCTGGCATCATTACATCCAGAAGAATAAGGTCTGGTAAGATTTCTTTTGCTTTTGCAATACCTTCATTTCCGTTGCTTGCAGTAAAAACATGGTAGCCTTCTTTTTCCAAATTATATGAGATGATCTCTAGGATGTCTTGCTCATCATCAACTAAAAGGATTTTTTTACGATTCATTACGATTTATTAATTATCCCAAAATTAAAAAAAAATGAATGGTATATAACTATTTGTTTAAAGTTCACAGAAATTTAACATTTCCTAAATAATTATTTTCAGTCTATAATAAAATTTTAAGCTTAATCAATAGTTATAAACGTTTTATTGTTCGGGGAAATTAAGTTAAATTTGCGCCTCAAGTTCAGATTATGGAAGAAGAAAAAAAATCACTCAATTTTATTGAACAAATCATAGAAGATGATTTGGAAAATGGCTTGGATTCGGGAAAATTACGTTTTCGATTTCCGCCAGAACCAAACGGTTATCTTCACATAGGTCATACAAAAGCGATCTGCATCAATTTTGGTTTGGGAGAAAAATACAATGCGCCTGTCAATCTTCGTTTTGATGACACCAATCCGGAAAAAGAAGAACAGGAATTTGTAGATTCTATTAAGAAAGATGTAGAATGGCTTGGCTTTGAGTGGGATAAAGAATGTTATGCTTCAGACTACTTTCAGCAGTTATATGACTGGGCTGTAGAACTTATCAAACAAGGAAAAGCTTATGTAGACGAACAACCTTCCGAAGATATAACAGCTCAGAGGAAAAATCCTTTTGAACCAGGTATAGAATCGCCATTCAGAAATCGCCCGGTAGAAGAGAGCATAGCGCTTTTTGAAAAAATGAAAAATGGCGAATTCGACGAGGGAGCAATGAGTCTTCGTGCAAAAATCGATATGACATCTCCTAATATGAATATGCGTGACCCAGTTATGTATAGGATTCTAAAGCGTCCGCATCACAGAACTGGAGACAGCTGGAAAATATACCCGATGTACGATTGGGCACACGGAGAAAGTGATTATCTGGAGCAGGTTTCGCATTCCCTTTGCTCGCTGGAGTTCGAGAACCATCGTCCGCTTTACGAATGGTATCTAAACCAAGTTTATGAGCAAGGAAAAGTGGCGCCTAAGCAAAGAGAATTTGCAAGGATGAATGTTTCTTACATGGTTACATCTAAAAGAAAACTACAACGATTGGTCGCAGAAGGTGTAACAACTGGATGGGACGATCCTAGAATGCCAACTATTTCCGGACTGAGAAGAAAAGGTTATACACCGGTTTCCATCAGAAATTTTATAGATAGAGTAGGTGTTGCAAAAAGGGAAAACCTGATTGATATTCAGTTATTAGAGTTTTCTGTGAGAGAAGATCTTAATAAGATTGCGACCAGAGTAATGGCGGTTGTGAATCCGGTAAAACTTATCATAGAGAATTATCCGGATGATAAGGAAGAATGGCTGGAAACAGAAAATAATCCAGAAGATCAAAACGCTGGAACAAGGCAAGTACCGTTTTCAAAAGAACTTTATATAGAGAAAGAAGATTTTCAGGAAGAAGCAGATAAAAAATTCTTCAGATTAAAATTGGGAGGCGAAGTCCGTCTAAAATCTGGGTATATTATTAAGGCTGAACGTGTAGAAAAAAATGATAAGGGAGAAATAACTACTATTTTTGCAACTTATGATGAAGATTCTAGATCTGGAAGCGGAACAGAAGCCAGTCTGAGAAAGGTGAAGGGAACATTGCATTGGGTTTCTGCAAAACATGCCTTGCCCATTGAAATCAGAACTTATGAAAGACTCTTTACAACCGAGCAGCCAGATGCGGAGAAAGATGTAGATTTTATAGAATTTATAAATCCACAATCACTTAGAGTTTCTTATGGTTTTGCTGAGCCAAGTCTGAAAGATGCAACCTTAGAAGATCATTATCAATTTCAGAGAATTGGATATTATATCAAAGACAGGGATTCTTCTGATGAACAACTAGTATTCAATAGAACCGTGACACTGAAGGATGGTTATAAACCTTAACTTCGACATATATTAATAAAAAAAATCAGACATTGGTCTGATTTTTTTTATTAACAGGCATAAAGAAATAATTCCGTTGTTTTCTAGTCTTCAAATAAGGGAAAATTATGACATTATTTTTATAGAAAAACTTTTGCATCAATTTTCATACTCAAGTTTAATATTACAATTGGTCATAACCTGCAAACGTTTCATCTACGATTGCTTTCCATTCCGGATGCTTTTTGATGTATGCAAAAATATAAGGACAGAAGGGAAGTAGTTTTTTTCCATTCTCTTTTATATATTGTAATGTTTTCTCAACCACTGCAGCAGCAGCGCCCGTTCCCAGTAGTTCCGGTTCTGCTTCTGTATGTATTAGAGCAATCTGATGTTCTCCCTCGGCGTAATCGTAATTAATAAATGCTAAATGTCCATCAACTTCTATCTGGAAACGTTTTTTTGCTTCATCTTTTACAAGTCTTAATTCTTCGAATTCTGGTTTCATCGCTTTTTTTTAAAATTTATTTAATCCAAAATTAGCGAAAAAATAAGATTGAAAATTAATGTTGGTTTTTTAAAACAAAAAAAATCCTGTAAATCTTCGTTTACAGGATTAATATTTAGTAATAATAAATTATAATGTTTTGAACTGTTCAAGCATTCTGATGTCATTTTCAAAAAACATTCTGATGTCACTCATTTGATAAAGGAGCATTACAATTCTTTCAATTCCCATTCCAAAGGCATATCCAGAATATTTGTCCGGATCTATGTTTACGTTCTTTAGAACGGCAGGATCCACCATTCCGCAGCCCATGATTTCCAGCCAGCCCGTTCCCTTAGTGATTCTGTAGTCTGTTTCAGAGTTTAGCCCCCAGTAAACATCTACTTCCGCACTTGGTTCTGTAAACGGGAAGTAAGAAGGTCTCATTCTGATTTTCGATTTCCCAAAAAGTTCAGTGGTGAAAAACTGAATGGTTTGTTTCAAATCTGCAAAACTTACATTCTCATCAATATACAAACCTTCAATTTGGTGGAAGATACAATGTGAACGTGAAGAAACTGCTTCGTTACGGAAAACTCTACCTGGAGCCAAAATTCTCATGGGCGGTTCATTCTCTTCCATATAACGAATTTGAACAGAAGAAGTATGCGTTCTCAACAAAACATCAGGATTCTGTTCGATGAAAAACGTATCCTGCATATCTCTTGCCGGGTGATATTCTGGGAGATTCAGAGCTGTAAAGTTATGCCAATCGTCTTCAATTTCAGGTCCGTCTGCAACAGCAAAACCTATAGATTTGAAGATGTCAATAATTTTATTTTTTACAAGATTGATAGGGTGGCGTGAGCCCAGCTCCAGTGGAAAAGCAGGTCTAGAAAGATCTTCCTTTTCGACAATATGAGAACTTTCCGAAGAGGTTTTAAGCTCTTCGATTTTCCCGTTTACCGCTTGTTTCAGAGTGTTGATCTTCTGGCCGGCATCCTTTTTCTGTTCGTTGGGAACTTGTTTCAAAAATTCATAAAAATCATTCAAAACGCCTTTTTTTCCGGTAAAGCGGATTCGGAATTGCTCGATTTCGTCCTTTGCAGAAGATTGGAAATTTTGTACTTCTACCAACAGCTCATCAATTTTCTCTAGCATTGCTTATAATAAATTATAGAGTGCAAAAATACGATTTTAAAATAAAAAAATCTGCCTTTAAGAAAGCAGATTAATTATAATTTTATGCTAATAGCAAAAAGCCAGATGCAAAAAGCTATTTATTTCTTTTCAATAGCCTTAACTTTCAACTGAACATTGATCTCGTTTTTGATAAGGCCTTCTGCAGCAGGCATCTGAAATTTAATTCCAAATTCATCTCTGTTAATGTCTTTCGGCTCTGTTGCAATACTAAGCTCCCCATCTTTTATTTTAACATTGGCATTAAAAGTAGCTGGTTTTGTAATTCCTTTAAGAGTCAGATTTCCATCTAATACCGTGTTGTAATCACTTCCTACAGGTGCTTCTGAAATTTTTGTGATTTCGTAGGAAGCGGTTGGGAATTTTTCTACATCAAAAAAATCTGCACTTTTGAGATGCCCAATAATTTTTGCATTGCCGTCAGTTTCTTTCAGATCTTCATTTGCAATAGAATTCATATCAATCACAAATTGCCCGCTTTCTAGCTTATTATCTTTTACGGTAACTTCACCACTTTCGAATTTCAAAGTTCCAATATGACTAGTGTTGTTGGACTTCACCACTTTAAAACCTTTCCATTCTGCTTTACTGTTCATTGTATCTATCACGTATATTTGTCCATTTGTAGTAGTAAGCACTTCATTGCTTTCGCTGCTGACGGGTTTATCTTTTCCGCAGGAAATTACAAAAATAGAGGCTGAGATCATCAGAATAGCTGCAATAATGGTTGATTTTTTCATATCAGACTGTAGAAATTTAGAATGCTGAGTGTCCATTTGCTTGGTTTTCACTCAGAATATTTTAATTTGTTATTAAGTTTTACGTTCTTTGCTAAAATAATAAAATTATTACACTTCAAAAAACAATTTTCATAAAATGCTCTTAGAAGTCAAAAATCTTTATTTCAATTATCAGACCAATAATCCCCTGTTTCATAACCTGAACCTGCATGTAGATGAAGGTCAGATAGTTGCTTTGGCGGGCGAAAGTGGCTGCGGCAAGTCAACCTTGCTGAGCCTGATATACGGACTGATGGATTGGCAGAGCGGTGAAATTATTTTTGACGGTGAAAAATTGTTTGGCCCAAAAGGAAATCTAGTACCTGGAGAGTCGAAAATGAAATTCGTAGCGCAGAACTATGATTTGATGCCTTATGCAACGGTTGCTGATAATGTAGGCAAGTTTATTTCTAATATCAATTTAAAATCGAAAAAGGAAAAGGTTGAAGAATTGTTAGATATTGTTGGATTGACGGATTATGCTAAAGTTTTGCCTAAAAATCTAAGTGGCGGACAACAACAACGTGTCGCAATTGCTCGTGCTTTGGCAGTTCTTCCAAAGATGCTTTTGCTGGATGAACCTTTCAGTAATCTGGATTTTTCCAGAAAATTCGAATTGCGAGACAAGCTGTTCAGTTATACCAGACAAAATAATATGAGTCTCATTATTTCTACTCATAATTTGGAAGAAGTTTTACCTTGGGCAGACAAAATTGTCGTGTTGCAGCAAGGACGATTGATTCAGAATGATTCGCCAAAAGAAACTTACGAAAATCCTTACAACGATTATGTTGCCAAGCTTCTGGGCGAAGTCAATATTTTTACAGAAGGAGAAAAAACTCAATTTAATCTTTCCAAAAAGCATTACTTTCCGCATCAGATAAAAATTGCTGAAGGTGGAATTGAAGCAAGTGTTTTAGAAAGTCTTTTTGCGGGTTCGCATTACCGAAATAAAGTCAGAATTAATGATAAATCAATTGTTGTTTACTCTCAAAATAAACTTTCCGGCAACGTAAATTTAGAGTTTTAATTGTCATCCATATCCAGATTGTTGATAAAATATTGATAACTTATAGATTTTCAGTTTGTTGAATTGTATAAAATTTATAATTTTGACAAACGAAAATACATAAGGAAATTTTTGGTTAATTCTCTTTCTGCCTTAGGGACTGGAAATTAGCTTCGTTACTGCGAACAATCAGAGTCTTTGAAAGTTTACCCTGCCAAATTTTTCCTTTTTTTTGTTTGATACTGTAAAAGGCTTCGACGCCGCTCAGCCAGACATTTAGTATTTAAAATTGTCACACGGAGCGGAGTCCAAGTATTTTATATATAGAATTTTTAAGCCTTCTTTACAAACTCAGATTTCAAAGCCATAGAACCGAAGCCATCAATTTTGCAATCGATATTATGGTCAGAATCTGGACGAAGACGGATGTTTTTAACTTTGGTTCCTGCTTTTACAGGTTTTGGAGCACCTTTCACGGGCAAATCTTTAATCACAACTACAGAATCTCCATTTTGCAATTCTTTCCCAAGAGAATCGAAAATTTTGCCTTCCGCTGAAACTTCCGCTGGATCCCACTCGTGAAAACATTGGGAACAAACTTGTAGATTGTCTTGTTCATAAGTGAATTCGGATTGGCATTTTGGGCAAAGAATTGTGTCGCTCATAGATTTTTGTTTGAGAAGCAAAGGTAAGATTAATTACGTTTATTTTGAAATGAGATAATTCATAAGTCAAGAAATCTATCATTCATTATTTATAATTCATCATTAATTTTTAGATTTGTGCGCAACTAAAATAAATCTTCCTTTTAAAATGAAAAAAACCGCTTTATACGATAAACACGTTTCTTTAGGCGCTAAAATCGTTCCGTTTGCAGGATTCGAGATGCCTGTTCAATATTCTGGAGTTACAGAAGAGCATTTTGCTGTCCGCGAAAAAGCGGGAATTTTTGATGTGTCTCATATGGGACAATTTTTCATCGAAGGTCCTTCTGCAAAAGACTTGTTGCAGTTTGTGACTTCTAATAATGTTGATGCTTTGGAAATCGGAGATTCGGCGTATAGCCAAAATGGGAAAGCACAATATTCTTGTCTTCCTAATGAAAATGGCGGGATTGTAGATGATTTGATTGTTTATAAAATCGAAGATGAAAAATATTTTGTAGTAGTTAACGCTTCAAATATTGATAAAGACTGGAATCACATTGTAAAATACAATGAAAAGTTCGGAGCCAAAATGACAAATGCTTCAGATGAAATGTCATTAATCGCCATACAAGGTCCAAAAGCAACTGAAATTCTTCAGAAATTGACTGAGATAGATTTGTCATCCATTCCATATTATCATTTCACAATTGGTTCTGTAGCTGGTTTTTCGGATGTGATTATTTCCAACACAGGTTATACAGGTAGTGGGGGATTTGAGATTTATTTCAAAAATGAAAATGCTGAAGACATTTGGGATGCGTTGACAGAAGTAGGAAAAGAATTTGGAATGATTCCTTGTGGATTGGCTTCTAGAGATACTTTAAGATTAGAAAAAGGCTTTTGTCTTTACGGAAACGATATCGATGATACCACATCTCCACTAGAAGCCGGATTGGGTTGGATTACAAAATTTGATAAAGATTTTGTTAACAAAGCATTCCTGGAAAATCAAAAAGCTGAAGGTGTTTCCAGAAAATTAGTTGGTTTTGAAATGCAGGAAAAAGCGATTCCAAGACACGATTATGAAGTATTGGATGCAGAAGGAAATGTTATCGGAAAAGTAACTTCCGGAACAATGTCGCCAATGAAAAAAATAGGATTTGGATTAGCTTATGTGGATAAACCAAACTTTAAACTTGGTTCGGAGATTTTCATTAGAATCAGAAATAAGGATATTCCTGCAAAAGTGGTTAAGTTGCCTTTCGTTTAATTTTAGACAATAGACTGGTAGATAATAGAAAAGCGTTCAAATTTTTGAACGCTTTTTTGTCTTATGACTTATATTATCCAACTTCAGTTCACTTCAGATACTTAGTAATACTCTCGCTCATTGGATTTGTTTTACTCTCAAAACTGTCGATAACGTGACCTTTCTCATCCAAAAGGATTTTGGTGAAGTTCCAACCAATTGTGGAGCTTTTTACACCATTTTCTTTTTTATCGGTCAAGAATTTGTAGATGGGTGCAATATCACTTCCTTTAACCGAAATCTTCGCCGCCATTGGAAAACTCACGCCATAGTTTCTTTGGCAGAATGTTGCAATTTCTTTGTTAGAACCTGGTTCTTGCGCTCCAAAGTTATTGGCAGGGAATCCTACAACCACCAACTTATTTTTATAAGTTTTGTACAATTTTTCCAAATCCGCATATTGAGAGGTAAATCCGCATTCGGAAGCGGTGTTCACAACCAATATCTTTTTGCCTTTGAATTTAGAAAAATCAATCGTAGAACCATCCAAAGCCTCAACTTTGAAACCGTGAATCGATTTTGCCTGAGCATTACTTTTTGAAAATCCGAATAGTGATAACATAATAACAAGTAGGTATTTCATATTAATTTATATGACTACTTGATATTA
>NZ_RJTU01000083.1 GCF_003730015.1 Epilithonimonas hominis | reverse complement strand
TTGTGAGACGGATTCTTTTTTATTTTCTATCTTTCTTCTCTCGTTTAAATTGCTGCGTGGTGGCGGATTGCTGTCCAGGCGCTTCTAATCCCGGTCTACCCGGTCCAGAAGCAGGTGCAGATAATTTCATCTTTTCTTCCATTTCCAAGTCTTCCTGTGTTTTAGGATTTTCTTGTAGTGAGCTTTGGGAAATAGTGTTTCCGGACTCGTCCGTAAGTTCCATTTTTACATCACTTTTCAAAAATTTGAGAAGATCTTTTGCTTTTTTACCTTCCGGCGTATTGCCATAATTTAAGGCGATTTGTTCCAACTGAAGAATCATAATCTCTTTACCTGCTGTTTTGCCGCTGTTGTAAGCATTTAGTAAATAGAATTTGGGAACCAGCGCATCTTTAGGATTATCTGCAATAGCTTTATCAATCATTGTGGAAGATTCGGTATATTTTTCAGTCAAGTAAAGTTTGTAGGCATCGGCATACAATTTCTCGACGCTTTCTGTGGACTTATTAAAATCTTTGCTTTTCGGATTTTTCACGAATTCTGCATAAGAAGTATAAGGATATTTTTGCAGAATAATGTGTTTAGCTCTTTCTGCATCGGCAGGATTTTTTTCGTAGTTGAAAATGAAGATGTTGTAAAGTGCCATAAGATCAGTTTCTTCATCCGGCTTACTATCCACAAGATCGTATAAAGTTTTAGTTGCCAGCTTTGTATTCCCGAAGAAATTTTCATACATCCTTCCCATCCCAAGACTTGCGGTATCTCTTTGTTTTTTTAGATTGGCTAGTTCTTGTTTGGAAGTCGGGATTTTTTCGATATAAAATTCTGGTTCCAAACGTCTGGGATCCGGCACATTTGCAATTCCCAAAGCTTCATTTTTCATATCTTCTATGGTAGCTGCTTTTGCAGAATACCGCCAGTTATCCTGAAGCGTTCTGCTCCCCCAGACTTGTCGGAAAGCATTTTCACCTCTCGGAATGTTGTTGGAATTGGCAAAATAAAATGTAGATCCGCCGGTATTGATTCCAAAATTCTGAAAACTATTGCTGTCTGTAGAATTACTAGCAAAAATAGAATTAGCATTGTAGTCACTATTATCAAAACCTTTGCTTCGCTCGGCTTTTCTTTTCTCAAGTTCTGCTGCAGCTTCTTTTTGCTTGATTTTGTCGATGTATTTTGTGAAATAGTCTCGTTTCTCGGCATCTGTCATTTTTGTAAGAGCCAGAATACTGTCATTCTTTTTCACAATATAATAGTTCTTTGACAGTTTTTTGATATTTGCCGTTAGTTCTGTAAGTCGGTCTTTTTCAGGTTTGTAGGACATTACTGCTAGTGCGCTGTCATAATAGATACCCGCTGTTAGATAATCATCTTTAGCAAAGTATTTTTTTGCCAGCTCAGAGTAAGTTAGCCCTCTGATTTGCGGATCCGATTGTTTTTCTTTTAATGCTTTTCTGAAAAAAGAATCGGCTATAGAATCTTTTGTTGCAGAGGCGGCTACCAATCCGCTGGCATAATAAAGCTCATTTTTCCGGGATGCATAAGTTCCTTTTTTTGCAATCTTATCCAGATAAGCCATCGCTTCATCATAGCTGTCTGCTTTTCCGTCAAAGGTTTTTGCAATTTCTATCTGAGATTTAACCTCAAATTCATAGCTGTTGGCATACTTGTAAGCTGCTGCAAAAGATTCTCTGGCTTCTGATTTTTTTCCAAGACCAGCAAGAATCTGACCTCTTAGGAAGGCAATTCTGCTTTTTGTTTTTCTATTTTTATTGTAGGTAAAAGCATCTTCCAGAACTTCTGCAGCCAATTCTTTTTTACCCCATTTCAGGAAATTATCAGCCTGATAGACTTTTAAAATTCTAAGTTGTTCTCTACTAAGTTTGATTTTAGGATCCTCTTCCAAATCACGGTACACTTCATCTGCACGGTAATATTCCTTCATTTTGGTGTAGTTTGCAGCCTGATATATTTTTGCCAGAGGAAGACGTTTATCTTTGCTCATTGTGTTGAAGATATAACTCAGCGCATCCAAAGATTCAAGGTATTTTCCCTGATACATTCTAGCTTTTGCCAAGAGCATATAAGCATCGAAAATCTTCTTGTTTTTTTCCACGCCGCTCACCAGAACCGAATATTTACTGATGGTTTTTAGGGCTTTAGCTTCGGTAATCTGCAGGGCTGTGGCGCCTTTTTTGTTAGCCTGGGATGAAGAGAAATTCCCAGAGAAGTTTTGGTTGGACCGCAGACCTCTTGGAGCATCCATATCAGTATCATTTCCTGCGTTGGTAGACATGCCGTTCTGGATGTCTGAAATGTAATCTTCGGTTGTGTAAACCGAGATATAAGGATCGTAAAAATTGTCAATATGAGATTTGTCTCTACTTTCCATCTCTGCCAGAAACGCTTCTCGGCTATTAAAAAGTGTGTTGTGAAACGTCATAAAACGGTTAATAGATCCGCTTTTGGTTTTCTTCTTTTTAGTTCGGGGATTGCATGCAGCAACAGAAAATATGGCAAGTATGATTAGTAAATATTTTCTCATCTATTTATTTCAAAATGAAAATTGGAGTTTAATCTGTAAAAATAACGAAATTTTGCCGTGAAAATTATTTAAAGCTCTCAGTTTAAAAAATTCTTTGGAAAACAGCCTAGCTTTTTAAGTTCTTCATAAACCAGATCTACAGGTAAACCCATCACAGAATAGAAAGAACCGAAAATGTTTTTGATTTTTGTCATTCCCAGCCATTCTTGGATGCCATATGACCCGGCTTTGTCAAAAGGTTTATAAGTTTTGATATAAAATTTAATTTCCTCATCGCTGATTTCCGAGAACTCTACATCCGTTTTGCTGGTTTTACTGATTTCCGAATCCACTGTTTTGAGCGTAAAAGCTGTATAAACCTGATGTACTTTTCCCGAAAGACTTTTTATCATTTCAAAAGCTTCATTCTCATCTTTGGGTTTGAGAAGAATTTTTTGGTCTAACGCAACAATAGTGTCCGAGGTTAAAAGAATTTCGTTTTCATTCACATCAAAAGCTTTTGCTTTTTTTGCTGAGACATATTCGGCAATCTCATGTGGTTTTAAATCTGAAGGATAAGATTCATCAACATCGATCTTAACGATATCAAATTGATAACCTAATTGTGTAAGAAGTTCTTTTCGTCTAGGTGAATTGGAAGCTAGTAATAGGTTCATATTCAATAATTAAGCTGATTTTGTTTCTTCGTCAAGATTCCATTTGCCTTGCACTTTCATCACTTGCTCTATCACATCGCGTACAGCTCCTTTGCCTCCAAAAACTGGTGAAATATAATCTGAAATTGCTTTCACTTCCGGAACTGCATTCGCAGGACAAGCTGAGATTTCTGCCAATTTCATAATTCCAATATCAGGAATATCGTCGCCCATCATCAGAATCTCAGAATCTTGCAAATTATATTTGGATTTGAAATCTTCATAGTCGGAAACTTTGTGGGAAGACTTCGCATAATAATCTTTGATGCCAAGATATTCCATTCTGTTCTGCACCATTGGATCATTTCCGCCAGTAATAATGCCGATTTTGTAACCTTGTTTCAGACATTGTACAACAGCATAACCATCCAGCACGCTCATTACTCTGGACATATTTCTGTCCGGCAGAAGATATACGCTTCCATCTGTAAAAACACCATCTACATCGAACACGAATGCTTTTATATTTTTAAGTTTTGGTAAATAACTCATTTTGAAATTTATTTAGAAATTTTGCATAAAAAAGTCCTCTCAGAAGAGGACTATAAAAATAGTGTTTTATGTCTAATTAAGGGTAGAGTGCTGGTTCTATTTTGTTATTATTGTTTTTGATTTCCTCTCTTTGATTTTTTTCCATCGCTCGCAGAACTTCTGAAGGTTCTGACATCATTTTTCCGTCAATATTCAGCGTTAGCTTCATATTTCCTTGTGATAGCATTTGTCGTGTGTCTTTTACAGGATCATTTTTGTATTCTTTCCATTGTTTTTTAAACTGCTCCTCGGAAACTTCGATTTCTTTTCCGCCAGGAACACCGAATGTTTTTACAACAATCCCGCCGCGAGTACTGCCTATTTCTTCTTTTTCGATTTTCACAACTTCATCAAACTTTTTGCTTCCGACAAATTTGAAACTATGTGTTCCTGTAGAATCTTCCATTTCCAAAATCAAACCCGGTAATCCTGAAAATTTATAAGGGCCATCCTGAAACGGGAAATCCTGCGAAAACCACGCTGTCCAGGTTCTTCCACCGAAGTCGAGTGTGGCTTTTTGAACTTCGAATTTATCAATCGTCTTCTTATCAGGAAGAATTTTCCAGGCCATAGGGTTTTCATTTTTAACACTGAATCTAGAATTACCAATACCCGTATGTAAAACGATATTAAAATCCGGATAGGATTTGGAAACAGCATATCCTATTTTCCCTCCGTTTCCGCCACGGTAGTTAAAATTGGTGGAACCTGTCGCAATTTGCTTTTTGAAATAAGCATCTCTTGTAGAATCGCTCACAAATTTTTGTCTGCTATAGAAATTGCTACCCTCTTTTTTGATATCCAAATACATCAACTCTGTCTCAAGAGAGTCTTTCTTTGCGAGATTAGAAGCGAACTTGTATTCGTACATAATTCTTGTTCCTTGAGCAAATGATAATAAGCTCACTGTAATCATCAATAATAAAAATATTTTCTTCATAACTAAAAAATTAGAGATTTAAAATTAAGAAAAATAAAAAGGCAGACAAAAAGATGAACTGCCTTTTACAAATATAAAATAGAGTTATTTAAAGTTGAACTTTACGGTGAACATAAACTGGCTTGGGCGGATTTTAAAGGTATTTCTGGTAATAGAGTTATTCTGAGAATCTACAAGTACCGTTTCATAGATTTTCTTGTTTCCGATATTCAACCATTTAAATTCGAAATCTATTTTCCTTTTTACCCAAGTGTATTGATAAGAAAGGTCAAAGAAAGAATTTCTGTAGCTTTCATTTTCAAGATTTGTAGTGATGTCATCCCAGATAAAACCAAAAGTATGATTATCAGAAGGATAGATGTATGTAGCGAGATTATGGTTCCAACCACCATTTTTGTTAGTGGAGTTGGAGAACGTATCTGTACTTTTTCTCCAGTTCATACTCAAATTATAATCTACACTTAGCCAGCTGAAATAGGTATTGTTAAATTTCAGTCCGAAGGCCTGGGATTCATTTTTAGTAGCAAAGAAAACACTATTTACTTTACTGTAGTTCGTGCTGTTGCTGTTTGTAAAATTAACCGATAAGTTGGTTTTAAATTTTGGAAAATATTTTCCTATCTCTGCTCTCTGGCTGTTGGATTTAGAAGTATTATCATTTTCCTCTACAATGATTGATGTATTACCTGTTTGCTGATCAATGATTCTATTAGTAACGAGGTTGCTGGTATTGTTGCCAATTCTGTAACTTACATTGAAGAATAAGTTGTTCAACGGGTTTCTGTATTCTAATCTTGTGCTGGCATTTCTAGAGGTATTAGCCGGAATCGGACTGTTTTTTAACTGTACAAATGCAGGATTGGTAAGTATGTTTCCTTCATACACGTCACCAAAATTTCCAAAATTGTTGTTAATGCTTCCAAACGCCCACAATTTGAAGAAGGATGCAAAATCGTAGCTTGCAAACAAATTAGGTTCGAAGCGTGTTTTGCTGATTGTTTTACCTGTGCCTCTCAGATTGTCATTATAATCGATAGCATAAAAATTAACCGGTAAGGTGATGTTTAAGTTCAGATTTTGCGATTTATAATTCAGTCCTACTTGGGTGTATGGTTGGACCTCGTTCCATTCTAAATTATTCTGATAGCTTAAGTCAAATAGTGTAGATTGATTTCCATTCATCCCACTTAAATAGGACTTCATAGAATTAAAATTAACATTGATTCCGGCCTCCGGCGTAAAAGTCCATTTTCTGTAACTGAAACCTACTGATGCAGAATGGGTTGTATTGATACTTTTGACGGATAGATATTGCTCCAGAGAATTATAAATACTTGAGTTTTGTACTGGAGAATATATCCCTGGAGTTGAAAAAAGTGTTTGCCTGTCATTCTGAATACTGACATAGCTCATCACATTCAATAATTTGTCTTTCCAAGGTAAAATGGAGCTTAGTGAGTTTGTAAAATTAAATGTCGGAGCATTTAAATTTTCAGCAGCAAATATGTTAGAGCGAGAATTAAAAATATCCGCATTATTATCGTTCCACATACCAGTCCAGGTGGTTGTATTTTTGAAGAAACCTTTTTTAGCATTTTTGGTAAAAATCAATTCGCCTTTTGCTTTATTAGAGTAGAGGTTATTAAAATAGTTTCTTACAATGGATGTTCCGTCAGAAAATACAGTGCTGTTATAAGATTCTCTTTCAATGGCATTATTAATATAATTGGCATTGGCCTTCAATTCCCATTCTTTATTTTTAAAAGGATTGGTCAAAAGATTAGCAGAGAAAAAGTGAACATTATTTAATAGGTATCTTTTCTCAGGCAATTCCGGAACAGCAGCAGTCTCTACGTTAATCCATCTGTTGGAAGTAGCCTGTGTTCTTTTTCCTTCCCAACGGCTTCCGAAAGCAAGCAGATTACCTTCGTTTTCCACACTTTCACCATTATTGTTGGCTTTATAATTCACGACCCACTGGTTTTTCTGTCCAAAAAACATTGGGGTAAGCTTCACATTCCAGAGTAATGGACTGAAGCCGGCACCGATCTCTCCACGTCCGGTCATAGTAACTGATTTTTTCAGCTTAATGTTAAGTGCAGCCTGTTCTGATGGTACTTTATCTCTCAAGATGCTTACCGGTTGGTGGTTTTCCAAAACCTCTACTTTGGAAACTGCATCTTTCGGTAGAGAATTATTCACAGTTCCGTAGCCGCCTTCCATCAGGTCTTTTCCATTGACATAAAATTTATTAATGGCCTCGCCCTGATAGAGAACTGTTCCATCCTTATTGACCTCTATTCCAGGGATTTTTTTCAGAACATCGGCTAGCGTACGGTCATTTTTATTTTCGAATGATTTCAGATCATAGGAAATAGTGTCACCTTTCTTGGTGATTAATTTTGTTTTCAGCCGCACTTCCTGTATTTCTGTTGCTTGAGAATCCATGGAAAAATTGATTTTCTGATCTTCATTTTTTATGGATTGTAAAATTGGTCTTTGGTTGAATGCCTTGATTTTCAAGTCAAGATTGCTTTCAGACGAATTGAACGTCACTTTATATTCCCCTTTCGAGTTAGAAATCCCGTAGGCAAGAATTGCATTTTTGCCGGGTTCTTCAATCGTTACACTGGCACTGGCTAGTGGTTTTCCGTCGCCATCGTTGATGATTCCACTTATAGTCTTTTGACCGAAAACAGCAACGGTAGACATCAGCATCATAAAAACTAATAGAATTTTCTTCATAATTACAGATTAAATCGCTAAAATGTTAGTAAAGAAAACGAGTAAATTGTTACAATTTTTTTTATTTAGATCATAAAAATTCAAAACCTTTAAAACAAAACACACGATCACACAAACTAATGATTGATATCACTTATTTATAGTTATTAAAAATACGATTACTCTTTTTTATTTTGTCAATCTAAAATTTAATAAATTTGCCACTTAATATTACATTAACATGGGAATCATTCTAAAACCAATTGATATTGTAGATGATATTACCAAAGAAGAGTTCTTTGAAAAATACCTGAAGCCGCGCAAACCGGTTGTTATAAAAAATATGGCGAGGAAGTGGCCGGCTTATCAGAAATGGACGATGGATTATATGAAGCAAGCCGTAGGTGATGTAGAGGTTCCTTTGTACGACAGTTCTAAAGCGGATCCGGCTGCGCCCATTAATGCGTCTGCTGCGAAAATGAAATTTGCAGATTACATCGACCTGATCGAAAAAGAACCAACAGATCTCAGGATATTTTTGTTCGATCCGATAAAGCAGGCTCCAAAATTACTGGACGACTATATTTTCCCAAAGGATCTGATGGGCGGTTTTCTGGATAAATATCCGAATATGTTCTTCGGAGGAAAAGGTTCTGTGACATTCCTTCATTATGATATTGATATGGCGCATATTTTCCATACGCATTTCAATGGTAGAAAGCATATTCTGCTTTTCGATTATAAATGGAAAGACAGACTTTATCAGATTCCTTATGCTACTTACGCTTTGGAAGATTATGATATAGAAAATCCTGATTTTACAAAGTTTCCAGCATTGGATGGAGTGGAAGGAATTGAGTGTTACCTAGAGCACGGCGACACTTTATTTATGCCGACTGGCTGGTGGCACTGGATGAAATATCTGGACGGCAGTTTCTCCATTTCTCTCAGAGCCTGGGACAAAAGCTGGGCAGTAAAAGCTCACTCGCTTTGGAATCTGACTGTACAGAGAAATTTTGACAATTTTATGAAGCGAAATTTCAAAGCAAAATATATGACCTGGAAAGAGAAGAAAGCCATCGAAAGAGCCAACTATGCTTTGAAGCGTGGGCTTCCGAAAAGATAAAACATAACCCATTATTAAAAATAAAAATGCAGCTAAAACCAATTAGCTGCATTTTTATTTTATTGGAAAAGGAATTAAACCACGCCTTGTGCAAGCATTGCTTCAGCCACTTTTACGAAGCCTGCAATATTAGCTCCTTTTACATAGTTCACATAACCGTTTTCTTCTTTTCCGTAATCTCTACAAGCTTTGTGAATGCCAATCATAATCTCTTTAAGTCTTGCATCAACTTCTTCAGAAGTCCAGTTTAGTCTGATGGAGTTTTGTGTCATTTCCAATCCGGAAGTTGCAACACCACCAGCGTTAGATGCTTTTCCTGGTGAGAACAACACTTTATTGTCCAAGAAGTAATTGATCGCATCCAGCGTAGAAGGCATATTTGCAGCTTCTGTTACACAGATACAACCGTTGGCAACCAGTTTTTTTGCATCCTCCAAATCAAGTTCATTCTGAGTCGCACACGGGAAAGCAACATCACATTTAACTTCCCAAGGACGTTTCCCAGCGTGGAATTCAGCAGATGGATATTTGGTCACATAATCTTCCGCTCTGTTATTTCCGGTAGCTCTGAGTTCCAAAAGATATTCAATTTTTTCTCCAGAGATTCCGTCTTTGTCATAGATGTAACCATCAGGACCAGAAATGGTTAGTACTTTCCCGCCCAGTTCTGTGAATTTTTTTACAACACCCCAAGCTACGTTTCCAAAACCTGAAACGGTAGCTGTTTTACCTTCGATTTTCTCACCAATGGTTTTCAGCATCTGCTCGGCAAAATAAACCACACCGTAACCAGTAGCTTCTGGTCTGATGAGTGAACCACCGTAAGCTAGACCTTTTCCTGTCAATACACCAGTGAATTCGTTTCTTATCTTTTTGTACATCCCGAAGAGATAACCAATTTCTCTTGCGCCTACACCGATGTCTCCGGCAGGCACGTCCGTTTCTGGCCCGATATGTTTGCAAAGCTCAGTCATGAAAGCCTGGCAGAAACGCATCACTTCCATATCAGATTTACCTTGAGGGTCAAAATCGGAACCACCTTTCCCGCCACCCATTGGAAGCGTAGTTAAGCTGTTTTTAAAAACCTGCTCAAAAGCTAAAAATTTTAAAACACTAAGGTTTACCGTTGGATGAAATCTTATTCCGCCCTTGTATGGACCGATCGCTGAGTTCATCTGGATTCTGAATCCTCTGTTTACCTGAATCTCGCCCTTGTCATCAATCCATGGAACGCGGAAAATAATTACTCTTTCCGGCTCTGCCATTCTCTCTAGCAGCTTCATTCCGGTGTATTCTTTTCTTGTAGAAATAAAAGGAATAACCGTTACGGCAACTTCTTTTACTGCTTGGATAAATTCTGGTTCATTAGGATTTTTGGCTTCAATTTTTGCCATAAATTCCTGAATCTTTTGCTCAACGTTATAGTGCTCCATTGTTCTATAATTATGACAACAAATTTAATTTTATTTTCAAATTTCGCAAGTAGTATTTTTAGTTTTATTGAAAAAATAATGCTATTAAAGAAGCTTTTTGCTTAATGTATAATTTGTTGTCCTATGTTAAGAAATTTTGAATCTAATGTTACATTGTTTCAAGTTTTCGGAAAGCGGATTCTAGTAGTTAGGGAGATATTGCCTGCCGGAAAGACATTTGATGTGGCCATAAAGTTCCAAATCCAAAAGAATAGGTAAGAGCTTATGATGTTGGATTTTAGTTCTATCTGCTATTTCGTCCAGCGAAAGTGCTTTCTGATGATCCAGAATATCTAAAATCTGCTGGTGTTCTTTTCTCTTGGGATTCAGTTTTGCAATGGGCATCTTCTCTGGAAATAACTCTGGCTGGACAGAAAGATTTAGATTGTCAATCAATGACTTGATATTGACAATAGATTCTGCTTTATTCTCAGCAATGAGCTGATTACATCCCTGGCTATACTGATCTGTAATTTTTCCTGGTAATGCAAATACATCTCTGTTATACGAATTGGCATAGCTTACCGTAGTTACAGAGCCGCCGCCAAATGCAGTTTCGACAACAATAAGATGCTGGGATAATCCTGCAATAATTCTGTTCCGTTGTAAAAAATTCTCTCTGCTTATATTGTCAAAAGTGCAATATTCAGAAATCAGTGCACCATCATTTTCCAATATCCTATTTGAAAGGTTCTTGTTGGAAGCGGGATAGATTTTGTCAAGACTTTGTGCCATCACAGCTAATGTAGGAATATGATTATGAAGAGACTCTTCGTGTACACAAGTATCTGCGCCCAAAGCTAATCCACTTACAGTACAAATGTTTGTTCCAGATAGTCCAGTCAGCAGTTCTTGGATGAACTGTTTACCGTATGATGTGAGCTTTCTGGTACCTACAATGCTGAGTGGATTGAGATTATATATTAATTTTCCTTTGTAAAATAGAATAGCAGGTGCATCATCACAATTTGAAAGATGTTTTGGATAAGATGAATCATTATGAGAAACAATACTGATGGATTTTTGGTCGCAGAATTTAAGTTCCTTTTCAGCTTTTAAAAGAAATTCTTTCTTGCCGATGTCCTGTGTAATCTTTGTCCCAATACCTGAAATTGATAGCAGATTTTTTTTCGGAGTTTCCCAGACTGCTTTTGCAGAACCTTTTATCTGGATAAGTTTTCTCAAGTTGGTATTGCCAATGTTTTTACATTGTCTGAGTGCAAGGATATAAAGGTATTCTTCCGGAAACATATTTCATTTGTGTATACCTACGAAGATAAAAACTATTTTTCTCTTTTCCGAATTTCATCCAGATATTCCCAGATATTTTCCTGCTTAAGCTGAGGTAATTCATCAAAATCTTCCGGATGATTGGCAATATATTCCTGCCACATCTTGTCATCACGCTCGTTGTAATAATTAGGAAATTCCCAAATAAATTTTCTTTTTTTCTCTTCGCCTATTTTTCTGAAAAGTACAGCAAGAATAATTCCTGTAATACTGCCAGCAAGGTGCGACTGCCAGCTGATCTTACTTGGTTCTTCCAGCTGTGTAAAAAACTCTTCCGGAAAAATCCCCCAGATCAAGCTCCCATAGTACAATGCCACTAACAATGATATGGTGAGCAGTTTCATATTCCAGCGGAAAATACCACTGAAAAAAATAAAAAACGCTAGCATATAAACCAATCCGCTTGCGCCAATGATGCAGTTATAATTCCATTTTCCAGTAACGAGATCAATGGGAGGGAGCATCCAAACCAATAATCCTGAAGCAATCCAGCCGATAAGGAAAATCCGAAATGCTATTTTGGGGTAAAACTCGAAAAGTAAAAATAACAAAACAGCAATAGGAAGAGAGTTTCCTATAATATGATCCAAATTGCCGTGTAGAAGTGGAGCGAACAAAACACCCTTCAACCCTTGTGGTAAAAGCGGAATAATAGCACCGTTGCAACCCTCAAAAAATCCTAGATTCTGAAGGATGAAAAAACTCCACATCATCCCCAGCATAGTAAAAGGGACTAATAATGATCTTAGATTGATAGATTTGAAAAGCATTGATAAACCTTTGACAATTTTACAGCCAATTCTGATGAAAGGTAATTTTGTCTGTAAAAATACTTTAGAAGATGAGAATTTGGTTATAAAGTCAGATTTTTGGAACAATTAGATTTATTATTTTTGCTTAAAATTTGGAATTAATGAGAAAGGTATTGGTATTTGTAATTATGTTTTTGGGATGTTTTATGCAAGCTCAGGTTGTTGATTATCAGAAAATAATTGATTCTATAGCCCAAAAGAAGTGGGATTCTACATCAGTAGAACTCGATAGTCTGGCGAATCCCAAAATTGTAGATATCAGATCTATCAAAAAAGATTCTGTTAAAATTACGAATAATGTGATCATTATTCCAAACTCTAATGATGCAAGTCCGCTTACGCCTTCTTCAATCCTTACATTGCCTACACTGAAACGTTGGTTTATTTTCGGACAAAACAGTCTTGTATTTAATCAATCCTCTTTTGCTAATTGGTACGCCGGGGGGAATAATAACATTGGTGTCATCGGTAAGGTTAATTATAACATTGTATATAAAAAAAACAGGCACTATCTGGATAATAACATTCAGCTGGGCTACGGCTTTGTCTCATCCACGGGGCAATCTACCAGAAAAACAGATGATTATATCAATCTAATGACCAATTATGGCTATGAACTTGCGCAGCACTATTATCTATCAACAGGATTTCAGTTTTTATCTCAGTTTACTGCCGGATATAATTATTCCAACACGCCGGATCCAGTTTTTAATGATAGGATCTCGAAATTTATGGCACCCGGTTATCTGAACCTTGGTATTGGTCTTTCCTATAATCCTAACGACAATTTGCAGATTATTCTGAGACCTATTAACGGAAAATTTACTTTTGTACTGGATAAAAAACTGCAATTTGCGGGAAATTATGGTCTTGAAAAAGACGGTCAAAGTCTGCGGGCTGAGGTAGGTACTATGCTTAATATTCTATACAAAATCAAACTTTTTAAAGATGCAACCTATGTCAATTCGGTGAATTTCTTTAGTAATTATCTCCAACATTCCGAACGTGTGGATATCAACTACACGGGTAGTCTAAATCTTAAATTCAATAAATATATCACAACTGTAGTCACTATAGAGATGATGTATGACCATGACCAGATTCAGAAGCTCCAGAGAAAGCAAACATTAGGTGTTGGAATTACTTACAATCTTGGATATAAAATTGAACGGGATAAAACCAGCGTCATAAAACCGTTTGTGAACTAAGATTAAATTAAAAGCCTAAGTCAAGGTAAAAAACTATTGTTTTTGCAAGATGGTAATGTGCGATAAAAAGATAGTGTCAGGAAGAAATTTTCGTTAGGTTTAAAATGTTGATGATGATAAGAAAATCGATGGGATGATATCAAAAATCACACTTGGAAATAATAAAAAAGCGGAGATTAATTCCCCGCTTTTTCGTTTAGCCATCCCAGTTCGCCAAAATGCTTTTTAAACTTCTGAATCTTTGGTCCTACAACAGCGCTACAATAGGGCTGAGTTGGATTAGCATTGTAATAACCTTGGTGGTAGGTTTCTGCTGCCCAGAATTTTTTAAAAGGTACGATTTCCGTCACATATTTCCCGTTCCATTCCTGCTTGGCTTCAGATGCCTCCATAGATTCTTCAGCTTCTAGCTTTTGGTTTTCAGAATGGTAAAAAATGGCTGAGCGGTATTGTGTTCCTATATCTTCGCCTTGTCTGTTAAGCGTGGTTGGGTTATGAAGAAACCAAAACACTTCCAGCAATTGCTTAAAAGAAATAATTTTTGGGTCGAATGCGATTTGGACCACTTCTGCATGTCCTGTTGTTCCTGTACAAACTTCTTCATAAGTAGGATTGTCTTTGTGACCGCCGGAATATCCAGAGACTACAGAATCTACACCTTTCAGCATATGAAAACAACTTTCCACACACCAGAAACATCCGCCTGCCAAAGTGGCATATTCTAAATTGTTCTTATCCATTTTTTGGTTTGTTAAGGGTTTTGATTGTTTTTCCTGTCCGTTACAATTGATAAGGAAAAAGCATAGTATAATAAATAAATAACGTGTCATGTTAAGAAAAAAAATCCTTTGACTTTTCGAAACATCCATAGCAAAATTTATTCCTATAGTCAGAAAAAATCAAAGGATTTTTAATATCAATTATTTATTATTTTCCCATACCAGCGCACTAGCGCCAAGGATGGCTGCATCTGCCTCTTCCAGTTCGCTGAAAACAAGTTTTACTTTGCCTCGGAAAATCGGCAGCAGATTTCTTTCCATATGTAATTTTGTAGGTTTCAGAAGATAATCGCCGGCTTTGATAACACCGCCGAATAGTAAAATGGCTTCAGGTGAAGAAAACATCACAAAGTTTGCAAGCGCCTCGCCCAGTTTCTGACCAGTGTATCGGAACACTTCAATGGCGGTCGGATCACCCTTTTGCGCACATTCGTAAACTGTTTTTGAGTTGATTTCTTCTTCTCGGTATTGATTCAGCATAGAATCAGGAAACTCTGCCCGGAACTTTTTTGCAGTAATAGAAATTCCGGTTGCCGATGCATAAGCTTCTAGACTGCCTTCGGAACCGGTGCTCCAATGTTTTCTTCCGCCTGGCTTCACGATGGTATGGCCTAGTTCTCCAGCAAAACCGTCGTGTCCGTAGATGAGACTTCCACCAGCAATAATGCCGCTGCCGACACCTGTTCCTAGTGTAATCATTATAAAATCCTTCATTCCTCTCGCTGCTCCAAACATCATCTCGCCCAATGCAGCAGCATTTGCATCATTGGTCATTCTGCAAGAAAAGCCGAATTTTTTTGTCATCAGTTCTGCAAAGGGAACTACACCTTTCCACCTCAGGTTAGGTGCCTGTTCTATAGTTCCTCTGTAATAATTGGCATTGGGTGCACCTACGCCAATGCCGTCTAAGTTTTTATTAGGAGAATACTTTTCTATTAGCGGATTGATATTTTGGTATAAAGCGTCGATAAAATCTTCAACTTTTTCATACTCATCAGTTTTAATGCTTCCTTTTGCAAGAATCTCACCTCTGTGATTTACCAATCCGAATTTCGTATTTGTCCCACCGATATCAATTCCTAAAGCTACTTGCTTTGACAGATCTATTAATGACATTTTGAATTTATAATTTCTAAGTATAAAAGTAAAAAAAAATCCGAGAATGTTCCCCGGATTAATTAATCTATTTTAAATTTTTATGAAAATTATTATTCTTTTTTCGTCTTCCGTACCAGATCAAAAATCCGGTAACTGGCATTGATGCAATAATTACACTAACAATAAACGCTACGATCTTTGTAGGCAGTCCTAAAATCGCCCCAACGTGGATGTCATAATTGGCTGCAACTGTTTTTTCGCCAAAATTTTTGTCTTCAGGATCGTGTCTGTGCAACAATTCTCCGGAATTCTCATCAAAAATAAGGCTGCTGCTTTTATGATAAGAATAGGAGAGGTGCTTTACATAGACTTCAAAGTTCGGATGCTCGTGGTCATCAAGGTGCGGATGTCCCAAGTCCAGACTAAAGGCATATGCGTGGGGATAAAGCTCTTTTACTTTGTCCGAAATTTTATCAAGTGTTCCTTCATTTCTCATCTCAATAGGTGCCTTGGTAGTAATTTTTGAAAAATCTGGATAAGCCGTTTCTCCACCGGAAAAAATATAATAGATTGATGCCTGCACCACAAAAAATGCATAAAACAGGCCGGTGATAGTCAGGATCAAAGCAAAGATTGAAGAATAAAATCCGAAAATATTATGTAGGTCGTAGTTTTTACGCTTCCATTGTGTGGTATCTTTCCATTGAAATCTGAAGCGCTGTTTTCTAGCGGATTTATTTTTCGGCCACCAAAGAACGATGCCAGTAAGCAGCATTATTAGGAAAATGATAACAGGGATTCCTACCACGTAAGTTCCCCAATCCTGCTTCAGAAAGAAACTCCAGTGAATAGATTTGACAATGGCGAAGAATCCATTCTTTTCATCATAAACCTGCAGAACCTTTCCCGTGTATGGATTGACGTAAGCCAACTTGTAAATCGGAAACTCGTCAAAATAATTCCATTCATCCGGTTTGTGCTCATACCAGTAAAACTGATAAGACATTTTACTATCAATCGGAATATTGACCCAGTGAATGGGATATTTTTCCTTGGTCTGCTCATTGACCAGTTTTTCTATCTGGCGGATGGGAAGGATTTGTTTCTGGTCAATGTTTTTCTCATTGTGATAGATGTATTCTTTTCTTGTAAAGTTCTCCACCTCATCCTTAAATACGTAAAGCGCACCGGTAATGGAAATAATGAATATCAGCAAACCAATGGACAAGCCAAACCACAGATGTAGTTTGGCCGACCATTTTTTGAAAAATCCTGGTTTCTTTTTATGATGGTGTTTTTTGATCATTTATCGGTCTTTAGAATTTGTAGCCTACAGATAGTCTGAAATTTCGTGGAGCTTCGGCCTGATAGTAATAATATGCACCGTAAGCAGCACCAGAGTACAGATACCTGTTAAAGACATTGAAAACATTAAGGCCAACTCTGAATGAAGTATTTTCCCAAGATAATCCGGCATCGAATTTAACATAATCACCCATATTTTTTTGAGTGCCGTTGTTCGCCCAAGACCAAGTGCTTCTGTCTGCTAAATAAGTTCCTCCGAAAGATAGTCCAAAACCTTCTAACACTCCATTGATAAAGGTATAATTTAACCACCCGTTAGCAGTATGTTTAGCGTATCCTGGAACTTTCATACCTACAGGGTTACTGATGGGTTCGTTGGATTCTGTCACTTTATTTTCTGTAAAGGCATAATTAAAAATAGCGTTGAAGCCTCTGGTAATCTCACCTTTCAGATCGAATTCTATACCTTGTACTCTTGTTTTACCGAGCAGAATGGAGAATTGTTCACCTGCTGAATTGTTAGGATCGGAAACAGTCGCATTGTTTTTTATAATATTGTATGCAGCTAGTGTTGTATTCCATTTTCCTCCAAACCAATCTTTTTTTACTCCAAGCTCAAAATTGTTTCCCGTTATCGGTTTAGCCAGATCACCATTTCTAAAGATAGCGGCTTGTGGTACAAATGCCTGATCGAACAAGCCGTATACAGCTAGGTTTTGATCTATTGAGTAACTAATGCCCACACGTGGTGTTATTTTATCTGCCTCAGATTTTGTTCCGTAATTATTTTCTGTTACGCTGGTGTAGCGAGCGGCTAGTGTAAGTCTGAGTTTATCGTCAAAAAAACCCAACTCATCCTGAATGTAAAATCCTGTATAGTTTTGATCGATCTTGCTTGATCTAGCAGAAAGAGGTTTTGTTCCGTCAAAGGCTACGAAGGCAGTACTATTGTTTGGACCGAAATAGGCAATATTTCCATTACTGTCATAGTTTTGAGTATTCAGATTATACCAATAGCTGTAATCTGGAATGGTATTTCCTGCATCAGTAGCTGTAGGTTCTCTATAATCCCCATTCGCATTGAATTTATCCAGGTTGTATCCTTGGCTCCAGTCCGCAAGGTATTTTTTGCTTCCAAGATCCAATCCGGCTAGTATTTTATGATTCACATTACCGGTTTTTATGAGACCGTTCAGGAATGCTTGTCCGAATTTCATAGTATTGTCTGCCTCCCAATAACCTAACTGGCGTATCATATAGTTTCCGACAAACATACTTGGCCATATATTACTTCCCATTGTATATTCATTGACATAGGTAAGCTGTGTTGTCAGTTTCCAGTTGTCATTGAATTGGTGTTGCAGGTTTACATTGACGGTATTATTATTAACATTAGTCGGAGCAATTCCAGGGTCTGTGTGTGTATAACTCTGTGGTCTCGTAGCATAACCGTCATAGCTGAATACATAAGCCGAGCCTACTTCAGACATTTTTGCTTTTTGATAGATATATTCTGCGGTCAAGGTGGTTCTGTCGGAAAGCATTACTTTAAGAGAGGGATTGATAATGTATCTGTTATTAAACTCATAGTCTCTAAAGCTGTTTTTGTTTTGAGCCATAAGGTTTAATCTAAAAGCGACTTTATCCGTAATTTTTGTGTCAATATCTGTCTCGCCACGATACATGTTGTAACTTCCTAAAGTTATTCTTGCTGTTCCATTCAGCGTTTTTCCTGTCGGTTTTTTGGTAACGATATTGTAAATTCCGCTTGGTTCGCCGTTTGACATCAGAAATCCAGACGGACCTTTTATAAATTCTATATGATCTACAAAAGACATATCTTCGCTTAGGGGACCCCAGTTGGAAGTTACATTCACGCCATTAAGGAATGCAGCAGCCCTTGAACCTCTCATATTAACCCTTGTATACATATCTCCCCAATGTTCCAGCCTCTGTGCTCCTGCCACATTTCTTAAAACACCATCGCTTAAGGTTGTAACCTGCTGATCCTCCAATGCTCTGTTTGTTATAATAGAAACATTTTGCGGGATTTTGATCAATTCCTCATCTAATCTCAAGGAAGATGAACCTTCCTTCTCCACATATTTTTTGTAATATTTCCCATTTACAACAACTTCTTCAATATTATTGGATTTGATGGAGTCTTTTTCCTGCGCAAAGAGTATTGCTGATGATAATATCAAAACACTCAGAATAATTCGCTTCATATATTTAATTTTATGCAAATATATTATTTTTAATTATTCTAAATTAACTCAAAATCTGATTTTTGTCATTTTATCAAGAATCATTCTAAATAGCAATTTAAATGGAAGGCATATCAGATTATAAAGTAAACTGGGTTAGTTTTCAATAAAAAATCCTGCTGATTTCTCAACAGGATTATGAATTATTATTTTGCTAATAATGGTTATGCAGGGATCTCGCCTTTGTATAAGAAAGAAACAATTTCTTTATTCACCTGATCTACCATTTCACTAAACAGGTAGAAAGACTCTTGTTTGTAAATCACCAAAGGGTCTTTTTGCTCATAAACAGCACCTTGTGAAGAACGTCTTAGGTCATCCATTTCTCTTAGGTGTGTTTTCCAGTTTTCATCAATGATTGCCAATGAAATATTCTTTTCAAAATCTGTAATCAATGATTCGCATTTGGTTTCGTAAGCTTCTTTTAAATCTGTAACAATGGTCATTGTTTTAGTTCCATCTGTGAAAGGAACTTGTATCATTTTGAACATGGAACCTTGGTTTAGATACACATTCTCGATGATTGGATACGCTTTTTCTTTCAAAAGGTTTAATCGCAGATCATAATCTTCTTTCGCTTTTTTAAATACGATATCTGTTAGTGCAGGAATCTGCGTGCTTGCAAATTCTGCTTCAGTTACAGGCGCGTCCATTGTGAAATGCTTGATGATCTCAAATTCGAAATCTTTATAATTTCCTGTAGCTTTGGTCTGTGTTACAATAGATGCCGCGGTGTCGTAAATCATATTCACGATGTCATACTTCAGGTGATCCCCAAACAAGGCGTTCTTTCTTCTTTTATAGATCACATCACGCTGCTTATTCATGACATCATCATACTCCAACAGTCTTTTTCTGACACCAAAGTTGTTTTCTTCAACTTTTTTCTGAGCTCTCTCGATAGACTTAGAAATCATAGAATGCTGAATCACTTCACCTTCTTTATGACCCATTCTGTCCATCATCTTAGCGATTCTCTCGGAACCGAAAAGACGCATCAGATTATCTTCCAAGGAAACATAAAACTGAGAACTTCCCGGATCTCCTTGTCGGCCAGCCCTACCTCTTAGCTGTCTGTCCACACGGCGGGAATCATGTCTTTCCGTACCAATGATGGCCAGTCCACCTGCTTCTTTCACTTCCGGTTTTAGCTTGATATCGGTACCTCTACCTGCCATGTTGGTTGCAATCGTCACAACGCCTGGTCCACCTGCTCCGGCTACAATCTCCGCTTCTTTCTTGTGAAGTTTCGCATTCAGAACCTGGTGCTGAATTTTTCTTAACTGTAAAGCTCTTGAAAGCAACTGAGAAATCTCCACTGAGGTGGTACCAACCAAAACAGGTCTTCCTGCTGCGGTAAGTTTCTCGATTTCTTCAATTACTGCATTGTATTTTTCACGATTGGTTTTGTAAACCAAATCTTGTCTGTCATCCCTCTGGATTGGTCTGTTGGTAGGGATTACCACAACATCCAATTTGTAAATCTGCCAGAATTCTCCTGCTTCGGTTTCCGCCGTTCCGGTCATACCGGCCAGTTTGTTATACATACGGAAATAATTCTGCAAAGTAATCGTAGCGAAGGTCTGAGTTGCTGCTTCGATCTTTACATTTTCCTTGGCTTCAATTGCCTGATGAAGTCCGTCTGAATAACGACGTCCTTCCATGATACGACCTGTTTGCTCATCAACGATTTTTACTTCACCATCAATTACCACATATTCATCATCTTTTTCGAATAATGTATAAGCCTTTAGCAACTGATTCATCGTATGAACACGCTCGGATTTTACTGCGAAATCTCTGTAAAGTTCTTCTTTCGCTGCAAACTCTTCTTCTTTAGAAAGATTTTTCTTTTCAAGTTCTGCAATTTCTGTAGCAATGTCTGGAAGAACGAAGAATTGATTATCCTCGTTTCCTGCTGACATATATTCTACACCTTTGTCAGTTAAATCGATTTGATTGTTCTTCTCATCAATAACAAAGTAAAGATCTTTATCCACGATAGGCATATCACGGTTATTGTCCGCCATATATTGACCTTCAACTTTTTGTAGCAATGCACGATTTCCGCTTTCTGACAAGAACTTAATCAATTGTCTATTTTTTGGCAGACCTCTGTAAGCCTGAAGCAATTTGAATCCACCTTCTTTAGTGTTACCGTTGGCAATGAGTTTTTTAGCTTCGTTGAAAATTGCAGAAACCGTTTTTTTCTGAACTTCAACAATTCTGTCGATGGAAGGTTTCAGAACATCAAACTCCTGTCTGTCACCTTGCGGAACAGGTCCGGAAATAATCAATGGCGTTCTAGCGTCATCAATTAATACAGAATCCACTTCATCCACAATGGCAAAATTCAATTCACCCTGAACAAGTTCGGTTGGATTGGTTACCATATTATCTCTCAGGTAATCAAAACCAAATTCGTTATTGGTTCCGTAGGTAATACTTGCCTGATAGGCTTTCCTTCTGGCATCTGAGTTTGGCTGGTGATTATCAATACAATCTATGGTCAATCCATGGAACTCGTACAAAGGACCCATCCACGCCGAGTCACGTTTGGCCAAATAATCGTTCACGGTTACTACGTGTACACCACGCCCAGGAAGCGCGTTCAGATAAATCGGAAGGGTACCTACCAGGGTTTTACCTTCACCGGTTGCCATCTCGGCAATTTTTCCTGAGTGTAGAACGGCACCACCTATAAACTGTGTATCATAGTGAACCATATCCCAAACCACCGGCGTTCCGGCTGCATCCCAGCTGTTTTTCCAGACAGCAGTTTCCCCTTCTATCGAAACAAAGTCTTTGTACGAAGCAAGTTCTCTATCTCTGTCTGTAGCAGTTACACGGATTTCGCCGTGTTGAGCAAGACGTCTGGAAGTTTCCTTGACCAAAGCAAATGCCTCCGGAAGGATCTCATTAAGAACTTTTTCCTCCACTTGGTAAGAATCTTTTTTCAGAGATTCTATTTTGCCAAAAAGAGCTTCTTTTTCATCTACGTTGGTCGAGTTTTTAATCTGCTCTTTTATTTCGTCAATTTGGGAAGTGAATTTAGCAGCGGCAGATTTGATTTTTTCTTTGAATTCTGCTGTTTTTTCTCGCAATCCATCATCTGTCAATGTCTGGATGTTTGGTTCTGCTGCTTTAATTTTTGCGACAACTTTTTTTACTTCTTTTAAATCTTTTGCATTTTTGTCTCCCAAAAAACTTTTAAGAACTGTATTTAAAAAACTCATTTATTCAGCTTTTGGCAATTAGCGTGCGGCTAATCGCATTAATAATTGTATTTATAAAAAGCCAATAGCACGAAGCCATTAGCCAAGTGCTATATTAATATTCGTCTTCGTTCCAAAGGAAATCTTCGTCCGTTGGATAGTCTGACCATACTTCTTCTATGGAATCGTAGATCTCTCCCTCGTCCTCTATGGCCTGCAGGTTTTCCACCACTTCCATAGGTGCTCCTGTTCTGATTGCGTAATCGATTAATTCTGCCTTGGTCATCGGCCAAGGTGCGTCACTTAGATATGATGCTAATTCTAATGTCCAATACATAATTTAAATTTTTGCAAAAGTAAAAAATTAGGTTATATTTTGTATATATTTCTGCTGATTTTCAATAATATTTAATAATCGTTTCGATTTATTCTAAATCTATCTGACATCAGCTATTATTTATGCGGTTTCCCAAAAACCATTCCACAAATTTTTTTATGCCATTTTGGAAGTTTGTAGTTGGTTCGTATCCAATGAGTGTTTTGGCTTTTGTGATATCCGCGTTGGTTTTCAGGACGTCACCTGCCTGCATCGGCAACATTTTTTTATTGGCAGATTTGCCCAAGGCTTTTTCTAATTCTGATAGCATTTCTGACAAGGTTACCACTTCATTTTCGCCCAGATTAATTATTTCAAACACTTTTGCACGGCTTTCCAGATAGAGTACAGATTTCAGAATACCATCTATAATATCATCAATATATGTATAATCTCGGGCTGTAGATCCGTTTCCGTAAAAAGGAATTTCATCATCATCAAGGATTAATTTTGTAAACTTATGAATGGCAAGGTCTGGTCTTTGTCTTGGTCCGTAAACCGTAAAAAACCGAAGATGTATCATATCGATATTATAAAGATGATGGTAAACGTGACCTAATAATTCGCCTGCTTTTTTAGTCGCAGCGTAAGGTGAGATAGGTCTGTCCACATTATCCGTTTCCGAAAAAGGAACTTTATCACTATTTCCGTAAACACTTGATGATGATGCGTAAATAAATTTATGAATACCGAATTCTTTACAAAGTTCCCAAAGGTTTTGGGTGCCGCGGATATTAACCGCTTCATAATCCAAAGGATTCTCTATAGATGGACGCACACCGGCAAGAGCTGCAAGGTGAATAATAAAGTCAATTTTGTGATTTTTAAATATGGTTTTGAGCCCGTCCTTGTCTCTTATGTCTTGATAGTAGAGTTTGTAATTTTCAGATTTTGAGGTGTTTATTACTACGTTAATATCATCTACTTTATTCGTGAACTTAAAAGATGAAGTATGTCCTGTGGAATCTAATGTGTTTCTGATTTTTATCCTGTAATCATAAAAATCATCAAAATTGTCAATGTTAATGACAGAATGTCCACTTTTCAACAGGTTTTCTACCAGATGTGAACCGATAAATCCGCTTCCCCCAGTTATCAGATAGTTCATAATTTATTGTTTTGATGCGAAGATAAGAATTAAACAAAATAAAATCCCTTATTAGGAGATTCTTTTGATTTTGAAATGTGTCGTGAATAATTATTTTTATAATCGCATATAGATTCGTCATAAAAAGTATTTGATTGAAAATGCCTATTTTTAAACTTTGAAATTAAGAAACAGATGCAATTCTCCGGACAGATCCTAAAAATGATTTCCCAAAACGGAAAACCGATCCAATATTACCTGAACCTTAAAAATGATCTCATTAATATGAATCAGCTTTTTGGAAAAAACATCTATATAAAGCATATTGGCTATCAATGTGTGAACTGTGGTAATGATGAGAAGATCTACAGAATGGGATTTTGCAAAAAATGTTTTTTCGAAAGTCCCTATGCTAGTGATACCATTATCCGCCCGGAATTATCTACCGCCCATCTTGGTATTGCCGAAAGAGATTTGGATGTGGAAAAAGAAATTCAGCTGGTTCCACATATTGTTTATCTTGCTTACACGGGTGATGTGAAGGTTGGCGTGACAAGAGAATCTCAAATCCCAACAAGATGGATCGACCAAGGTGCAACTTTCGCTTTGCCAATAGCGGTTACAGAAAACCGTTACGAAGCAGGAATGATAGAACTAGAGCTGAAAAAACATATTGCTGATAAAACCAATCCAAAGAAAATGCTTCTGGATGATTATGAAGATACACTTGATTTGATTGATTTTCGAAATAAAGTTGCCGAATATTTTCCTAATGATTTCAAGAAGTTTGCAGTAACCGAAGATAATGTGGTAAGATTGGATTTTCCTTATGAAAAGCCTGAGAAAATCAACGTATTTACATTAGATAAAAAACCAGAGTTCAATGGAGTTCTTAAAGGAATCAAAGGGCAATATCTCTATTTTGAAGGCGGGGATTTTATCAATGTACGTGGCCACGAAGGTTATGTGGCAGAATTGGTAGTGTAAAATTGGAACGGTTTTTAGTAGTCAGTAAATAATTAATAAACAGATGAAAAAAACTCTAAAAATTTCGCTCATTGTATTAGGAAGTCTTTTAGCATTAACTCTAGTTGCCAATATCGGTCTAAGTCTTTGGCTGAAGTATAAACTTCCGGACTATCTTAAAAACAAAACACCTTATCAGATTACCTATAAATCTTTGAATGTTGAAATCTTGAGCGGAAATATAGCTGCAGATGATATCATAATAAGAACAAAACAGCCGAATAATACTCAAGTTGCAATGTTGCATGGCTCGCTGGGTGGTATCAATATCAGCAGATTAGGCGTTATAGAATTTCTTAAAAATAAAAGGTTAGAAGCTAGTTCTGTAAAGCTTATTAGACCTAACATTACTTTCAGACTAGCGGAACAAAAAAATAATTCTTCCAAAAAAGAGCCGCTTCCCTTTACAATAAAAAATATTGAGATAGATAATGGCAATCTAGAGATAAAAAAGTCGGATCAAAGCCAGTTGTTTTCCGCTAAAGATCTCAATCTTAATATTAAAAATCTGAGCCTTAATGAAAATCAGGATGAGTTGCCTTTTGCCTTAGACAGTTATGAAATTACTGCAAAAAATTTCTTTGTCCGGCTTGGAAAAGTTTATTCAGTTACCGCAACATCTATTAAAACAAAGGACGGAAAACTGGATGTATCTGACTTTGTCTTAAAATCTTTACTTGATTTCAAAAATTGGGAAAAAAACTTCAAAAGCCAAAAAAGCCTTTTCCAGATCAAAAGCAAGCAGCTAGTTTTTGAAAAGCTTATATTCAGCAAAACAAAACTCAGTCTGAAAAATGCAATACTGCAAAGCCCCGAGTTTGTTATTCATAACAGAGATAGCAAAGTGATTAAAACCAATAAAAAGAAAGCTGAATTTGATCTTGATTTCCAGAATGTTGATATTATTGATGGAAAATTATCTATTTTGAAAGCTACTGGAGCACGCTCTTTTTCTATTGCTAAGTTTAACGCTAATGTCAGAAATTTTCTGATGGATTCCGAAACGTCAAAAAATAAAATACCGTTTTCTTATCAGGATTATAAACTGACCGGAAATCAGCTTTTTTATGATGCAGGAAAATATTATACGATTGATTTGTCAAGCTTTGGCATGACTCCACAAAATATTGATTGTAAGGTTTTTAACTTGAATCCAAAATATTCTAGAGCAGAATTTGTAAAGATGATTCCGATGGAAAACGATTTGTTTGATATCTCTGCTAGCAGGATTCAGTTTCTTGGTTTGAAATGGAGCTATGACCAAGACCAACCAGACATTCACATTAAAAATATAAAGCTCAATGAGGTAGATGCGAACATTTTCCGAAGCAAAATTCCGAAGGACAATCCGAAAGAAAAATTGCTTTATTCTAAATTGCTTAGAAATATTAAATTCCCTTTGTTGGTTGATAATCTTAATCTTATCAACTCTAGATTGGTGTACGAAGAAGACAAGCCAGACGCAAACGGACCAGGAAAAGTTATCTTTTCTAATTTTAATATGAATGTCAAAAATCTCAACTCTAATAAGAAAAAAGGAGCCGACACAAAGGTTCCGATTGCTATCAACTGTCAATTTATGGAGGTATCACCCATGAAGGTGAATTGGAATTTCGACACTGCCAATTTGCGAGATCAGTTTACCTTTTCAGGTTACATCAATAATCTCCCGGCTCATGAAATCAATCCTTTTATCAAACCTTATATGAATATTACGGCAACAGGATTAATCACCAGTCTTAATTTTGATTTTAAAGGGAATAACGATATTATGAACGGAAAATTCCGAATCGCTCACAAAGATCTAAAAGTGAATGTGTTGGATCAAAAAACCAAGGAGAAGAAAAAGTTTTTGTCAGCAGTTGTTAATCTGATTGTAAGAAAAGATTCAAAACAATTTCCGGAATCTGTTGATGTATATGTGGAAAGAAACAAGGAAAGATCGTTCTTTAACCTATTTTGGAAAGGCATAGAAGACGGTTTAAAAAAGACTTTGGTCAGTATTAATGTTGATAAAGTGAAAAAGAATGTGGAAGAGGTTAAAAAAACTGTGAAAGAAACAAAAACAAAAATTAAAAAAGCCAAGGAGAATATTTCTAAAACTGTAAAATAAAAGATGTTTTTCAGGCAACAAAAAAGCTCAGGATTATAGAAATCTTGAGCTTATTATTTGTCTTGTTGTCATTCTAAAAATCATACTCTTCTTTTTCTTCAGTAGGCAAGGATTTGATAAACTCATCAAACTCACGCCCATCATAATTACTGCTCGCACCATAGGAATCGATAATCATAGCTTTGTTTCCATATAAATCTTCCACAAGGTATAAGGCCATATTATCTGCAGGGTCACTTGCACCTTCGAATCGGTAGGTTCTCAGGATTTTTAGATCTTCAGAGCGGTAGGATTTTTCGGTTCCAGAAATAACGAATTTTTTGTCATCCGTCATCCTTATTTCATCCGTAATTCCTTTTTCTCTCAGCTTTTCCATCACTTGCGAGAGTGTCAGCATTGGTTTTGGTATCATAACAATATTTTTTTTGGATTGATGTTTACGAATAATCAAATCATGAACCAAAAAGAAAGAATCCGTCTCACAACTGAGGCGGATTTTTTTTGGTTATAATTGTTATTTTTTTATATTTATATCTGATAATCAGATATTTGTCTATGAATTTCAAGTATTACAACCAAAATCAGACGGTGTTGTTTCCGTATAGTTTTGAGGAGTTGATTCCCGATAATCATCCTGTTCGGATTGTCAATGATATTTTGGAGAGGATCAATATAGACCCGCTGCTAAAAGCCTACAGCAAAGAGGGAAATCCCAGCTATCATCCCGTGATGATGCTCAAGGTGATGGTTTTTGCCTATTTGAACAACATTTATTCCTCCCGGAAAATCGAAAAAGCACTTCGCGAAAATATCAACTTTATGTGGCTCTCCAATATGAGCATCGTGGATCATAATACCGTGAACAGATTTCGGGCTCACAAGCTTGAAGCGGCTTTCAAAGATATTTTCTCGCAAGTAGTTTTGCTTCTTGCCGAAGAAGGTTTGGTAAGTTTGAAACAGGTTTTTGTGGACGGAACGAAAATCGAAGCCCAGTCAAACCGCTACACTTTTGTGTGGGCCAATGCCATTAAAACCAACAAAGAAAAGATGCTCCGCCAATTGGAAGATCTTTGGAAATATGCCCAAAGCGTGGCAAGGGAAGAGGACAAAGACCCTGAACCGCCGGAATTTAAAGAAATCAGCAAAGAAAAAATTCAGCAAACGGTAGAAAATATCAATGCCAAATTAAAAGGCGGCAACGGTAAAACTGATTCCGACAAAAAAGCTAAAGCCAAGCTGAATTACATTAAAAATAATTTTGAGAAAAACCTCGATAAATACGAAGCTCAGGAGGCTATTTTGGCAGAGAGGAATTCCTACAGCAAGACGGATGAAGACGCCACTTTTATGAGGCTAAAGGATGACCATATGCAAAACGGACAGCTCAAACCGGCCTATAATGCACAGATTTCTACCGAGAATCAGTTTATTGTAAATTACACGATCCATCAAGAGACCAACGACTTCAATACCCTGAAGCGTCATTTGGAGAATTTTGAGAAATTGTTTGGTAAAAAAAAACTCGAAGAATTGGAAGAACTCACTGCCGATGCGGGCTACGGAAGCGAGGAAAATTATGAATTATTGGAACAAAAAAACATCATTCCATTTGTAAAATACAATACTTTCGACAAAGAGCAGAATGCCCGTTATCAGGCGAAACACAAGATTTTCAGCAAAGAAAATCTGCATTACAACGGGGAAGACGATTTTTACGTTTGTCCGATGGGACAAAAGATGGAAAAAACGCACGAAAGCACGCGCAAAACCAAGACCGGTTATCCTCAAAAGCTCTCCCATTATCAGGCTAAAAACTGTGATGGATGCCCAATTAGAGGCGTTTGCCACAGTTCCAAAGAAAACCGAAGCATCGAACGGAACCATCATTTGGAAGATTACAAAGAGAAAATGACTACTTGATATTA